>JBJFCL010000040.1:0-30806 GCA_051888935.1 Candidatus Caccovivens sp. | reverse complement strand
GTGTAAAGCATTTGTGCGTTGGTCAACAGATTGCTATATGAATACTCTCCTTCATAAATCTTATAATTTCCCCTTGCAGAAAAACTATAATGGTCGCTTGTAGGATCATATATTCTAAGTGGAGTCACAACAAAAGAATCAATAAGGAAATAATTGTTTTCATCTCTAAAACTCTTACCTTTTTCCAAAATTTCAACTTTATTGTCAAAATACACCGCCCATTCAATTTGACTTGTCATGTCAGAAACAAATGATTCCACTTCATTGACAATAGAACTATTCGTTGAATCATATTCCAAACAAGAAGAGATTGAAAGTTTCAAATCAAAAGGATTGCCAATAGCGGTATAGATAACGCCATTTTGCATACCTTCAACAATATCTTCATTCACACCTTCAACATATGTATAATTAAACACATATTCCATGATGTAAACGCTCAAAGTATCCCGAGTTGAAACCATTACACCATCAACTTCTTTGGTTGCAACAGTATCAATGGTAATCAAATGTCCTAAATCTTGATTATAACTTGGTCTATTTGAAGAAATTTGCAATTTATATTTGCCATTTGAACCCGTCAATGAAGCAAAATCAGTTTCAGAAATTTTGAAAGTAACTTGGTCCTCATTATAACCATATAGATTCAAAGTCAAATCATAACTCAAACCTCTTGCCACGAAAACTTTGCCATCAATTTCTTGTTTGTTGTCAAATTTAAGTTTTGCGAAACTTGAAAGTTTAGTTGTCAAAAGAATGGTATTTGAAATCTCAAAGTTTTCTGAATATGAAACTTTGACATTAAACCCAACTTTAACACCATTATCCACGCTTGATGACGGCATATAATATGCAACAAACACTTTGCCAGTGTAACTTACAATTTCAGCATTTTCTGATTTATTAAGTTCTTTATAGAAGTTGATAAGGTCTTCGTATGTGAAGTAAAATTCACCACCTTCTCTCTGTGCAAAATTTTTGTTTTCAATATATTCAACCACGCCGTTTGTGACTTTTTCATAAACGAAAGTAAAGGAAGCATTTGTTGCACCATCCAACGAATTGATGGTGTTGTTGGAGACTGAAATTGTATCAAAAACTGCTTCGACCGGGTCAACAGAAATTTCCAAGAGACCCATTTGAGCAGGGACAACAATTTCGTCTGATTTAGTCAAGTCTTTAATATTTGAATAGTTGTTCACACTTACATTTGACACTTGTGCTTCATCAAGTTGAATCTTAAAGTAGTTCTCCACACCATTTGTAAGTTCGCTTGCATAAAGGCGGACAGTATATGTGCCATAAATATTTTGATTAAAACGATTTAAGAATTTTATACTTGAAGTGTTGATTGAACAATCGTATGCAAATTCATTGCCATTTTTTGTAAATTTCAAATTAAACAAATCTTTTTCATCAATATTATTGATATATGATTCCCAGTTGCTCACATCCAATATATTTGTTGGAAGACGCTTTTGAACAGAGTTTCCGGCTTCGTCAAAAATCTCATAGAAAAGCATTTCATCTTTATTTGTAGAAACCACATTAACAACATCGGAATAATCATTATTTGTAGAAATTCTGATAAATGTATTTACAACACGAATAGCAGTTGCTCTATCTTTATATTTAACTTTCAAGTCGACTTTCGTATCACTCAAAACAAACTGATATATTTTGTCCCCAACCACACATTGAAGAATTGGCGTGAGTGTGTAATTGTCAACAGTGGACTCTGAAACACTTGAATTCTTATCCTTAACAAACACAATTGTCTGCTTATTTGTTTGAATTGTAGAAAATCTTGGAATTTCAATAGGATTTCCGTTTTCATCTTGCTTTAATGAACCATCAGCCTCTTTCTCATATTCTGGTGTGATTTCAGTTTCTATTTGAGTGTTTTTCAAGAGTTTATAATTCACATTTTTATAATTCAAAACACCACTGGAAGAAATGCTAAATGTGTCTTTCTCTCCCAAATATGTATGAGTGATATCAAGATTGTATGAAGGAACGAGATAAACATTTGTGCCCGAGTTTCCATAAATATTCACAGTGCTTCCATCAACCAAATTAACACCATTCAAACTTGGAGTCGAGTAGAACAACGAGGTTTTGACATCTTTGTCAAAATAATTGATAATAAAGATATAAATATTTCGACTTACAACTTGATTTAAAATGCTGGAAAGTGTAATGGTCGCAAGTCCTGTACTCTTAACCGTCAGATTCCCGTTTACATCAACACCAAGTTTGTCAGACGAAGTGGACACAATATTAACATCTTGACTTGTGATTGAGAATGGATAGAACTGTGAACCAGCAGTGTGATAATTTAGAGTTTCAACATTTTCTTGTGCATTGCCATCAGTTTGTCCAGACAAAACACCTTGAACGCCGAAATAATACATAAAGTAAACTGCTTGTGACAAATCGCCGTCCATTTGATAAAGAGAACTATCCAAACCTATTGTTACATCTTTATGTTCAAATTTATATGCTTTTGAAAGTTTATTTCCATTTAGAATTATGTAATCGCCATAATAATCATTTGTGGACGAACCATTTGTAATGACATTTTCTGTTGTCACTTCTGTTCTTGAAAGATACGAAACACAAGTAAATAAAAATGTTGAATAATTTCTATTATTATTAGTTTGATTTCCAACCGCATAGAACGCGCCATAACCATCACTAGGTGCATTGCTTAAACTATTGTATCTTATGACTTGTGCACTATAAAATGTATTCCTTCCATCATCAACTGCTTCTGTTTTGTTTTCAGTGCCAAAATTTGTTAAATTACTGCCATATTTGTTGTCGTATACATCATTGCCACAAATAGTTCCAACATTGCAAAGTCCTCTCAAAAATACGCGAGAGGTGTTTTTGATAACATCAATTCCTGCACCACCAGAAGTGTTTGCCATTCCAACAATACCACCAATGTTGTCAGTGATGTCATTGCAAGCAGAGGTATCAATCTCGCCACCAATCAAAAGATTTTCAACTTTTGCCGATGTTTGATTTGCGACAGAAACAGCCCCTACCGCACCGCCAACATAGATGTTTGGATTTGATTGACTCTTATAGCCAGAAACTTTAATCATTGTGTATGCCGAATAACCAGCATATCCGTACATCTTAAAGTTTTCAGATGTTTTTCTTTCAATATTGCCATAAGTTATACCGGCAATTCCACCTGCATAAAGAGTCGTTTTGTTTGAAGTTATATCGACAAAATCATTGAAATAAGCCAAGATTTTGCTATTTTGTCCAGCATATTTCCCAGCGTCAACATCTTCTTCGCTTGATGCCACATATTGATTAAAATCTTGCAAAATATAGGCATTGTTTAAGCCAACAACACCACCAAAATATACTGCGGTGTTTTCTTTGGTAGACATGGAAGATTTTGCCAATTTTACGCCCACATTAACAAGTTTTGCGTCATTTTCAGCGGTCAAAAATCCAATTTTTGCAGTGGCATAATCAACTTGTGAGAAATCAGCTTGCAATGAACCAGAAATTGTTACATTTTCCACACTTTGTTCATCGTTATAAGCGTTGATTTTTGCAAAAAGTCCAGCATACAAAGTTCCGTCAACAACTTGTGCAAAATTATCCTTCGTTATATTGACATTTGTAATAGATGCTTGTGAATTTGTTCCCCTTATCGTTCCACTAAAACCGACAACTTGACCATTTAAAATTCCAATAGGAACAAAGTTTTCAAGTGTTTGAAGGTCAATGACCGTACTGATTTCATAATGACTTTTAAGAGTGACTTCATTTGCATTTATACTTGCAACATCATCAGCAGTTTCCAAAAGATATGGATTTGCCTTTGAGCCATTTCGATATTGAACATTAAGACAAATAGGTTGTAAATCTCCGTTGATAGAGGTGTAAGAATCTCCCCACTCGGTTGGATAAATGTAAACAAGTCCTGTCAAATATTCAGTGATATTCACAATATTCTCAACATTTTCCCTATAAAATCCTTCACAAGAGAGTTCGATAGTGTACAAGCCACTGTCTTTTTGCGAATAATCGATTTTACGAGTGAGCATATTCGCATATGGATTTCCGTTTGTCCTTACAAACTCCACGTTGATATCTTGTTTAGTCGTATTTGTTGGATAAGTAGAAACCGTTAATGTGTATGTCAATTTATTATTTGAAAAGTTGAGTTCTCCCAAACTGGAAGCCAAAGAAATATTTTCCACAGACTGATAAGGTCTTGAATAAATGGTTGCAAAATATGGTTTGCTATTGTTTCTTTGTTCCAAATAAGATTTCAAAACAAAACTGAAAGTGCTTGGCAATCTTCGTTTAAACGAAAATGTTTTCATGTCGAAATTGCCATACACCCCAATAGAAAATTCATTTGAAAATTCAACAGAATATCTTGCAATAACTGCACCAATCTCATCTTTTTCGACATATTCAAAATTGTCAGCATAAAACATCAATCCATTTGTAAAAGTAAGATAAATATTTTTTTCTTCACTCT
This sequence comes from Candidatus Caccovivens sp., assembly GCA_051888935.1. Taxonomy (GTDB): domain Bacteria; phylum Bacillota; class Clostridia; order Christensenellales; family UBA1242; genus Caccovivens. Next base: position 26,287 of record JBJFCL010000040.1, on the reverse strand, counting down.
TTTCTTCGCCTTCCAAATTGTAAGATCTCACAACTTTCACTTTTGTGCTCGTGTTAGCAAAGACATCGCCAGACATATTTTGTGCCAAGAAATAAACAAATTTTTGATTAAATTTTTCTTTTACGAGTCTGGTTTCAAATTGATTTGCAGAAAGGACATAACTATAAGTTCCTTCTTCACTGCCCGCAGAAGCATTTGCAAAGATGTCCACGAATGCCTTTTCAACAAAATGATATTGTCTAAAATTGCTGGAATCTGGATTTAATGCCACCACATTAAAATTAGCGTAGACAGCCTCATCTTCATCGCTAAGTCCACCACCATAATACACAAAATTATTGAAAGCGTAGCCACCACTGTTTTCTAGATAATAATCTCTTACAAGCGAATAAGAACTCACTTTGACAACAAACACAAGTTCTTTTTGTTTTGTCGAAAAATCTTGAACATCAAGTCCAATCAAAGTGAAAGTTATGTTTGTGTTGCCGTTGGCAATCGTGGTGATTTTATAAGTGTCCAAAGTCTTTTGCACAGAAACAAATCTCACATCATTTGGCAAAAATTTGACGCCATCAGCAATTGTGTTTGCTTCAATTTTCAAAGTTGCAGTATTTCCGAAAGTTATTGAATCTTTCGTGGATGGATTTAATATTTCAAGTTCCAAGACATTGTCAAAATCAACATCTCCTTCTCTGGTTGTAAAATAATTTGAAACAGCATCATTGCCATAATTTGTAAGTAAAATTCGGGAATTTTCGCTCTGCAAAGTGTTGATAACATTAAATGAAAGGTCAATAAACATTCCATTATCCAAGAAAAAGCGATAAACACCAATGCCAGATGCTTTTGGCTCGAAAGACAAATTCAAATAATACTTTCCGTCATTTTCCAAGCAAGGATTTTCATCGTGAGTGTTAATGTTCAAAATATCTGTCCCGCTTAGATGACTATAAGCAATGGATTGAAATTTTTGGTCAGCATAAATCTGGCTGGCAAACACTTGTTCTCCGCCCAACCTATCCAAATAAAAATATCTATTATTTTTGTAATTTTCTTCCAATGAAACTTGGGTTGCACCAGCAATGATTGAACAATCTATTGGCAAAACAAGTTCTTCACCATCTTGCAAAATTCCACTTACAAGATGCACATACAAGACAGTGTTTGTTTGTAAAGTGCCATATTTCCCACGCACATAAAAAGGCATAGCGAGGTTGGTATACAATTTCCCTTCACCACTATTGACCGTGATGCCATCATAAATCAAATCCAAAAATTTTGTGTCATATGTAAAATAAACGCCATCAAAATTAGGTGAACAATCAAGTCCAGACAGAGCATCAATCAAAAGTTCGTTCCAACCAAATTCAGGCAATCGATAAAAATTGTATAGAATCAATCTTTCTGGTTCAGATGTACCATTAACTGTAATAGCGATAGGTGCAATTTCTAACGAAATCTGAAAATTTTCTTTAACATTCACACTTTCATCGTCAATACTTTGTGCAATATTGTAAAAAATTTCCAGACGCAAATTTGTTGTGTTTTGTGTTTGACTATTCTGTGAGATTTTCCAGTAATAAACCGTGTTTACACTTTCTTCACCTTCTTTTTCAACATAGTCAAAAAGGTCAATATCAACATATTCGTTTGACTGCCACTTAAAGATATCAAGAGGTGCATCAACAATTGAATTCACCATTTCAAGTTTCAAAATATATTGAAGCATATTCTGATTGTTAGGTACAATTTTGATAGGAGTCCCATCAAGTTCTGAAAAGTCAACATAACCAGTTTTTGGATTGATGTAACCACCTGAAATTTTAACATTAAGACTTGGCAAAACATTTACTTCATCAACGCTATACAAAATTTTTTCATAATCTTCATTATCAATAGAATAATCGTAAACAGAAAGCATCAAGAACTTGCCAACAAGTTCTTCATCAAATGACTGGTCGGCATTTTCAAACTTTAAGGCATTATCCACAATTGAAACCTTGTCAAATTTTTTAATACTACCATCAATAAGAGTGCCAGTTCCATCAGTGAAATACGCTGTCGATGTAGCAGAATCCAATCTGTTTAAACTGAAAGTATTAAAATTTATGTCTGCTCTTGGCTTAAATAAATAATATGAAAGTTCTTCATGAGTCGTATGAGAGTCAAATTGAAACAAATCTGCCGTTGGCACAAAATCAGTGTCATTTGACAAATATAAAACTGTTTTGTTTGAAGCCAAAGTTGTGGAATATTGCGTAACACCCACTTCAACGCTACATTCTTTGCCAGCTTCCAAAGTTTTTGCATGCAATGTTGCGTGACCACCTGCCACACCAGTAACAGTCACCCTAACTTGATTTTCACTTATCTGTTTTTCATTTGAAACAGTAAAAATTGCAGTTTCTCCATCTGAAAGTGGTTCAATTTGCAATCTATTGTCAAATCCGCTTTGATAGTTTTCAATAGTAAAAATTAAATCTGTGCTTTCCCCAACCTCCAAAGCAATGGAAGTTTTGTCGGCGGAAAGATAAATCTTTGAATAATCCACTCTACAACCAACGAAAAAGAAACCTGCAAACAAAAATGCAAACGCTCCCAAAATGGATATAAAAATGTTCTTCAAAGTTTTTGTCATATCTTTCCTTTTGTGAATTTAGTTTAATCTTCAACCTTTTTAAAGAGATTTATTTTCCTTCAAAAAGTTGTTTTACATAATCTTGTGCAATAATTTGGACAGTTGTTCTAGCTGTCGGGCTTGTAATCAAGAATGCTTGACCAACGCCGGCCGTAACAATGGAGTTTTGTTCCTCCTCGTTGATTCCTCCTGACTTTTCATACAAATCAACAAGGTCATTTATGTCCGCAGGAGCAAGTGAGAAGATAAGCGAGTATTGACAAGCGTTGATGACCGCCGTTGATTGTCGTCTAATTTCTTCTGTACCAACAAAGTCGGAGATATTCTGAGTGATGACAATTTGCATTCCGCCATACTTTCTGATACGCTTAGCCATTTGCGCCATAAAGTCCAAAGCGATAGGATATTTTGGATTGATGAAGATGTGTGCCTCATCGACTGCAACAATAATCTTTCTGTTTTTGTGATATTTCTTATTAAAGTCTTTGTTGTTGATAATTTCATTATTAAGATATCTAAACACCAAAAGCATTTGTGCATTCGTGATAGTAGGGTTGTTTCCAGCAACAAGAGACTGGAAGTTGAAAGTAACAAAATTTTCGTTGGTTTCAATAGAAGTTGGACCATTCCAAAGAGAACTATTACGCCCACCAGTTGCAAACTTCTTAATGTAAGTTTCAACTGTCATTAGGTTTCGAAGAGAGAACTCATCTTTTGCCATCTTTATTCTTCTCAAAATCAAATCATAGAGTGCATCGAAAGTCGGATAATCTTCTGGTTTAAGACGAGCGAGGTTTGTTCGATAATCGATTCCAAATTCCTTATACATATCAATAATGAGCGAGTTGAGAACCTCAAATGCGTCAGCATTGATACCTTCCAAAATAACTCTGAAAAATTGTTCCAAGAATTGCAAGTGTTGTGCGAAAGAATCGTCTACTTTGACTTGCACATTCTTTTTCTTCTCAATTTTTCTTCCAAAATCATCGTATTCTTCTTCCTCTTCATCACTTTCTTCGTCCTCAGAAGCTTCAAGTGATGAGATGACATGGAATGGGTTGATAATACCATGAACAGAAGAACCAACATCAATAAATTTTCCGCCCAAATTCGTAGTCAAGTCTTTATATTCGTTTTCAGGGTCAAGAATGAAAATTTTGCAGTTGTCGGCAGCCAAATTTGTCAAAAGTGTTTTTGTCGCATAACTTTTTCCAGAACCAGATTTTCCAATAACCATCATATTGGAGTTTACTCTTTCACGGTCACGCTTAAAAAAGTCAACAAAAACTGGATATTCATTGTCGCCTAGATATATACCATTTGGGTCTTGCAACGCATTGGAAATAAATGGAAATGTTGCAGCCAAAGTTGATGTTGGCATTCCTCTAAGAGAACTTTTCATAACATCTCTTCTCGACACATTTGATGAAATAAATCCATCAATTTGCCTTGAAAACATCTCCGAATATTTGAATCCTTGTTGTTTAAGCATTGCTCGAACATCTTTTTTTGCAGAATCTTCTGCAACGACATATGTGTTTACATTGAAAAGTTGTTGGTTGTTGTTTTTCAAACTAACAAGCAAACCTCTCAAAGTTTCGAGGTGGGTTTGAAGTTCAATTTGTGAAGAACTTCTGCCCGCTTTGGCAAGTTTTGTTTCCATTTCCATAATAGCACGGTCAATTTGCTTTTCTGAGTCAAGTTTTGGAATTGGTGAGAATTTCATAACAACTCTCGTTCTGTCCAAAAGGAAGAATTGTGCTCCCCAAGCATTTCCAACCTGCAATGGATAATCCACCATATTAAAACAACGATAACATTGGTCATCAACAAAATATCTGGCAATATTAAAGCGAATTTTATCAGGTGTTGCCCAGTTCATATATTCGCTTATTGGAGTGATTTCCAAATCTCTTTCATCAAAATCTTTTCCAAAATTTGCTTTTAAGAACACGACCAAGTCTGTTCCTTCCAAACGTCTTGACATGATTGGGTTAAGCGAAGAAGCCATGGCGTTCATCATTCCAGTTGTGGTATTTTCCAAAATTTCCATATCCTTGTCATATACGACCAAATAAAAGTGGTCTTTAAAAATTTTGGATTGTCTGTTCATAAATTCATAGAGAGAAACTCTTTCTTCAAAAATTGGAGCACGCGCGTCAATCTCTTTTTGTGAAATTTGACCATCGTACTGCATATCATACAGCACATCATATTTGCTGTTTTCGTTGTGTATGTATCTATCCAAAATCATTGGCTTGCTGATTTTCACAATGGAACAAGTTTGGTCCATGTTGAGTCGTCTAAGAGCATTTGCAAAAGACTCAATGACGTTGTCTTGATAATATTCAGTTAAAAGAGTGAAGAACATCGGTTGAATTTCAATTACTTGTGCATAATAAAGTCCGAAGTTGATAAATTTGTCTTGATAGATACCTTCATATGCAATCATTTCTTTGATGTCAGATTTTTTCTTTTCTCCATCACCTTTTGAAAATTTTTTCTTTTGTGCAGAGTATCTAAGCAAAAAGACCAAGGTATTATAAAAGCGAGTGTCATCAGCAAATTTCAAAAACATTGAAACAGCGATAATACACCAAGCAATTCCAATCCAAATATGCAGTTCAAAATTTGCCAAAAATAAAACAATGGCAATTGTAGCAAAAATAAAAGCAAGGAGCACATCAAGACCAGTGACACCTCTCAAAAATTCTGATTTAACTTTCGTCTTTCGCGGAATAACTCTAACCATACTTTCCCTCTTGAAAATATGATACTACAAATCCATTTAAAAATACAAATAAATTCGCAAGAAATATTTATATAAAATAATAAAACAATAAATTAAAATTATTTTCAAAAATTACCAAATTAAAAATAATGAAAAAATAAAAAATCAAAATTTATAATAAAAAATATAAAAAAATGCAGATTTTTCGGTATTTTTTAATATTTTAATAATTTTTTATTGATTTTTTATATTATTTTTATCTATCAATCGAAAAAAATAATTGATTTAATTTATTATGCAATTTTGCTTTGTCAAACACGCTTTTTGTAATTTTATTACCTTTTGCAACTATTCTCTCATTATTATATCCAAAGACATCTTGTGTGCACATTTTTCCAATATAAAACGAAGGTGAAAGATTAACTTTTTCTGGAAGTGCAACTTTTTGTTCTTCCATTGTTTTTACAACAAAATCTTCTCCTTCAAATTTAGGGAATTGCTCGCGCTTTTTTGCACTTTTTTTCTTTTTTGAAGATATAAAAATGCAATCGCGTCCAACAATTTCAACAAACTTTGTGGCAAGTTCACATTTGTTTGTTATTATTTTGACACATTTATTTTTTACAAAGGAAAAGCTTTGCACAATGCCATAATCATTGCAAAAAACATCCATAATTTGCTTCCCACGCAAATTTTCTCTATTGCTGACAAACTCCAAATGACTGACATCTTCAATCAAAACAAAATTCCCTTTTTGACATAGGATATCTTCATTACGCAACAAAAATTCACCTTCCGTTTCTTCATCGACAATAAAATAGCCGATTTTTTGCCAATCACGAAGAGCAAAATCCAAGATGTATCCTATTTGTTTTCCATCTAATGTTATGACGATATTTGAAAGTTTTTCCACAACAAACTCCTTATTTCCTATTTATGAATGACACCTCAAAAATAGAAAAAAGTCCACAAAAAAGACCTTATTTTACATTTTTTGACAACTTTTAAATTCCCGTGGAATGATTTCATAAAAAACACAAAACATAGTATTTGACATATTTTGAACAAAGTGGTATAGTTTTTACAGGAGAAAATCATGAAAAAGAAAAAAGTTACAATAACAAAAGATATGACCATCGGCGAAGTATTGCAAATCAATGAGAACTTGGGCGAAATATTTTTAGGTTTTGGAATGCACTGCATTTCCTGCCCAGTAAGCCAAATGGAGACCATTGAAGAAGCAAGTATGGTTCATGGAGTTGATGTTGATTTCTTGCTCAAAAAACTCAATGAAAACGCTTAATGCTTTTTGCAAAAATCAATACTAAAAACAAAAAACCGCTAAAAAACAGCGGTTTTTTTATTAAAAATTATTGCAAAGCCTCTTTGATGACCGTTTTAAGTTTGTCAATTTGATCTTTTTTCTTTGCAGAGAATAAAATTTGATTTTGTTCAATTTCCACCGGTTGATTTAAAAGGTCGGTTTTGTTTAGAATAACAATTCGATTTTTTGTCGCATTAAGGTCGTCCAAAACTTTGTTTGTGACCTCAATATTTTTTTTGTAAAACTTGTCTGCCACATCAACAACATGCAAAATTAAGTCTGCTTGCTGAACTTCTTCAAGTGTTGCAGAAAAGCTTTCCACCAGTTCGTGCGGGAGTTTGCTAATAAACCCAACTGTGTCTGTCAAAAGACAATATTCTCCGTCCCCCAAAAACAATCTCCTGCTTGTTGTGTCAAGTGTGGCAAAGAGTTTGTCATCAGCATATATATTTTCTTTGGTCAAAAGATTGAAAATTGTGCTCTTTCCAGCATTTGTATATCCACCCAGCACCACACTTTTTATTCCAGTTTTGTCGCGTAACACCTTGTTTTGTCGTCTGGAATTTCTTATTTTTTCAATTTCTTTGGAAAGTGTCAAAATCTCCTTTTCCAATTTTCTGCGGTCAAGTTCAAGTTTTGTTTCACCTGGGCCTCGCATACCCGCTCCCTTGCCACCAAAACGCCCAGCACTTCCTTGCATGGAAGAAAGTCTTGTGAGAAGATAACGGTCTTGTGCAAGTTTAACTTCAATTTTTCCTTCGCTAGACTTTGCGTTAAGCGCAAAAATGTCGATAATCAAAAGAATCCTATCCAATGCCTTGATTCCGAGTTCATCTGACAAATTTCTAAGTTGCGAGCCTGTCATTTGAAAGTCAACAACAATGCAATCACATGGATTTTCTTTTAAAAATTCTCTTACTTCCTCAACTTTTCCTGTTCCCATGATGGTTCGACGATTAAACGCATCTGCTTTTTGTGTGAAGACCTTTTCGACTTGCATGCCAGCAGAAAAACATAGTCTGCAAATTTCTGCAACCTGATATTCCTTTTCCCTTTCATCTTCAATAGGACAAAAGACAACTGCTTTTTCAATTTCTTCTTCTTGAATTTGATGTAATTTACTCATGAGTATATTATATCACTCGCAGTATCAAAATTTCAACTTAAAAAACAAAAAAGCGAGAGACCTCGCAAAATTTGCATATTTTATTAGCTATCCGTTTTGGCAAGCACCGAACCATCAACAGTGGAAATAACTATTGAATAACTTTCGTTATCCACATTCAAAACTGTCAAGCACCAAAACAAGTCGTCAAAGTTGTTGGCTTTTTTGTCCAAAATTCTCAAATAGATTTCCGCATTGAGATTGTTGAAATGTTTTTTCTTTGTGATTTCATTTTCCATTTCTTTGCACGCAATAACCATTGCTTGTTTATCATTTATTTTAAAATCTTTCGACACATTGACTAACTGAATATTTTTTCCTTCATAATCAACGGAAATTGTTTCATCTCCCGACAGCAGTTTTTCCAAGTCAATCATAAAAGTGTTATTTAAGGTGTTAAGTTCCATTTCAATCACACTGCTCGACCCATCAATATCCAAACTTACACTGACAGCACTATTTTGCGGATTTTCATCGAAATTCAAAGTCAAAAGAGCAAAATCAACATTTTCCGTTGCTTTTCCGTTCATCAAATATTCTTTTTCTCGAACCCCAGAGGAAAGTGTAGCATAAAAAGTTTCACATTCGCCAAAGTAATAGACCTGCGTCCATTCTGAAATATTTTCTTGCATAAGTGTCAAAGTGCTCTTTTCACAACCAAAAAGAGATACCCCCAAAAACATAACCAAAAAACCAAGTATAATTTTCTTTTTCATAAGACCTCCTGTCTTTTTTGTTTTAACACAAAAATAGGTTTGATAAAAAAGCAAAATATGTTAGAATGACAAGAAATTGGAGGAAAATTGTGGAAAATAAAAAAACTGATTCAGAAATTCACAAAGGTCATCGTCAAAGACTGACAGAATTGGTTCTAAAAAACGGATTAGAAAATGTTTCAGATGTTCAAGCAATTGAATGGATACTTATGTATGTTGTTCCACGGGTAGATGTCAATCCTTTGGCACACCGATTGTTGGATAGATACGGCGATTTTGCAAACATTATTGAAGCCAGCGTAACTGACTTGTGCCAAATACCTGGCATAAGCAAACGAACTGCTGAAAAAATCGTAGGATTTTATGAAATCATCAACTATTATCCAAACTGCAAATTGAAAAAGAAACTGAGCCTCAAAAACTCAAACGAATTTTTAAATTTTCTCGAACAATTTCTGCGTTTTAAGCCGACCGAAAATTTGTATATATTTGCAATTGACCACTCATTTAAACTGATTCAAAAACGACGATTTGACCTTCAACAAGTCAGGCAAGTTGGGCTGTCGCCATATGAACTTTATGACTTTATTTCTTCCACAAAACCAAGTTACATAGCGGTTGCACACAATCATCCAAACGGAACTGCCCACCCATCAAAAGACGATCACGATGCCGTAGTTTACATTGAATCTTTAATTGAAAACTTTGAATGTCAATTACTTGACAGTTTTATTGTTGGTCAAGACGGAATTTACAGCGAAAAACAAGATGCTTTTTTGCGTCATTTTGACGAGGTTGAAAATATTTTAAAGATAAAATAAAGAAGAAAGGTCAAATTTCACCTTTCTTTTTTATTTTACTTTCGCAAAATTACTTTATTCTAAAAAGTGTCGTTGGCTTTGTTAAAGCAACATCAATTTTGAAGCCCTCACCCTCAACAAGACCCTCATCCGCAAGAACGGAAGATATATAATTATATGCAAATTCCGGCGAATTGTTCTCTTTGCTTAAATGTGAAAGCACAATTTGTCGTGTACCACTATTTACAAGTTTTTCAATCATTTGTGCGGAAGCATCATTGGAAAGATGCCCATTTTGTCCTGCAATTCTCATCTTCAAAGCGAGAGGGTATTTCTCATTGTTTCTAAGCATTGAAATGTCATGGTTTGCTTCCAAATAAACAAGACTGCTTCCTTTCACAGCATTGTAAATTTTGTCTGTTGTGTGTCCAAGGTCAGTTAAAATGCTTATCTTTTTATTTCCTTCTTCAAGACTATAACCAAAGCACTTGACATCATGCGGAACTTCAATCGGGTTTACAACCAAATCTTTTATTGCAAAAGCGTCGTTGTAAATTTTTTTATTTGACACTTTGTCCAACTTGTCATAAAGTGTGCACCAAACATCACTATGTGCATAAACTGGAATCCCATATTTTTTGCTGAACACATTGACGCCTTTAATATGGTCAATATGTTCATGAGTTACAATAATTGCGTCAATATCGCAACCGGTCTTGCCAAGAAGCGCCAACCTTGCCTCAGTCTCACGACAAGAAAGTCCCACATCAACCAAGATGTGAGCGTTTTCTGCTTCAACATAAGTTAAATTTCCTTCGCTTCCAGAAGATAGATTTATAACTCTCATAACGGCATTATTTTAACATATTTGAAAAGAAATTGTCAAATTTCACCATTAAATGCCCCATAAATCGTTGTAAAAAAGACTGAAAATCAGTCTTTCATCTGTTGCAACACTTTCTTCAAAAATCTTCCAGTGTGACTATTTGGATTTTCCGCAACTTCTTCCGGTGTGCCAGTGGCAACAATAGTTCCACCTTCATCGCCACCTTCTGGACCAATGTCAATGATGTAATCTGCACATTTAATCACATCTAAATTATGTTCAATGACCACAACCGAATTGCCATTGCCAATAAGTCTATCCAAAATTGCAATAAGTTTTTTGACATCATACATATGAAGACCAGTTGTTGGCTCGTCCAAAATATACATCGTCTTTCCTGTGTCTTTGCGAGATAGTTCAGTTGCAAGTTTGACTCTTTGTGCTTCTCCTCCGGAAAGTGTGGTGGCAGGTTGCCCCAGTTTGATGTATGAAAGTCCAACATCATAGAGTGCCTGCATTTTGTTTTTGATTGACGGAATGTTTTCAAAGAATTTCAATGCTTCTTCAACAGTCATGTCCAAAACATCACTAATAGTTTTGCCTTTATATCGCACTTCCAGTGTCTCGCGGTTATAGCGGTGACCATGACAAACCTCACAAGGGACGGTTATATCTGGCAAGAAATACATTTCAATTTCTTTCACACCAGCACCTTCGCACGCCTCACAACGCCCACCCTTGATGTTGAAAGAAAATCTTCCAGCACCAAAACCTCGTGCTTTTGCATCAGGAGTGGAAGCAAAAAGTTCTCTTATCGCTGTGAAAACTCCTGTATATGTTGCAGGATTGGAACGAGGTGTTCTGCCAATTGGCGCTTGGTCAATATTTATCACTTTATCGAGGACTTGTGCATTTTTGATTTCTTTAAATTTTCCAAGTTCCAACTTACTGTTGTTTAAAAGATTGGAAAGATATGGCCACAAAATTCCGTTCACAAGACTGGATTTACCACTTCCAGAAACCCCCGTAATCGCAGTGAAAATGCCTGTTGGAATTTGCACATCAAAATTTTTTAAATTGTTTTGCTTTGCACCAACAATTGTCAAAAAGTCCTTTGGTTTTCTTCTTTCACATGGCACTTCAATCTTTTCCTCGCCACGCAAAAACTTGGCAGTTATCGAATTTTTGCTCTTCATAACTTGTTCCACTGATCCGCAAGCGACAATTTCTCCACCATGCACACCAGCATATGGCCCAACATCAACCAAATAGTCCGCTGCACGAATGGTATCTTCATCATGTTCAACAACAATGAGAGTGTTGCCAAGGTTTTTAAGTTTTTTAAGCGTTGCCAACAATTTTTCATTGTCGCGTTGATGTAGTCCAATGGACGGCTCGTCCAAAATATACAACACCCCAACGAGTCCGCTTCCAATTTGAGTTGCAAGGCGAATTCTTTGTGCCTCACCACCTGAGAGAGTTTCTGCGGAACGACTAAGAGTCAAATAACTCAAACCCACATCTTTTAAAAAGTTCAATCTTGCAAGAACTTCTTTCAAAATTGGTTCAGCAATTTGAGATTGAGTTTTGTTAAGTTTCAAATTTTCAAATGCTGGAATAAGGTTTCTTACACTTTGCTGACAATAATCATCAATATCTTTTTTGTCAATCTTAACAGATAGTGCCGATTCATTCAAACGCTTTCCATGACAAACTGGACAAGTTTGTTCATGCATAAATCTTCCAATTTCAAACTTCGCCCATTCACTTGTCGTCTCTTTGTAACGGCGTCGAAGATTGTTGACAATTCCTTCAAAATTGACTGAGAGCAAATGTTTACCTCGTTCATTATCGACTTCAACATCAATTTTATCGTCCCCAGTGCCATATAAGAGAAGTTTGAGTTTTTCTTTTGGAAGTTTGTTTACTGGCACAGTTAAGTCAATGTCATATTGTTTTGAAAGTGCCACAAAATAAGCCCTTGCCATTGAGCCCTCTTCACAGCGCCAACCTGTGATATTAAATGCACCTTCATTGATTGAAAGATGACTGTTTTTCAAAACCAACCCCTCATCAATATCCATAGTGTATCCAAGACCAGTGCAATGCGAACAAGCACCATAAGGAGCGTTGAAAGAGAAAAGACGAGGACTGATTTCTTCCAATGTCCAACCACATTCTGGGCAAGCATAATTTGTGGAATAGAGTTCTCTTTTGTCTTCGCTTGCAATAATGCAAAGTCCATCGGCAAGTTTAAGTGCCGTTTCCAAACTACCAGCAAGTCGAGTATCTTTTCCTTCTTTAAGCACAATCCTATCAATCACAACATTGATGTCATGTTTAAGGTTTTTGTCAAGCATAATAGTCTCGTCCAAAGTAAAAGTGTTCCCATCTACCTCAACTCTGACATATCCACTTCTTTTCAAACTTTCCAAAAGTTTTTCATGGCGTCCCTTTTGACCACGCACAACTGGTGCCAACACGGTCACTTTTGCACCTTCGCCCAAAAGTTTGATAGAATCGACAATTTGGTCAACGGTTTGTTGCTTAACTTCACGATGGCAATGTGGACAATATGGCACCCCAACTCGTGCAAACAATAGACGCAAATAGTCATAAATCTCAGTCACAGTGCCAACAGTGGAACGAGGATTGCGATTGGTGGTCTTTTGGTCAATTGAAATGGCAGGCGAAAGTCCTTCAATAACTTCCACATCTGGTTTTTGTGTTGACCCCAAAAATTGACGAGCATAAGATGACAAACTTTCAATATATCGTCTTTGTCCTTCTGCAAAAATAGTCCCGAAGGCCAAAGAGCTCTTTCCCGAACCACTAACGCCAGTAAAGACAATAAAGTTATCTCTGGGAAGAGTTAAACTGACATTTTTTAAATTATTTTCTTTTGCTCCCTTAATAATAATTTGATTTTTCACATTGTTCTCCATATTTCAAGTTTAATTATACCACAAAAAACCTTCCTTACACAAAAGAAAACAACAAAAAAGACGGCAGTTTTGCCATCTTTCTATTTGTATGATTTTCTCAATGATTTTTCTACTCAATTTGTTCTTTCCTGTTCAAACGCTTTTTGAGATTATTGATTTTGTTTCTCAGTTCAATTGCACGCTCAAAGTCAAGTTGCGATGAAGCAATTTTCATCATTGAAGTCAAGCGGTCAATCTCTTTTGGAATATCCTTTCTTGCAATTGAATTTTCGGATACTTTCTTGGATATATCGAGCGTGTTCTTTATCTCTTTGATAATGGTTTTTGGCACAATGCCATGTTCTTCGTTAAATTTTTCTTGAAGCGTGCGACGACGCTCAGTTTCGGCAATTGCACGTTGCATAGATTTTGTCACTGTGTCAGCAAACATAATCACTCTGCCATTGGCATTTCTCGCTGCACGACCGATTGTTTGAATGAGCGCTCCTTCGCTACGCAAAAAACCTTCTTTATCAGCGTCCAAAATGCAAACAAGTTCGACTTCTGGCATATCAAGTCCTTCACGTAACAAATTTATCCCCACCAAAATATCAAAATCGCCCTGTCTCAATCCATTGATGATTTCTACACGCTCCATGGTGTCAATTTCAGAGTGCAAATATTTAACTTTAAACTCTCGGTCAGCAAGATATGTTGTCAAACTCTCCGCCATTTTCTTTGTCAGTGTCGTCACAAGCACGCGTGCATTTCTCTCAATTGTCTTTCTGCACTCTTGCATCAACTCTTCAACTTGATTTTTTATTGGTCGCAGTTCAATTTTAGGGTCAAGCAGTCCAGTTGGACGAATAACTTGCTCAACCACCTGCCCCGCACGAGAAAGTTCATATTGAGAAGGTGTTGCAGAAACATAGATGGTTTGTTTCAACTTCTTCTCAAACTCTTCAAATGTAAGTGGACGGTTATCTCTCGACGCTTCAAGTCGAAAACCATATTCAATCAATGAATTTTTACGCGCACGGTCACCGTTGTACATGGCACGAATTTGCGGAATGGTCATGTGACTTTCATCAATGATTGTCAAAAAGTCATTTGGAAAATAATCAATAAGTGTATATGGTGGTTCACCAGGCTGGCGTCCGTCGAAATATCTGGAATAGTTTTCAATGCCACTGCAATAGCCCACTTCCCTCATCATTTCAAGGTCATAAGCAACTCGTTGCCCAATGCGTTCTGCCTCTATCGGCTTATGCTCTGCTTCAAATTTCTTTATGGCAATTTCACGGTCAGACTCAATCTGTGTGAGTGCTTTTTTCATGGTTTCACCACCAACAGCATAGTGTGTGGCAGGGTAAATTGCCACAAAAGAAAGTTCATTCAACAAATTTCCGCTGACAGGGTCAAATTCATATATTTTTTCAATTTCATCTCCAAAAAATTGCACTCGAACAGCAAGTTCTGATTGGTTTGCAGGAAAGATGTCAATCACTTCACCTTTAACGCGAAAAGTTGTGCGTTTAAAGTCGATATCGTTGCGAGTATATTGAATGGCAATAAGATTGTTTATGAGGTCATCACGGTCATATTCTTCGCCTTCACGAAGAGCAATGTGCAAATTTTGATATTCCTCAGGACTTCCCAAACCATAAATACACGAGACTGACGCAACGACAATAGTATCCTTCCTTTGCAAGAGCGAAGATGTCGCAGAAGAGCGGAGTTTGTCAATATCTTCATTGACACTCATATCTTTTTCAATGTATGTGTCGGTTGAAACAATGTACGCCTCTGGTTGATAATAATCATAATATGAAACAAAATATTCCACACGATTGTTTGGAAAAAACTCGCGAAATTCATTGCAAAGTTGTGCAGCAAGTGTCTTGTTGTGAGCAATGACCAGTGTTGGCTTTTGAACTTTTTGAATGATATTTGCCATGGTGAAGGTTTTCCCCGAACCGGTAACTCCCAAAAGCACTTGGTCTTTGAGTCCCTCTTCAACTCCTTCCACCAATTTTTCAATTGCCTCAGGCTGATCTCCTGCTGGACTGTATTTGGATTTTAATTCAAACTTTTCTTCCATAGAAATATTATAACACAATTTGCCAAAATGTAAAAGGTTTTATATGACAGAGGCAATTTTTTGTCAACTCTTAAAAATTGCACGCAAAATAATGCCAAAAACAAAACTCACAGTTGCCAAAAACATACTCCGAAGAACCAAAAGTCCAAAAGTTCGACGACTTTTTTTTGTGTCAACTAAATAAGTTTGCCCACTCTTTTTGAGGTTGACACAATAGAAGTAACCATTTTTCCCATCTGACACCACAAAATCAATATAATTTTCATTGGAAAGGCTGACCATAATTTCGTCAATTTCTTCCACAGAGAGCACAAATTTTTTTGAAAGCGCCTGCGTGATTTCTTGCGGAGAAATAAGATATGTCTTGTTCTTTTGACATTTGTTGCAAAGATATGTCATAACTAATTTTTCTTTCTTTGTCATAGTCATTATATTTTTTGCAAATTTAAGTGCAATTATGCGAAAGTTGTGTCGGTATAAGATTAAACAAATTGTGGAAAAATTTATATATGATTGACACAAAATCAAAACTGGTGCTATCCATTCTTGGCAAAGAGTGCAAAAATGGAAATTACAAAATCATTGAAGTCTCAGACATAATCATGCAACTGCCAAGGCACTTTCGCATGGATAGCGAAGCGGTAAAACACATATTACTTCATTTGGAACGCATTGACGCCATTTCCATCAAATATGATGATGACGGAGTTTTTTGTTTGGCAGTTCTTCCATATGGATTCGAGATTTTGGAAAACGACAAACCTCGCCTTCTCAAAAATACACAAAATCAAAAACGCATAAATTGGCTTTTGGTTGGGCTTTGTTTTGTTTGTTCTCTTGTTGGCACAATTCTAGGCATTGTGGTTTGCTATTTTCTTTTAAAAATATTTTGAAAAAAAGACATTAGGAATACGAAGTTTTGAAACTTGAAAGAATATAATATTTTTTGTTTTTTCTGATTTTATTTAACCTTCTTTTTGAAGTTGAATTACTGAAGTGCTTTCAAACCATTTAACATTGCTTTAGTTTTTTTTAATATAGCACTTTTTAATTATTGAATGTTGACATATTGATTAGAATTATGTATAATACAAACATTAGTATTAGGAGATTAAACTTAATGAAAAAAGATAGACAAACTTATAAATTTAAAAATGTATTTGCATCTAAAACATTGAAAGAAAACTTAACAGATAAAGATTTAAAATTTTGTAAAAAGTTATTAAAATTAAAAGAATGCAATATCGGTTTTATCACCCCTCGTGAAAATATATGTTCGTTTACATATAAAGATTTACAAGTTAATATTGTTAATGCTTATTCATTAGTTCTTGTGGTTGGTGACGAAAGTGGAATGAATGGAACAAATGTATTTCCTTTAACAAAAAATATTCAATTATTTGTTGCCAATGATAGTATTTTTGCTATAAAACAAGAAGAACTTTCCGCAACGCCTTTAAATAAAAGAATCAACGTAAATAAAATAAACACCATAAAAATTTTAGACCAACCAATTCCTTATCATAATGGTAAAGATTATGAGATAATAAACAATTCATTTAATAAATCAAAATATATTTTTGAAATATCAGAAGAAGAATGGCCTAAAATTGTTGATTTTTATAAATTTGTAAATATTACTCCAAATAATAATAAACACAATAATTCCGAATTAACAAATTTAGATATTAAAGATAAATTAAACATTTTTTACACTTTTTTTAAAAGCACACAAAATACTAACGAATTAAATAAAAATAATAACTCAAATAAAAAAACATCCTTGAAAAATACAGAAAAAGATACACAAATTTTAAATAGTAATCGTAAAGATGAAAATATTATGACTTTTTAAATAAAAAATGAAGCTAAAGTTTACACTTTTGAAACATGCAAAAAAAGAAAAATTATATCCTTAAATATAGTTCTCTTTTCCTAAAAAAAAGACCTTAAACAAGGTCTTTTTTATTTTTTAAAGATTGCCAAACGCTTCTTTGAGTTGGTCGATATCATAATAATATCGCACAAGTTTGTCTTCCAACTGACCAAAGACTCCGTCTTCGCCAACAATATATGAATCAATCAGTCTGACACCACAATTAAAGCATATGGTCTTCATCATTTCCAATGCTCTGACATCTTCTTCTGATGGGGTTGCACTGCCATAAGGGTGACAATGTGCCACCACCAGCGAAGATGGTTTTGCAGAAGACAAGAAACCTGTCAATTCCAAAGCGGACAAGCTGACACTTCCAGTGTCTTTTGACACAATCAATCTTTTAGCAGTTACAATATTTGCATGACTTAGCGCCAAAAGCAAAATATGTTCTGTGTTTCTAAATCGCAAAAAGTCTTCAACAACATCAAGAACATCGCCTCGACAAGTCATTTTTGCCTTATTGCCCATTCTGGAAGTGGTGTATTTGAAGAAAATCTGGCGAACAAGCGAAATCTTTTTGGCAGACATATTGTTTACGCCCAAAACTTGACACAAATCCAAGACATCAGCATCAATGATATGGTTCAAAGTTTCATATTTGTCGATGAGTTTGTGAGCAAGCGGATTGACATCACCGCGAGGGAAGATATAGAACAAAAACAATTCAACTGCCTGAACTTCGGTCAGGTTTTCGACTCCAACATTACATGCCAGTTCAACGAGCCTCTGTCGGTGCCCCTCATGAACATTTTTGTCATCTTTTGTTTTTGTCCTCATAAAATCCTCCTAAGATTGCGGTGCAATAAGTTTAGTATTATCAATAAACACGGCATCATTATATCCGTTTATCATCTCTCCGCTCGTCCAAATAACTTTTGAATAACCAATTCCAACAGCCCCTTCATGATAAGGAGGTACAAATGCTGGCATAATTACAAATCCAACTTTGGATGATGTATAAATGGTGTTAAAGTCATGTTTAGGTTCATTTTTCTTCATATATGCATCAATATTAGCTTTCCAATGATCTATTAATACTGTATGACCTACTCCGGCTACAAAAGTATCCATGTTGTGACCTGAATCTTTAAAAGTTACATCTTTTGCATAACCAAAAGTCACGACATTATTGTTTGAGTTTATCCATGTAATTGAAGTCCCGTTGCTTCCATCATAAATTTCATTATCTTTAAACCCACCTGATTTGGAACCAGTACAAAGTGTATTTCCAACAATTCTTCCAACACCGCCAACACCGCCGTTTCCTCTTGATTGGATTTTGTTGACGCTTCGGGTTGACAATACTTTTGTTCCTGATACACTTCCAGCAGCGCCATTTTCACCAGCAAGCCCAGGTGCACCACCACCGTGAACATACTTTTTGGTGAAATCATAATATCCATTTGCTCCGTTTCCACCATAACCTGCAAAACCGCCTATTCCAGCGCGAGCATATCCCTCAAAAGCAGAAGAAACATTGATTGTTCCACCTTTTCCTCCGTTTTTACCACTATATGCATTTAATCTACTTGCATTTCCATTTGAACCATTTTTTCCATTGAGTCCATTTCCAGCAATCAACAAGTTTTGACTGATATTTTTATTTTCTTCTTCATTTGCTGGACTTTCATCCGTCAAATTATCTTGAATTTGGACAGTTACATTTTGAGTTACATTTTGACCAGATCCACTTCCATCAAGTCCGTTAACAGATATGTGTGAAGTCGTGTTTTTAATCGTGCCATTATTTGTCAAGACAAATGTGTCGACAGTCTGATATGAACCGGCTTCTGTTGTCTCCATCATCAAAATATTGCGAATATTTCCATATAAATCAATGTTTGAAAGTGCGCCTGTGTTTTCTTTTATCACACCATAGTTAATAGGATTGTTTTTTGTTACAGTGATTTCCTTTGTAGATACTCCTCTGACTGAAACATCCATTAAAGATGAAATGTCATCTTTTTCCGAAATATCTCCTGAGTCAATAATAGGTGTCTCTACAAGTTTATATCCTTTTGTCACATATACGCCTTCCACGCTGAGTGATGAATTCACAACAATTTTCAAATCTTTAATGGTTGCAAAATTTTTATTAAACAATGCCAATTGTTTGTTGTTTGCGTATCTCAAAACAAAACCATTTCCATTTATTTTAACTTTATTGTCAAAACCGCTTCCAGTGAACATTCCAAAGCTTATATCATTTTTTAATGTAACACCATCAGAATTTGTTGCTGATGAAACCTTTATCGAATTTATTTGATAAATAGTTTCTTGAACATTTCTTTGATAGCGATAATAATAAGTTTGAGCTCCAAAGTCTGTTGCTGTTATGGAAGGATCATATTCCTCTGTTTCACTAACAGGAACAGTTGTCCAATTTTTCTCATTTTTCTTATCTTGACTATTTTCATTATCTTGACTATATTCAAAAGTTCCGTCAATCATCTTGTCATCATCGCTTACTGTGAATTTTGAGGTAAGGTTTGAATACAATTTAATACTTATTCCATCATCATCGTTGCTCAATTCATTCCAGGCAGTTTTTTGAGATTTTGTATATAGGTCGCCAATCTCATTTTTAGCAAACAAAATTTCATTTTCGGACAAACCTGCCACAACAACATCAACAGTTACAACACTATAACTATTCAAATATGTAAGATTTTCTGATTTTATATAGTCATCTGAAATTGATATTATTGGCTTTTCCTCTTCATCTTTAATCAAATTTCCATTTCCATCTGTCTGATATTTCATTTCATAGAATTTGTTATTTTTTGTATCGTACACAAACGTTCTATATTGAGCATCATTATAGGTGATTCTGTCATTGTCCACTTGACCAAAAGTATATTCAACGCTAATAGTTCCGTTTTCATAAATCTTGTATAAATATGAAGAAACATTGTTGTTTGTGTCTATATTACTATATGATGTGCTTACATACTTCCCATCCAACAATTCTTTTAAAGTTTCATCTTCAATTTGTGAAGCATCATTATTATTTTTTGAAGCATCAATTTCTTCGTTAGAAATATAATAACTAACTTTCTTATCTTTCGTAGTAAGTGTCAACGAATCAGTTAAATTGAATTTATGTTCTGATGTGAAGTCTTCTTCAATTTCACTATCATTTTCGTTAGTCACAATCTTTTTGTCTGTTGCATTGTAAGAAACTGTAAATGCCGTCCAAGTTGTGCCAAGCGAAACCTCTGCGTCTTTTAACAAATATCCTTGTTTGATTTGACTATCATCTGTTGTCTTCAAAGTGTATCCCAAATTGTTACCAGTATTTTTGAGTTTAATTTCACTTATCGCATATTCATATGTGACATCAATTTCGTGGAAATCCATGCCAAAATGATTTACAGTTTTATTATTAATTAGCCCTTCAACACTAGCGACACTTTCAAAATCTGCACCTTGGTAATATCCTTCCTTGTCAAAGTAACCATTGCTTGCATCCACTTGCTGTGCCGAACTTGTAACAGTCAATTTAAATGGTGATGAGGTTGAGTATGTCGTTTTTTCAAACTTAAAGGATTTAGCCTGTTGCAAAGTGTTTTTGAAATAAACATCCCAATTATGTATATCTCCAAAGCTTGAAATATCAATCTTATTATCATCTGTTATTTGAATATCGCTAGACGAAATCCACCAAGTCCCATTGTAATTAACAAAAGAGTCTCCACTTCCAAAAGCAAGTTTATCCACTGTAAAGCCCAAATAAAGCGAATCCTTGATTTTTGTTCTTAACTTCTCCAAATCCAAATATTGATTTGTAATTATATCACTATTGTAATTATTACTATCATAACCAATAAATTTCCCAAGTGCATAAGTCTCATAACCTATAAAAGTGTATGTTTGTGATGTTGCACTTTCGACATTAAAGTTTGCCGAACTTTCTGTTGTTTTAAGTTTAGTGTCGTAAGAATATGTCACATACTCTTCTATCTTCAAATTAAAGTTTAATGTTTTTTCATTCCAAGCGGAAGTTTGGTTTCCTTCGGCAATCAAGTATGCAAGACCATTTTCATAGCCTTCAATATTTTCGAAGTTTTCAATCTCTTTTAGGTCATCTGCACTCATGAAACCTATTGAAGTAATATCGTCTACTCCATCAACTTGTGCAGTGAATGAATATTTTTTATTGTCGATAACACTCTTATTATTAATCGCATTCACAATTTCACTTGACAACTGCCCTTCAAATTCAGGAAGGAAAATATAAGTCTGACCATCTTTGTAAATCATGTTGTTTAGACCAAGTGTATAATCAAATTCATGTGTCATGTAACTAATGCCAACAGTTATCTCACCATTTTCAATTTCCTCACTGAAATAGAGATTTATTGCAAGAGTAACAGTCTTATCATTGTCATTCTTGGAGAAACTTGTTATTTCATAATACTGCACAACTTTCTCTTGCTGTCCAACCATCACATTTGAAATAGTAAAGTCATTTTCAGAAAGATTATCCCAATCCCCATCTGAAATATTGTCCAATGTCAAATCAACACTCACTGTTGCGGAATGTGGTGCCAGGATTGCTTTCAAATTGCCTGCTGATGAGACAACTGCAATAGACTTATTTCCTTCAACAACAATTTCTTTGATTTTGGATTGTTTTTCTTTATTTTCATCAAGTTCAGCAATTTTTGTTGAGATATCAAAATTTTTCTCAGCGTCAATTTTAGCATTTGCAATTGTTCGGTTTTCGATTTTTGTCTTACTAATATCAAATCCAACAAGCCCAAAGTTGTTGTAGTTATTATTCAAATAACCATCACCAGAGTTGCCCAACAAGATGGCATCATAACCTGAAAATTCAACATAGGAAGCATAAGTGGTTGTACCCGACAATGAATAATCTAATGGATTTGTTTTATCCCAACCATAAATATCATTCTTGTCTTTATCTTCACCCACTTTTACATATTCATATGATTGTTGATATGTCCCTTGATGCACTCCTCCACCATTCCATTGCTCATCAACTAACGATGTAATGTTATTTTTTATATTTGTTATGCCTGCTTCTGTTAAACTTGGTGAAGTATTCAAATACGAATAAACTCTTGTCATGGTGTCTTTGATGTAAACACGACTTGCATAGCCATATGAGTCATAACCATTGACATAAACAGTCTTGTCAGCACTAAATGAAGCCCAGAATGGAAGTTTTCCATCGTTGTTGTCAATCATCGTCTTCCTATCCAGTGTAAGAACTTTTGTCTCTGAAATTTCTCCGATATTTCCATCGTTTTTGATATTATCAGTTGAAGTGTAGTTGGAGTTATCACCAGTTCCAAAAGTCAAATTTGAGCCAAAGCCAAGTCCATAAGCATACACTTGTCTGTAAGACCCTGAATTGTATGTGATTGTGACATTATATTCTCTATTTGTTGGCTCGTTTGTAAATACATTATCAATTGTTCCTTTTGTTTTTTCTACGATACTAATTTCTGGACCAGATGTGCTTGCTTGTCCAATAGCTTGAACAGCACCATCATTAATACAGCCAGAGATTGACAATCCACTTCCATAACCGAAAATTCCGCCTGCCAAGTTGTATAATGGGTTAGTGCTGCTACTTGTGCTACTATAATTCCCCGCTCCAACAAAGCCAGTGTTGTAAGAATTTGAAATTGTGCCTTGTGCATAACCAGCAATCCCGCCTGCAACACTGTTATAAGATGTGCCAATTGTGAAGTTTGCAAGCACTGCATTGGCATTGTAAGACTCTGTCACACTTGTGCCAGTTTCCATATATCCAACCACTCCACCAGCAATTGTTGAGAGTGATATACCTTCTGTGATTGAATTATCTAAATGTCTAAAAGCTTTAAATGACTTGCCTGTCGTTCCTGAGCCAATCACAACAATCATGCCTGCATTGGAAGAATTTGAGATTTCTCCACCTTGACTAGCATTTTTATAAAGTTCTCCAACAATTCCTCCAACAATTCCACCTTTGGTGGTGTTTATATTTACAACCGCATTAACATTGTCTGCATTTCCTTGCAAGATTCCAACGACACCACCAATCGCATTAGCCTTCTTGGCATTTTCATCAACATTGTTTATATTTCCTGTTACAGTAACATTTTTAAGGTTTCCACACACCTTATTTGCCAATGCACCAAAAGATGCAGTTAGATTATTAATCTTTGCATTTATATCAGAAATTCGTAGATTTTCAATAACTCCGGCAACTTGGTTAAATAATTCTCTGCTTTTTTCCTTAACATTTGAAAAGTCCAAAGTGTTGTCGTTTCCATCAAGAACAAAATCTTTGTCATTTACACCAACATTGCTTCCTAAAACCTCAGCATTAAATTTTGACATATCGAGACTATATCTAAGAACAAATCTATATTCCTTATCGTATGTTTGTTTATTAACAGTGCCAATCATCTGTTCAAACTTGCCTTGGTTTGGAACGCCCAAGAACCATTTCTCATTGTCAGCTATTTCCTCATCTTCTGAACTTGCCATTTTGTCTTGATATTTCAAAACATCACTGTAAGAAACAGCAGAATATGAATAAGTTCCGTCAGCAACTGTTTTCCCTTCTGCATCAACAACCGCCACTCCTTCTTCATTTGTTTGAGAATTTGCAGTGCGTGTGTAAGTTGTTACATTTCTAAGATATCCAAATCCGTGACTTGCATAGCCATAGTTTGTAAATGGTGTGAAATACCATGTGCTATAACCATTTGATTTATCTGCACCTGAATAATCTGGTGAATAAATAGAATCAGTTATAGCTCTGCTTGCACTGGAATATAAAATTGAAAGTTTGTCAATTGGCTTGTAGTTAAATTGTTTGTAAAATTCAGTCCTATCTACCTTTTCTTCTTTGATTTGATTAGTTTCATCGAAGAGAGGAACTTCATAACAGCCATTGAGCACATTCCCAATTGGAATTACGCCAGAATTTACAAAATATTTATTTGCAGATTCATCTGTCAGTGTCATATCTTCTTTTATTTGAGTGATTGAATAACAATCAACGATATCAGCAGTGTTTCGATTAGTATCATTTCCACTTCTATCTGAATTTGCATATGCAAAGGTGTAGATTGAACCTGCGTTGTAAGTTTCAATCATTCCAGAAGAATATGTCGCCTTGACTGTTGTGTTGTATTGTCCAAAATTAGCAATTCCAGAAACTTGCCCTGTACTTTCTGCACGATAAGAGATTTCTGCATCAACATAACACTCGTTGATGTAGCCATATTCCATAGTTCCTGCAATTCCTCCAAGTTGAAGAGTACTTGAACCGCCAACAGACAAATCTCCTCGAACACCAACACCGTAAATGAATGAGTGACCAGTCACTTTGCCTGCCACGCCACCAAAGGCATGAGTAAGGCTGCTTGCATCATTGGTGGTTGTATTTAGGTCTACATTGACATTCAAATCAAGAACAAATCCAGAAAGGATAGAGAAATTTGTGCCTTCGTCGTTTCCTAATTGATTAACAACTCCACCTTTAAATATTGCTGTGTCATTTGCAACATTTTCATCCAAAGTTGATGTGATTGTATGACCATTTCCAACAAAAGCCACATTCACAAAATTGTCCGCAATTGGAGATTCAATAGAGACATCTTCTTTAAGTGCCAACCATGAGATTCCATTGAAATCTGTAAGACTTAATTCGTCAACAGTTTGAGTCGAATCTTTCGTCCAAACATATGGGTTAAGTTTATGACCAATTTGATACTCTTGAACTTTCAACTTTGTGGAAATAGAACCCAAAATATCATCATTTGTTCCCGAATACTCATTTTCTGCATCATAAGTTACTTTTGAAGTGTAGCCAAAATATGTGTCAGGGCTTCCATATGCCAAATCAGTGTTTCCATCTTCTTTTTGATAAGTCAAGCAAACACCAGAAGAATATTTGTTACCATCACAAACAACTGCACCAGAACCAAAGATTGCTCCAATATTGTCCAATCCTTTGTTTGTACTTTCTGCACTATATGTGTTTGTCAGCCTATCATTAAAATTGGTCATTATTGAAATGCAGTTTGAAATTTTGACAGCGCTTGCCTTTCCAACAATTCCACCAAAGTTATATTCAGATAATTTATAGTTGTAATATTCAGCCCCAGAAATTGTCTTGTAATTCACAAAGACATCGCCATAAGAAACACAATCTGAAATTTCAAATTTACTTTCTTGTGCTGTGGTGCCGTTGTATGTCTTTTTGGAATCAATAGCAAATTCACCAATTACACCGCCAACAGAGACTTTTGCACCGTTCAAACTGTTGGAAGTCTCGTTGTCTTTTCCATAAACTTTGACTGCTCCGCCAAAGTGAGTGTTTGAAACTGAGACAGCATCTTTGCCAAAGTCTGTCAATCCAACATATCCAATTGCTCCGCCAAATTTGAGAGTTTGTGCATTAGACAGCAATGTGCCAAGAGTTTCAAATCCATCACTACTTGCTGAAACATAAACACTTCTATTCGACCCCGTTGTGCTTGCCACATTTCCAATAATTCCACCAACATAAGCAGTGTCACTTGATGTTACTGCAATGTTGAGATTATTCTTTCCATAAGCGGTGCTTTCAAAATCGCTAATAATCTTTCCAACAATTCCACCGACAGACACTTTGTCAGCCAAAACATCAATCGTTCCATCAATATTGCACTTTCCTGCAACTGATACCTTTCCACCATTAACAAAGCCAATAAGTCCGCCTATGCTGTTATCATCACCAGTGCCAATTTCAAAAGAGGAAGCATCAGAGATGTTGTTATAATCAGTTTCATTCTTATCAAATTCATTCTTATCGCCATCATCATAGTTTGCTTCTGCTTTTCCAACACTGAAATCAATTGATAAACCATTGACTTTGACATTTGAACTGGACAATCCAGCAAGACCTCCGAGTTCTGCTTCACTCGTTTTCACGCCTATAACTTTATCGCTTTCCTTGGTTACAATTTGCTCAATTCTTCCAACGAGTTTTGCTTCAAATGTTCCCGTGCTTGAAATGGTTGTGTCTGCATTGATTTCACCAAATCCAAGTCCGGCAATAAATTTTCCTAGATTGCTCTGTTGAACAATTTTTAAACCATCGCCAGTTGCTTC
>JBJFCL010000039.1:0-95029 GCA_051888935.1 Candidatus Caccovivens sp. | reverse complement strand
TGACTTATTGCAGTTGGAAGCATATTTTCATAGCCTTGAAAAAAACCTCTAAAAACCGCAAGTCCAGCACCAAGCGGAAGCATGACCAAAAACAATAAATAACTTTTGTTTTGTCCAATGCCTTGAAAGTTTGAAATGAATCCGCCAAAGAAAAAGAAAACAAGTCCAATGAGCGTTCCAATTCCGATTGCCACAAACAACGCTCGCCAAAGATATGTGGAAATTTTTTGAAATTGACCGCGTGCACGCGCGGAACTAATAAGTTTTGAAAGCGAATTTGTCACTCCTCCACTTGTTAACACCAGCGCAAAGGCATACAGCGACATGACGAGTTGGAACATTCCAATTCCCTCAATACCCAAGAGGTTTGTAAGTGGCAGACGAAAAAGTGCTCCCAACGCCTTGCAAACCAAACCACTCAAAAGCAAAATTAGTGCTCCAACACCAAAATTCGACTTAAAAATCTTCATAACCCCACCCAAAAAGCCTTTCTTACATCTATCTTGTTTAAGAAAAATACAAATATTCAAAAAAAATTTTGTAAAATGGTATTTACAAATAAAAAATCTCATGTTATAATTAAGCAAAAGAAAAACCGCTAAAAGGAGATTGATATGGAGAAACGCGCAAAAAAAATTGAATATTCAAATAATGAACATCCAAAATTAATAATGTTGCAAGATGGTTCTGTTGACTCATTAATTCCGTTGAAAACATTTGTAAACATCTGTAACGCTTCTAGAGATTTAGTAAATGGTAATGGCGAGTTTATGTCTTTCACTTCCAATTGTTATGACAACATAGCAGAAATGAACAATTATATTAAATTGTGTAGCAAAATGAATACACAAATGGGTGATTTCTTTGTGCAGATGAAAAAGAAGGGCGCTCCACTATACTTACCAGACTCAAACTACTTTAATAAACGACTATCAGAAGCATTAAATTCAGTTCAAAATGGTTCCGTTGGAATGGAAAAAGCGTCAGTAGACCTTAATAAAGAATTTAGCAACGCTCTCAAAGACGCAATTGCTAAAAATGAAAAAAACGCATATGCGTATGGAGTGAAACTTCCATATACAAAAGAAGAGAAAACAAAAGAATAAAAAAAGAAGGTTTCAAACCTTCTTTTTTTTGTTGTATTAAATCATTTATATAAAGTGTTATCAACAGTGTTGTTCAAAACTTTTGTTTCATCAATATTATGTGTATCAGCAGTTTCTTCAACTTCATTCTCTTCCAAAGATTTCGCTGCTTGATTTTGTTGCAAAAGGAATTCTTTCAACGCCTCCTCTTCATCCTGGTCTAATGTTGGTTCTGTATTAGGTAAAGTTTCGCTTGGACCAGTTTCTTTTGGAGTTGTTTTTTCTTGTTTTTCAACTTTTTCTTTTGGTATCGGTTCTTTGACTTTGTAATCATTTTTTGGAACCTTCCCAAGGTCAAAAAGCCACGCTTTCGAACTATCTCCTCCCTTCGATTTGCTCTTTTTCTTTGCCGGTTTTGTTTCAGCAGGTTTCTTTTCCTCAACTTTTTTTTCTACATCTTTTTTTACATCAACTATTTTGACAGGAGCAGTGTTTTCAAAAACATTTATCAAAGGTGTCGTATAACCGCTCAAAATAGTTGCACCTTCTGGCATCTGTAAAATTATATCAAACGCTTTATGTTTCAAAATCATGTTGTCCAAAATTCGTTTCAGACGCGTGTTATCCTGAGTTATGCTTGGGTCAGTTTGCAGAATTTTTTCTACAAAAAGTTTGTAATCAACTTTGATTTTGTCTCCAAGTTCTCCCATTCCGTCCAAAAGTTTGAGCATACGCATCAAGTAAACTTGTGACAAAATTTCCGTCAGTTCCCTAGAAAACTCAAAATCGTTTTTTTGAAGAGTTAGATATGTTTCAAGAAAATCGTTTTTCTCATATTCATCATGCTCGACATATACTTTCCAAAGTTTGAAGACATTGTCTTTAAACGCCGGTGAATAAGGTTCAACGGTGTTTGCAAGTTCGGTTATATGCTTGACATCTTCATCTAGTTTATGCTCAATCTCAATGAGTGACAATGTTGCACTGCAATAAGATGAATCGATTTTGAGAATTATTTTAAAATTGAGTATGTGAGAGCCTATTTTACTGCTACAATAAACCACCTCGTCATCTTTTTCGTCAAACTGCTTTGGCAAAACGACCAATTCTTGCAAAATTTTCTCGTCTGAAATTTTGTATTTTCCGTCCGAAGAAAAAGTCCCCAGCAACCCATCTCTCAATTTTGATTGATAGCGCAAAATTTTGAAATAGTCACTCTTGACATCACTGGTGCTGGTCGTATTTGGCTGTTTTTTTGGCTCTTCTGCAACAATATATGAAGCATTTTTCTTTTTTCTCATATCAACATTATACAATACAAAAATTGCTTTTGCAACATATTTTCAAATTAAATTCTCAATTTCAAAACAAAAAATCAGATAATTTTACTTCCTAAGATATGTCACACAAAGCGGTTTTTCGTGAATGTCGTTTAATGTGATGCCATTTGCCACACATTTTCCATTATCATTAAACAAACAATGTGCTTTGCAACCAATTCCAATTGTTGCGGAGTCACGCTGTGGGGCATATTCTGGCGGTTTTTCAGAAAACAACCATTTTGTTTTGTCAACAGGCTTGTTGCCTTTGACATATTGTCCACACTCCATATTCTTTTTGATTAAAATATCTTTTGCTTTGCATGTGTAACGGTCGTTATATTGACACCCCGTTTTCCTGCATCTAATATCCATACATCTCTCCTTTAAATAAACAAGTTTGACGCTATATTTATTGCCAATTCTTGACAAAACAAACAAAAATCATGTAAACTTATTTTAAGAGGTGAAAAAATGAAAGTAGTTTTACTCAAAGATGTCAAAGGCACAGGCAAAAAAGGTGAAATCAAGGAAGTTTCAGATGGTTATGCAAAAAATTTCCTATTGAAAAATGGAAGTGCTCGACTTGCAGATAACAGCGCTATAAACGAAAACAAAATTCAAAAAGATGCACAAAAATATCACAAACAACAAGAGATTTTGGCAGCAAAAGAATTGGCAAAGAAAATTGAAGGCAAAAATGTTCCTCTCAAAATCAAATGTGGAGAAAACGGCAAGACTTTTGGTTCAATAACAAGCAAGGAAATTGCAGATGGTTTGGCACAGATTGGAATAACTCTTGACAAGAAAAAAATTGAACTTAAAGAACCAATCAAAACTGTTGGACTTTATCATGTAACTGCCAAAGTTTATCCCGAAATTTCCACAAACTTTACTGTTCAAGTGGAAGCACAATAATAAAAATCGGCAAGCGTCAATGCTTGTCGTTTTTTGTTAAACGATTGCGTGTGTTGTATTTGGAAACAATCAAATTAACCAGCGAACATTGAATTTGATTTATCAATGCTTTCAAATCTTCAAGTTCTTCCAAAGAGAGACCTTTGCCAAGTTCCATGGCAATTGAAGTGGCAAAAAGTATCATCTCTTCTTCGCGACAATTCATATGATTTTTATATTAAAAAAAAGCATATTTTGTGCTTTTTATTAAAGTTTTTCAAAGATTGAAACAAGTTCTTCCAAAGAAAAACTCTCTGCTCTTCTCTGCAATGTTTTCTCGTCAAAAAGACTTTTTAGTTTCTCTTTCCCATATGGAGCAAGATTATTCAAAAGAGTTTTTCTCCTCATAGCAAAGCAAGTTTTGACAAATTTTGAAAATTTTTGCGAATCAATATTTGGAAATTTTTTCTCCAATTTTATATGCAAAAGTGCGCTATCAACATTTGGAACAGGATAAAACATTTGACGATTGATTATGCGAGTAATTTTTGGTGTGCCATAAAAATTTGTCATAACCGTCAAAATGCCATAATCTTTTCCTCCCACATCAGCACAAACACGCTCCGCAACCTCTTTTTGCACCATGATTGTAAGACTGTCCAAATTTTTTGCCTCTTCCAAAAACTTAAAGATGATTGGTGTTGTGATATAGTATGGCAAATTGGCAACCACTTTGTAATTCTTTGAAAATTTCTTTTCAACTTCACATAAATCAAAGTCCATAAAATCGCCAAACACAAATTCAACATTTGATAGGTTTAAAGATTTCAAATGCTCTTGCAAATCTTTGTCAATCTCAAAAGACACAACTTTTTTTGCTCGTTGTGACAAAACTTGTGTTAAACTTCCTGCACCAGCACCGATTTCCAAAACCTCATCGTTTGCAGTGATATCAGCATCACTTGCGATGGCATTTAAAAGGTTTCTGTCACTAATAAAGTTTTGTCCGAATTTCTTTTTAAAAACAAAATTTTCCATTCTATCTCTCTTATTTTTTAAATTTTAAACATTTTTTGTGCATTTTCTGTGGTCTTTTCAAGCACCTGCTCAAATTTCATTCCTTTCAAACGAGCGATGGCATCAGCAATATACACAACATTTTTAGGCTCATTTCGTTGTCCGCGAAATGGAACAGGACTCATATAAGGACAATCAGTCTCCAAAAGTATTCTTTCTATTGGAAGATTTTTGACCACCTCTTGAACATTTTTTGCGTTTGAAAAAGTCACAACTCCACCGAAAGAAAATGAAAATCCCAAATCCATCAGAATGCTCGCACTTTCAATGCTTCCACTGTAACAATGAAGCAAACTTTTTCTTTTGAGAGGATTTCTTTTCAAAATTTCAATAGTGTCACCCATGGCATCACGACTGTGGATTTGCACTGGCAAGTTCAACTTGTTTGCAATAGCAATTTGATTTGTAAAAGCAAATTTTTGTTGTTTTTTTATCTTTTCAATCTCGTCCTGTGTCAAACCATCAAAGTAATGATAGTCCAATCCTATTTCTCCAATGGCGACCACTTTTTCATTTTGTGCCAAAGTTTCTATCTCGTTTAAGAATGAAAAATCACTATATTCTACAACATTTTCTGGATGAACTCCGACCGTTGCAAACACACTCTTATACTTTTTTGAAAGTTCCACAGCATCTTTGGACGAAGAAAGATTATATGACGCACAAATAATTTTCTTCACGCCACTTGCAAAGGCCATGGCAATAACCTCGTCCACATTATCAAATTTTTCATCGCACAAATGTGCGTGTACATCAACAAGTTCCATATTTTATAGTTTATCAAATGCACTTAAAATAGTCAACCGATGTGGTCTTTTATCTGCCAATTTCGCATAAATATCGTTATATGAATGCTTTTTGGATAACTATGATGATGGCGAGCATTTTGGTTCTTTTGTTGACCAATCCAAGTGCAGTGATGAGTGAAATGTTAAGTGCATCAGCAGATGCACTCTCTCTTTGTGTTGAACTTTGTGCTGTCTATGTTGTTTGGCTTGGAATCATGGAACTTGTGGACGCAAGTGGACTTTCCGAAAAATTGGCAAAATTTTTGCGACCACTCATCAAAAAAATTTTTAAAGTGGACACAGAGGAAACACAAAAAATCATCGCCCTCAACCTGTCTGCAAATATGCTTGGACTTGGCAACGCTGCAACTCCAATGGGCATAAAAGCAATGCAGGCACTTGATGACAAGAGTGGAAAGGCAAATTTTGCTATCATAATGCTCATAGTTATAAATGCCACTTCCATTCAACTTCTTCCAACAACAGTTATTGGTCTTCGTGCAAGTGCAGGAAGTCTCAATCCAGCAGACATCATCTTGCCAACACTTCTTGTGACATTTTGTACAACCTTTTTGGGCATAATCGTGGTTCACTCAATTGACAAAATCTTGCACAAAAAGAGGACAAAAACATGAGTGTGTATATTTTGCCCGTCATTTTTTTGCTAATTTTTGCTTATTGTCTTTACAAGCGCATAAACACCTATGACACTTTTGTCAAAGGTGCAAAAGGAGCGGTCAAACTCGTGGTGGATATTTTTCCTTTTATTGCGTCCATTTTAATCGCCGTGGCGCTTCTGCGCGTTAGTGGAATAACCGACTTTTTGGCAAGACTTCTCTCTCCAATTTTCAATTTTTTTGGGATTCCTCCTGAACTTTGCGAACTGGTGCTTCTTCGTCCTTTCACAGGAAGTGGAAGTTATGGAATTTTGGAAAGCATCTTCTCAACTTATGGAGCAGACAGTTACATCTCGCGTTGCGCTTGCGTTATAATGGGTTGTAGCGAGACAATTTTTTATGTCGCCACGGTGTATATCAGCCAAACCAAAGTCAAAAAGCTTCTCTATGCCATTCCTGTTGCGCTTTTTTGCAGTTTTGTTGGGACAATCCTTGCTTGTCTGATCTGCAAAGTTATGTAAAAATAGAAAAATGATATAAACACAAGAATCACTCCTCAATAAAAAAGAGGCTCAACGAGCCCCAAAATTTTTAGTTTGTAACTTTTGCAAATAATCGCCATTTTCTTCATTTGTGACAAGATTTGGATAAACTTTCACGCCATGTTTGCCACCTTTGACCGCTCGAATTACCACGAGTTTGATTTCATTTTTGCCGTTTTCAGTAAAAAACATTTCTTTTACTGCCAGACCAAATTTGGCACAATTTTCAATCAACTCAACAGACCGCTCTGCACTATAACAACAATAAAAATTTCCGCCATTTTTCAGCATTTTTGAAGAAATCTCAACCAATTCTTTACAAGAGAGTTTGCCTTCCTCTTTGGCAATTTTTTTTATCTCATTTTGCACAAAATTTGTCGTTTTGAAATACGGCGGATTGGAATAGACCACATCAACCATTCCAACTTGCAAATATTTTTCAAAATTTTTTACATCATCACAAAAAAGAGTGATTTTTTCTTGTAAATTGTTTAAATTTATGTTTTTTTGACACAAATCTGCCATTTTTCCTTGAATTTCAAAAGCATAAATATGTTTTAATTCATTTTTTCCTTGAATGAGAATGGAAATAACTCCACTGCCCGCTCCAATTTCCACAGCAACATCATTCTTTTTTGTCTTGACAAAGTTTGCCAGTACAACACTGTCCGAAGTGAAACAATAGAGTTCTTCGTTCTGAATTATTTGCAGACCCTTATACTGCAAATCTTCCAGTCTCTCGCCTTTTTCTAATTTCATTTTTCTTCCTTTTTGAAAGCGATGTCAGCAAGTGCAAAAGTTTTGATTTCCGTTTCGTCACCATTCACAAACTTGACATCAACCTCACGCTTCAACAAGTCGTTGAAAACCACCGTTCCTTTGCCGTCTTTTGTACTCACTTGCATACCCACTTTTGGCATGATTTTAAGTGCCTCAACATAGGTTGGATTTTCATATGCAATGCAACACATAAGTTTTCCGCAAAGTCCACTTATGCTTGCAGGATTGAGTGAAAGATTTTGATTTTTTGCCATTTTCATTGAAACATGGTCAAACTCGCCCATGTTTTGCACGCAACAACAAATCTTTCCGCAAGGTCCAAAACCACCCAACATACGCACCTCGTCACGACTGCCAATTTGACGCAGTTCAACGCGTTTTTTCAGTGTTTCAGCAAGTTTTTTGACCAATTCTCTAAAATCTACTCGGTTTTCAGATGTGAAATTGATAATATATCGACTGTTGTCGTAACTTGCTTCCACTTTGACAATCTTCATATCAAGTTTTTGTTCTCGAACAAGTTTTTTTACAGTTGGTGTCAAAGCGTCTGCCTCGCGGTCATATTCTTCTGCCTTTTTAACCATATCTGAATTTGCAAGTTTAATAACTTTTTTGAGTGGGCTTAAAAGTGTGCTAGGGTCAATCTGTTCTTTCTCTTTGATAACAACTCCAAGGTCAGCACCCTTTTCTGTGTCAACAACAACATAATCCCCTTGCTTTAAATTCAATCCATTTGGGTCAAAGGAGTAAATATGATTGCTGTTTTTGAACTTTACTCCAACTACTTCTATTTGCATAAGTATTTTACCTCCAACATTTTTAATAAGAAATTGTCAAGCGCCACAGTCACATTGGCATTAAACTCAAATTTTTCACGAAGATTTGAAACCAATTTTGAAATTTCACAAAGTGCTTGAACAGAAAATTCTGGTTCAACATCTTTGAGTCTATCTGTGTACATCTTAATCTTACACAGATTTTCACACTCGCATTTGATTTTGATAATATCTTCAAGGCAAAGTGTCAACGCTTGCAAAATTAAATCCATATTATCTTTCATTTCAACAAAGCGCTTGGAAAATTTGAGCACTTGTTTACTGTTTTTGAGTTCTGTCACAAGACTGACTGCAAAATTTGCAACTGATTTAAGGTCCTCATTTTTGGCAAGCGAAATTGTCTTCCCAAGATAGCCATCTCCCAAAACACAAGCAAGATTATCTTTCACGACTGCCGAAATTTCAGCATCAGATAATGGCAAAATTTTCACTTTGTCGCATCGTGATTTGATTGTTGGAAGCACTTTCTCTGTGTTCTTTGCACTGAGAAGAAAATAGACATTTTTTGGTGGTTCTTCTAATATTTTAAGCAACTTGTTTTGAGCCTCTTCGGTTGAACGGTCAAAATTGTTTATGATAAAAACCTTGTTTGGCAAATTGACAGGTTTGATATATCCTTCCGCGACAATCTCGTTGGAATCTGCCACCAAAAGTTTGTCGTTGTTTTTTGGATAAACTTTGATATCCAAGTCTACACCGCTTTCAATGCGATGGAACTCTGCACTATTTTCATCAAAAAAGTCAAACCCTTCATATTCAAGAAGAAGTGCTGTCAAAACCAATGCTTTTTGACTGGTGAGTTCATCTTCGCAAAAAAACAGCATGGCATTAGGGAAACTGCCACTCTGTTTTTTCTTTACCAATTTTTGAAAAAAATCTTGCGATTTGATGAGCTCTGTAAGATTCATAAAATGATTTTAACACAAAATCACTCAAAACGCAACTGAGTAATTAAATAAACAAAAAAAGCGTTTATACGCTTTTTTAGTCATATTGTTTCATTTTTCTGTGTCTTATTTTATTCTCAACCAATTTGTATAGTTCTCCGATGAAAATGATGGAAAGAGAAAGCGTAAGCACAACAATCCAACACGAAAGATTTAGCGTTTCAAGTTGCAAAACTTTTCCAAATCCAGTGGTTGCCATTAACAGAAGCATTCCAAGTCCAACAATCATAGAGAGATTCAAAAATTTGTTTTTGAACGGATTGCTCTTGAAACAACTCTCTTTTGTGCGTGCTGTGAACATATAGAAAAGTTGTATGAGATTGAGAGTGTAAAACGCCATTGTTATGGCAATAGGTTCGCCTTGTGTGAAAAGTCCAAAGAAGTATGCTCCCATTGTGAGCAGTGTTTGAATTGCTCCCAAAACACCTATACTCACTCCCACTCCATTGGAAAACAGTCCATCTGTTTTTTTACGCGGTTTTTGCTGCATAATTGAATGTTCGACTGGTTCTGTGCCAAGTGCGATTGCCGGAAGTGAGTCTGTGATAAGATTGACAAACAAAATCTGCACAGGGAGCAAGAATGTCAGTCCAGGACAAAGAATTGTGATAAAAAACAGTGCCAAAATTTCTGCCATATTTGCTGAAAAAAGATATTTAACCGTCTTTTGAATGTTGCTGTAAATCTTTCTGCCTTCTTCAACTGCCACAACAATAGTCGCAAAGTTGTCGTCTGTAATAAGCATATCGGCGGTCTCTTTTGTGACATCAGTTCCTGTCTTTCCCATTCCGATTCCAATATCCGCTTTTTTGAGACTTGGAGCATCATTGACACCATCTCCGGTCATCGCCACAATATGTCCATTTCTCTTGAATGCTTCCACAATTCGCACTTTATGAGCAGGATTTACACGCGCAAAAACACAAGTTTTTTCGACAACTTTTGCAAATTCTTCATCATCTAATTGGTCAATTTCTTCACCAGAAAGCACATCTTCCTCACTTTTTGCTATTCCCACTTTTTTGGCAATGGCAAAAGCGGTGTCTTTGTAGTCTCCCGTAATCATGACAGGTCTCATGCCTGCGCGTTTGCATTTTTTGACTGCCTCTTCAATTTCTGGGCGTGGTGGGTCAGCAATTCCACACAACCCCAAAAATATGAGGTTACATTCGTCAATGATGGTATCTTCATTTTCTTTGTAAGCAAAACTTATCACTCGGTGTGCTTGCTTACACATATTTTTGTTTGCTTGTTTAATTTTTTCTTTTTTCAAGTCATCAAGAGGCAAAACTTGTCCATTAGCAAAATAAAATTTGCACTTTTTAAGCACTCGGTCAAGTGCCCCTTTGACAAAGACCAACTTTTTCCCGTCCACAAGATTCAATGTGCTCATCATTTTACGCTTGGAATTGAAAGAAATCTCGTTTATGCGTTTGTACTTCTCACATTCAGTTTGTTTTTCTATTCCAAAAGTTTTGGCATAGTTTAAAAGCGCAACCTCTGTTGATGCACCCTCATATCCATTTTTGCCAACTTCCGCATCATTGCACAAGACCATACATTTCAATAAAAGCGAAAAATCATCACTCTTTTGGTCAAAAAATGCAAAGTTATCCTCCACTTTCATTTTGTTTTGTGTTATAGTGCCCGTTTTGTCACTGCAAATCACATCGCAAGCACCCAGAGTTTCCACTGCATGCATACGCTTGACAATTGCTTTCTGTTTGGATAGTTTAAAAATCCCTAGACTCATGATGATTGTTATAACCGCGGGCATACTTTCTGGAATTGCTGCAACAGAAATGGCAACTGCCGTCAAAAAGGCCTGCAAAATTTGCGTTGGCTGTGCAATAACTTCCAAAATGAATGTTATGCCAGCAGCAAGCAAAATCAAATATGTCAAAACTTTTCCAACACCCTGAATGTTTTTTTGAAGTGGTGTAAGTTCTTTTTTAGTGTCTTTCAAACTTTCAGCGATCTTTCCGATTTCACTGCATTTGCCCAGAGCCACAACAACACCTTTTGCGTGTCCATTTTCCACAACACAACCAGCATAAGCCATGTTTTTTCGTTCTGCAAGTGGCAAAGTTTTTTCATATGTTAATTCACTATGCTTTTCGACAGGTTCACTTTCCCCTGTAAGCGACGCCTCATTGATTTTGATGTCATGCGTTTCAATAAGGCGCAGGTCAGCCGGAACAATGCTTCCCGCTTCCAAACAAACAATATCTCCAAGCACAAGGTCGGCGGTTTTGATTTTGAAAAGCAGTCCGTCACGCATGACATGGGTTTCTGGTTCTGTCATTTTTTTCAAACTTTCAATAGCCTTTTCACTTTTGCGCTCTTGATAGACACCAAAAAGCGCGTTCATAAGCACTATTCCCAAAATGATTGAACCGTCAACAATTTCTCCGCGTGTACCTTCAATTATCCCGATAACAATCGAAACAACACCAGAAATCAAAAGAACCAATATCATAAGTTCTTTCATTTGTGCCAAAAATTTGGAGAAAAAAGACTGCTTTTTTGCATCGGCAATAATATATTTTTTGCTCTCTGGAAGTCTTTTCTCTGCTTCCGAAGTGGTTAGACCATTTTTGTTGGTTTCAAATGTATGCAAGCAATCGTTGACACTTATTTTGTAAAAATCTTTTTCTTCCACACCTTACTCCTGCCTTATCTTACTGGCGAAAGGCAAGATAATATGCGTGTTCGACAATTTTTGTTAGATAAAAAATAGACTGACTATTGAAATAAACACAAGATAGAATGAAAACCACTTTAAATTGGATTTGATGGTGAGTCTCATCATCAATTTAATGGCAAAAATCCCAACTACAAACGCAGTAACAAAGGATATAATGATTGACAAAATTGGTATATCAATGACCATACCGCCAGTTGCGATATCGTAAATTTCCATTAACATAGACGCCAAAATTATTGGAACGCTCATCAAAAAAGAAAACTTTGCGGTTTCGCTCTTATCCTTTTTGCATAAAAGTCCAGCACTAATTGTTGACCCTGAGCGAGATATCCCTGGAAATACAGCAAAACCTTGCGCAATACCCATGACGATTGCACTTTTATAGTCCAACGTCCCAACAAATTCTCTTTTTCTGCCCACAGCCTCCGAAAAATACAACAGCATGGCGGAAATGACAAAGCAAACAGGCAAAAATCCGCCAGCGAAAGACTGTTTGATAAGTGGCAAAAAAATGAGTGCAATTATGCAAGTTGGAATCGTCGCCACGACTAGTCGCATGGTGTTTTCAGAAAATGGATGTCGAATCATTTGCCAAATATCTTTGTAAAACACAACAACAATAGACAAAAGCGTGGCAATGTGCAAAAGTATGCTGATAAACAAACTCTCCTCAACATGAAAAATTTTGGAGAACAAGACCAAATGGCCAGATGACGAAACTGGCAAAAATTCTGTTAAACCTTGAATAAGCCCCAATAAAAATAAAGCAAGAAATTGCATTTTTGCCTCCTTGCTTTATTATATTTATAAATTGTATAAAATATTTGTTAGTTTTTGGACAATTCTTCTCTGCGTTTCTTTTTTCTTCTTGCACGCCAAATTAGCGCAACAATCAGAACTCCCAAAGAAACTGCAATGCCAACAATAACATATACAAACCAATAGTTTGGTTCACTCGTAACAATTTGGGCATTGCTTCCCAAAACGCCAAACAAACCACCATAGCGAGTTTCCTCATAGAAGATATCGTTGTTAATTCCAGTTATTTTATGGTCATTGAAATTGAAATAACCATTGAAGTAGTTTTCTTGTGTTCCTATCGGAGTCCAGAACTTTTCGGATAAATCAAGGTCTGCCATAAGCATATATGCACAGTTTTGATATGAAACTCCATTCGAATTGGTTTGTCCGTTGTTGACATATTCCATCATAAGAGTTAAGTCTTCAACTGTCTTAATTAGATAAGGATTTGATTTGTCTCCATCACCTTCAAAATCACCGAAATCAGCACTCCAAAGCGTTCTTTTGTAGGTTATAAGAATTTGTATTGTCCCGATAATATTGTTTTGGTCAAGATAGTTTTGAGAAAGAATTATTATGCCGTCTTCAAAAGCAAAATCTGTGAAGGTATTGCCATAGTTTTTGATGATGATATCGTCAATATCATATCTAGGATTTA
Source organism: Candidatus Caccovivens sp. (assembly GCA_051888935.1). Lineage (GTDB taxonomy): Bacteria > Bacillota > Clostridia > Christensenellales > UBA1242 > Caccovivens. The sequence goes on along the minus strand of JBJFCL010000039.1, from coordinate 81,975 downwards.
GAGTCAAAGTAATTCTAATTTCTTCTCCACGTTCAACCTCAAATAAATTTCCAGATACGCCATTGCAATATACTGAGCCCGCAAGTTCGACATTATTTTTGTCCAACGCTTTGTCATTGTAATCTGCAAAATCGCGAACAACATATATAGAAATTATTGTATTGTTGAAGATTGGATTTATTTGCAATGTTTTTCCTGCAAATGTTGGAACGATTTCCATTTCAAAGTAATATAGCCCGTCAAGATAATCAACAAATGAAATATCGTTTCGACCTTGCCAAGAAACAGCAAAACCTTTTTCAACTGACATTATGAATGTCACTTTGTCACCAACCTTGACATAAAGTTGGTCAACCAGAGGCAAGAAAGTGTCTCCGACATAAGAACCGATTCGATAAGTGTTGATAGTGTTGTCCAACGATGTTGTACGAGCATTCAAAATTTGTCCATGTGTATAATCATATCCAGTAAAGTCAAGAGTTACTGCTCGCCCTTGCAAGTTCATGATAAGAACCATTTGGGAAGATGTCTTACGATTTAAAACCTTTTGTCCATATGCCCCAGACGACCATCTAATAAACTCATATCCTTCGCCTTCAACCGCTTCAATTTGGAAATATTTGGTGGTGTCAACATAACTTTCTTGAACTAAAATTTTTGCTTGTGTGTCAGATGATTCTTGCGTGATTTTGTACGAACCTTCGCCACCAATGATAATAACCTCAACTTTTGCAAAATAAACAATTTTGATATTGCATTCAACAATTCTGTCCAGTTCGTTGGTTGACCAAGGAATTGTGTCGGCAAACGCTTCAACATCTTCAAGCCAAAGACCACTGGCGTCTTTTTGACTTATAACAAATTTATAGAATTTGTAGCCTTCAAGTTTTGGTGCTGTGATTTGAATGTTGTTGTTAAACGCCACTTCAATATAGTTTGGAGCAGTTTCATAGAACCAAGAATTTGAATAATCAACTCCACTCACCATATCTTTTGCTGTGTATTTTGTGCTAATGTTTGGAACAAAATCAAAGGTTATTCTTGTTTTTAGATATGACCAGTAGATATAAATGGAAATTTCCATTTCTCCCGTTTGTTCGTTGATGCGAGCATTATCTGTGAGTTCAAACTTTCCGCTGAGAGTGTTGTACACATAACCAGTTTCGTTCCAATTGTTAATTGCATTGCCTTCCGAATTTATGTAACGCACACCTGCACCATTTTCACAAGTGAAGAAACCTTCAAAATTGTAGTTTGCTTTTTGAATATCTACTTTCAATTTGCTGTTGACAAAAGTTATTCTTTCATCAAAAATCGTGATGTTTTCAGAATTGTACTCATACAAATTAAGCGCCGAACCAAATGCCACATTTTTAATCTGAGCAAGGTTATTTGCTCCCTCTTTGAGCACAACTGTATATGTCAACGCTGTTATACAAACCTTAATTTCGTTTATTCCCAAATAATTGGAGACTTTAAATGTCAGTTTGCCAGTGTAACCAGTGTCTGTCACAGATAGTTTTTCGAATGCGATGCTACCATCTAAGATAATTCCATTTTCATCTATTATATTCAAAGGAGAATTTTCGAAATAGTAACCTGCTTTTATATAAGCAAACACTTCAAAACTACTATCAGTGTATGCCGAAACAGATATTGCAGAATAATCTCTACCTGACCACCAAACTTTGTTGGATTGTGATGGTTTGATTGTGAATGCACCGCCATCAACAATATTTTCCAAACATTCAAACGAAAGATTTATGGTGTTTAGATGTGGTTTGTAAAGAACTTGAATGATTGTTCCTTCTACTTTTCCAAATATGTTTGATATTTCATATAATATGTATTCATTTGATGATCCCACTTGCAAACATGAAAGGTTCTCGTTGTTTGAAACCAGTTTGAAGAATTTGTAACCTTCGCGCATGGTTTTGATTTTGAAATAAACTTTGTCCCCTGTGTATGCAACAACAGTAAACTCTTTGTTGTCGTGTTCACCAGTATAATGCACACGAGTTCCTTCAACATAGCCATAAGCATTTACGGCGTTTGCCTCGCTGTCAACAAGTTCAATATATCCCACATCAATATCTGATTCATAATCTCCATCAATGTCAATCTTTGTTTCAAAGGAGATTTCTGTTTTGTATGATTTTACAACAACATACAATTTTATATCTGTCGATGTGTCATCAAGAGAAAGACTTGATATGTTTATAATGATTTGTTCTTCCAAGCGTTCTTCTTTGTCAAGATAAACAATTGAGCCGTTCTTTATGTATCCATATCCATAATATTTGTATCCTACTGGAACGATATATTTGAATGATTTATTTGCACCAAAATAGAGTTCCATTGAAGATATGCTTTCACCAGTATTTCCGTCCAAATATGTTGCACCACTTATCTCTGTGTAAACTTGTTGAATTTTGCTTTCATCACCATATTCGTCATAAAGCGTGTAGAAATCATAAGTTGCAAGAGTGATGTTGTAACACATTGTTGAGAAAATAGCATAAATTGTTTCATCGTCTGTGACGGTGTATTGATATCCATTTTCATTGTTAAAGATGTTCTGTCCGTCTTTGCTCCACCCAGCAAAACTATACTTTTCTGCAAGCGTGTATGTGAGTGAAATCTTGCTTTGATATTCAATTTCAATCTCTGTTAGCCCATTTGCAAACGCGCAATTGTCCGCAACTTCAACAGTTTCACGATTCCCATTGTAGGAAATCACTTCCATTGTGATTTTAAATTTATCAAACTGAGTTGAAACATTTACTGTGCCGTCTGAGGTGATATTTGTTACATCAACTTGAATTCGTCCGCTTTCTTCTTTCGATGTAACATCAAATTGTTCAGAAGCAACATCTTTAAGAATATATCCATGTTTGAATTCTATATAAATTGAGAGGGTTTCATTTGACATACTCTTAAAAGTTGGCAAATTGGCGATATCGTTGTAAGTTAAATTGTTTACTTCAACGCTTTGAACTGCTTCATTGTTGTCAAAATTCAAAGTAATATAATTGATACTACTTTCAGTCGATAATGAAATTGTCGTATCTTTTGTTATTCCAGAAATTTCCAATATCAAAATTTCGTTTGACAAAACCTTCTCAATTGTGACATTTGAATCGTCGCAGGAAACGCTGTCCATCATTCTATATCCAACTTCTGCTTCAACTTGCAATTTAATAGTTTTGCCAGTTGCGATTTCAAAGGAGTTGCCTATGATTTCAATCTTATTTTCATTGTTTGTGATATCAAAAAGTTTTCCAATATGATCCCCTGAAATTGTGACTGTGTTTTGAACAGCAACAATTGGAAGAGTGTATGAAAGATCTTGTGCTGGCATTGTCAATGTCACATTTGCAGTTTTATCTTCATTGATGACAACTTCAAACATGCTTGACCAGTCAGTCGAAATTTCATATCCTTCATCTGCACTAACTTTGAATGTTATGACGCTTGCATATTGCACAGAATCAAGATGATAGATATTTCCATTGTTTACAAACTCTACGCTTGACTGTTCAATTTTTGCATGAGAAGCATCAAGAGTGAGAGCATAACTTTGAATATTCCAAACTGCTGTCAATGTGTGTGGTGTGGCAACACTTACGGTATCAGTCCCAACGATAGTGTTATCATTTTCGTCAATCCATTTCACAAAGTCATAACCTTCACGGATTGGTCTTTCTTGCCAACCAGTTGCACTGCCATATGTTTGCCCAAATCCAACAACAATTTCATCAGTCAATCTGTCATATCCATAGTCCAAGGTGACAACAACCCCAATTGACTCAAAAGTTGGAGTGAATGAAAGTGTGACCGTCTCATCAGTTGAAGAACCTATTAAGTCTGCGATGTTTGTGGTTCCAAAGTTGGACGAATCAATGGTTGTGCTTCCAACAGATAAACTTACAACATTATAACCCGTTCTTGTTATTGTAGGCAAATCTGCAAGCGTCAACGATTGAACATCGATATAATTTGTTGTCCACAGATATTTGTTGTCTGATTGTTTTTCAAATCTTTCGTCATTAACGCTTGAATCTTGGAAATCCGACAAATCAAATTGAACGTTGATCTTTTGTACTTTGAATCTTACAACAAAATTGTATGCTTGGCGGACATTTGTCACTTTAAGAATTCTAACTTCACCATCTTGACTGAGTTCAATACCATCTTGTGTGCCGTCATAAATTCCATCTGTGGAATAAAAACCAACAAAATAACTATGCTCATTTGCTGTTGCACGCAAAGTAAGTGTGGTGCCATATTCAAATTCAGCGGTGAACTTGTCGTTTATAATGGTGCTACCATTTGCATCAACAACTTCAACTTGGCCAAATTGAGCGTTATTGCCATTTTCATCTGCAATCAAGATTGTTACTTTGTATTTGTTTATATCCCAATTTGCCTTGAATGTTACTTTAATGTCTTCATGTGTTCTATAATACAAACCAAAGAAATCTCTATCATCATTGACAAGCGAATTTAAAAGTTTAATCGTGTTTTCATCGTTGCCAACTCGAATTGCATAAACCTCACCTTGATAAGTTGTTGTCAGTCCTAAACTGCTCGACAAATAATCAAGATATGCAAATTCTTCCGAATTATTTTCAATATTCTCAAATTCCAAAGTCCAATAAACAAATGAGTAACCTGTTCTGCCAGTAAGAGAAGTTGGGAAATTTTTTGGATTGTTTGTTGCAACGTCATTGGAATTCGATGTCAAATTGGACATACTCATAAATGGGAAAGCAAGTTGACTGATTGTTGTAAGCCCATTTCTGTCCACATTTGATTTTACATCTGAACCATCTGCACAATAATCAAAATTGAGAGTGATGACAACTGGATTAATGACGCCATATGGATATGAAGAAAGTGTATAGTTTGAAGCATCATCGCCAGAGAGCGTGAAGTCAATTTGAATTGATTTTCCAATTGTTTCAACAAGATAATTCGCCTCAGAAATTGTCACATTATCTATGCCACTTTCACTTTCACGAATTCCTTGAATATTAAACAAAAGCACATCGTTTTCATCTTTGATTTTAACCGAATTTGTGCTGTCATACGCTTTTGTGAAAATCTCAGACAAAGATGTTGATTTTTCTGTGAGAGTCAAAGCAATTGGAGTGATTATAAGTCTTGCTTTAAGTTCTTCTTGATTTGAGTTGTCAGTGACATATCCTGCCATATTGAAATCTGATGCATTGAACACGAATACCATGCTATATTCTCCCACTTTCAATGCACCACTTGTGGAATAGTTTGCATCTGTTGCATTTGGCAAAAGTCTGATATTCATTCGAGACATATCATAACCTGTAAGGTCAACCTCAGTGATATATTCATATTCAAGGTCAACTTCACTGCCATATGCAAAAGTTTGAGAGTTGATGACAAACGTGATGTCAGCATGAGTGATTTTCGCTTCAATTGCTGTGCCATCTTGTGTTGTAAGATTGAAGTTGTAGTTTTCAATCGTGTCACCAAAAATATTTGCTTCAACAGAATATTTTGTACCTGCATATTTTGCAATCTCTGAGCCATTCATAAATTTAACGCTCAAAGACAAAGATTCTCCTAACACAATGTTGTCCAACATCACGGACGCATCATCATAAACAAAGGTCGCATCTTTGTTGTCGAAAACTTTTTCAAGAACATTGTTTTTGAAATACAATTGACGCTTTTCAATGTTTAGATAATAAGAATATATTTTTTCATTTTTGCCCATGCGCACATCAAAGTTGGAAGAAACTGTGTCGCTTGAATAAATCGCGTATTGTCCAACATTTTTGATTTCAGAATCTGAAAATTTCAAAACTGTTTGCAGTCCGTCAACAACTTCATTGACTTTTGTATAGATCTTAGAATCTGAATCATATGTATAGTAGTTAAGTTCAAACTCTTTTTTTACGGAACTATTTTTTGAATTATAAATAGACAAACTATAAACCCCAACTCCTCGTGAAACGATGCCGACACGGTCATAAACATTGCCATCATAAGTCATTTCCGCACAAAGTCCATCATCGCCATCAGCAGACAATGTTTCTTCGTCTGAAAGAAGCAAATACAAAGTTTCCTTTGCTTTTGTAAGCCTAAACATTCCGCTCTCACTGGAATCTGTTACTGTTCCAACAACATAGTTGTCATTTTGAGATGTTGCAGAAAGTGCTCTATAATTGCCAATTGAACTGCCAGATTCTCTGGTCACTGTCAATGTCACACTTTCACGCAAACTTGACAAATAGGAATATTCAAAAGTGTTTGTTTGTGCTTCGGGTGCTGAACATTCAAAATAAACCTCTCCGCTTATTGTGAAAATCGGATTGATTTCAAGAGCAGAAATGGTGATTTCACTTGTCTCCATGGTTATGTCAAAGTTGCCCGAAGTCACACTTCCAATCGTCACAGAATAATTTCCAACACAGAGATACTTCATTGTGCTGTATGTTGGACTTTGTATTTGCAAAGTCAAATTGTAATCAGAGGACAACAAATTTTTGTCGTTGCTTTTTACAGAATACAACAACAAGTTTCTATCGTCAATTTGCCCATAGGTGTATTCCGTTTTTGTCAATGTCACTTGTGCAGATGCTTTTGTTATTTCACCAGTTGAAGTCGTTGCACTAAGTGTATAGTTCCCTTTTTGTGCTCCTTGCAAATAGAGAGTAACCGCTTTGTTTTCCCCAACATTGGCGTTTGCAAACTTTGCATAAATTGAAACATCATCACCTTCAACTTTTTCATCAAAAGACGAAATTGTTATATTGTCGCTTCGGTCATAAGTTTTTTCAAGTGTCAATTTTTCAATATCCACAGAAATTGGAGTGATAACAAATAAATACTCTTGGTCAAAAATAACATTACTATATTCATTTGAAGAAGCATTCAAAACAAGTCGATAATTCCCAGCATTTTTGTAAGTTCCAGAAATTTCCAATGTGTTGAATTCAATATCTGGCAACTCAGTTTCATCTGAATCATTTTTTGTGAAGAAAGTCATTGTGCTTGAAACAGAATTTTCGCCATTAGTTATTTTCAAAGTTTTGTTCTCGACACTGAGAACATAGTTTGAACCATTGTAAACTTGTGTCAAAATTGAAATATCATTCAACTTCACATAAACAGTCTCAGTTGCATACACAACCTCAAAGCCGTTATTGTTCTCTGGAATTGTCACAATGATACTTCCATTTTCAAATTCACTTGTCACAAGTGCAAGATTGTATGTGCCAACTGATGCAGTTTGTCCGCTCGTCAAACCAACTGCATAATATTCAAGTGTTAAAACATCACCAGTAGCATTTACAACATATTCTTCGGTATATTTTTCTTGAACCTTATCCAAAACGCTGATAGTGACAAAGCCTTCAACAACACTTTTTTCAATATTTTTTGCCGAAACAGTGAATTGAGGTGCAACAATTGTCATGTCAAAGTCATTGAAATTCCCGACAACATTCAATCTGTAATTATACCCTTTATGAATGTAACCGCTTGCCGAAAGAGAAGTCGAAGTTGGCAAACTGTATGACAAATTGTAATAGCCTTCCATCAGCAATGAAGACACATTGTTGTTGTTTGTATCTTTGACATCAAAGGTACTTGAAACATAATCTTGGAAATTGCTTTGAGAAAGCACTCCATACTCAAACTCATCTTTTGTCATTGAAATGGTAAGAGTTGCTTGGAGTTTGGAAATTGTTGCATATGTTGTATTTGTAGATAAAGTATAATTAGATAGATTTTCTTCGCTATCTTTGTTCAAAAGACTCAATTCAACTTTGACATTTTCTCCCGCATGTGCAGTGGCATACTGACCGGAAATATAAAGCCCTGTAAAAGTGTTTATATCATCAATTTTGTTTCCAGATGTTGTCAAATACAAGTATGTTTTGCCATCATATGTTTTGTCAAACACAAGATTGCCGACATTGATTTCAATTTGTTTTATGTTAAAGCCAAAGCCTGATTCGAATTCAACCGATGAATAATACTTTGAAAATTCTTCGCCTAATTCGAAATAATATGTATAATTTCCGCTTTCAACAATGCAGTCTTTTGAAGTTGAATCATAGAATTTTGCAGTCAAAGCAGAGATGTGATTGTTGAGAATCTCTCGCATTTGCGATGACACATCTTTCTTGGAATATTCATCATACAACTTCAATGTCAAGGTTTTGAAAACTGCACCTGCTTTGTAAATTTTAAGCACGAAATTGTCTTCCAATGAAATAGTGTATCCTTGCGCATTGTAATCTGCTGAAATCTGCGCTGGCAAAGTGGAACTGGTGTCATATTTAACCAAAAGTCGTCCACTTGAAACAATTTCAAAAATTCCAATTGACTCTGTCTGTCCTTCGGTCGTCAAACTGCCGTTTTCAAACACAACAGAGTCTCCCGCTTTGAACAAATAATTTCCTTTTACATCTCCCAAAATATCTGACATATAGAGATTGTATTCCCCAACATCTTCACCAAAATCTCTTGTGAAAATCAAAGTGATTTCCTCATTATTAACCAAAGTTGTTTTATATTCTAAATCTCCCTCTTGAACATTAAAAGATTTAGACATTTTGATGTCTTTTTCTAACAAATCAAACTCATAAGGCAATACTGTGAATTGGAAAGTTGTTGACAAACTTTCTCCAACTTCATAAATATTTTCATCTATCAAAATGTTTATTGTGTAAATTCCAGCATTTTTCATCGTGGAAACATTTGAAGAGCCAATTTTTGCTTCAAATTTAATTGAACCAGTTTCAATATAGCGATAACCTTGCTCATTTGCGATGTTGTAACCTTCAATATATTCATCATATTGTGCAATTTCAAAGACAACTTCCCAATCCTTGATATGTTCATAAGAATCATAAGTACAACTTGTCTGCTCAGGCAAAAAGATTCCTTGCACCTTGTTTCTCATAAACAGCATATCAAAACTTAGTTCTGTCGAAGTGGTCGCATCTTGAACATTGTCAACCGATGATTCAAACAATTTCTTCAATGTCGCTGTGATTTTCAAACTATAATTTCCGCTTTCATCATACGAACCGTTGTTTGTCAATTTAAGTTGTTCATTTGTGCTAACCAACTCGCCGTCCTTATACCAACCATAAGAATAAGTGTAAAGCGTTTCATTTTTGTTTTCAATATATGCAACTTCTGACGCGTAAAGTCTATTAAATGTTGACACTGGCAAAGTTTTTGAAGTGATAAGTTGTTCACAAATTATTTCCTCTGCTTTCCAAGTTGCTTCCAGCATGATTTTTGTGTGTCTAGCACTCGTGCTGAGTCCAACAAAAACTCCATTTTCACCAGTAAACAAACTTGAAGGCTGTTCCAAAAGATTAACTTTTGTTCCGTCCAATTTTGTTAAGTATAAATTGGTTAAAATCAATCCTTTTTCTGATGGAATATTCAAATGGTCATAGGTCGAATTTCCCAATTTGAGTGATGAAGTGGTAGAAGAATTTGCGTATCCGTCTGGAAGATTGAGTTTGTAATTCACTTGAACAAGGTCAGTATAAACCGCATAATAGAAGAACTCTGACACTCCTTCATCAGTCAAAGTTAATGACGAAACATCAATTTCGTAATTCCCATTGGTTTCCATTGTCCCATCGACATAGCCGATATATGAAGTTGTCCATTTGTATAATCCAACATAATCATTGACAAAGTTTGTGGCAGTGTTGACAACAATCTTCCTTACACTTTGATTGACAAGAATAGAAACGGAATTATCGTTATTGGCAAGTATTTGGAAAAGAGGAACCCCATCATCTTCAAAATTTCCAACAGAAAGTCCATTCATGTTTTGCGTGGTTTTAAGTGCACCATCTTTGTCATAGGTCACAGAAGTTATTTTCAATAAACCCTCAAAAAGACTTGTAGGAAGAATATTAAAATATGTTATTCCATCTTCAATAGTTAAATATCTTGCAGAGATATCAAAACTTGCCATTCCTTTGGTACTCAAAATTGTGAAAATATCATTCTCTTTCATGGTAAGACCAAAATGTTCTGTGACATTCACAATCTCAGTATCAGATATCTTTTCGACAATTGAGACATCGTCAAAGTATAGATAGTTTGAGCCATCTTTAAAATTATAATTTGTGTCCAAGTCATAGCGACCAATGTTTGATGTATAAACATTTGCACTAAGATATATTTTGTCTTTCAAAAGATAATAAGTTTTATAGTCATATTCAAAACTTTCTCTATCCCCTTGCCAATCAACAACAACATTTATCAAGTTTCCATTGAAATAAGTGTATTTGTTGTTTTCTTGATTTTCCAAAACCAAAATTTCTGGCAATAAAAGCACTTTCCCTGCAACAACATAATAGTTCCCTTCATCGTCTTGAAGCACATTGTAATTGTCGATAGCATCACCTGACAAATACAAACGAAGGTCATATGAGTTCTTTGGAGCAAAATTTCCATAGGCAAAGATTTTTCTTTCTTCAATCGAAAGTTCAACAGAAGAAACATCTTCACTATCTAGATAAATCGTTTTGTCATAACCTGACAATGTGTAATCTTGGGCACCATATTCATAAAAATCAACCAAACTGAAATTTGCCAACAATCCGCTTACAGAATCAGGATTTTCTTCTTTAAAAGTTTCAAAATCTTCAAAAGTCCAATTTTTGTAAGTTGTATATATTACACCAACATTTGTCAGCATTTTATAATATTTTGTGAAAATAAATTCAGCAATTTCGGCATCAGTTTTTCCAGAAAGTCCCAAAATATTTCCTATCCCTGCAAAAGTTTGGCAACTATTTATTGCACTTTTTTCCGCTTCCGTACAATAAATTCCCAAAAGTTTCTTTGCACTAACAATAAGGGCGTCGCTGTTTGTCTTCCCAACAATTTCTGCTTTGTTGACCGTCACATAAAACGACAATGTCTTGGTGTTGACAGTTCCAAGAGATAAGTATTCAGTTTCATCTTTCAGCGAAATTTCCAGATTCACATAATAAGAACCCGCATCTTTAACTTTAAAGAAAGTGTTTCGAGCATTTTCAACAAGACCAATCTGTGTGCTTGTGAGAGTTAACAAAACGCTTGTGTGCCAGTTTTCAGGCATACTGATAACAAGATGTTCATATTCGTCTTTATCAACAACATATCCATTTGTAATGGCATTTTTAAAAGCTTGTGAAAGTTCAATAGTTTGGTCATATGCATTGTAAACCAAAGTTCCCAAGTTTGAATTTACGCCACCAAGTGACAACTTTGAAGTGTCAAATTCCCAACCAATATACAAACTTAACACATAATCATCATTAAAATTGAAACCATACAAATTGTTGTCAAAAATTGTACTGTTTGTGATTTTGGTTTTATTTTTTGTGTAAATACCCGAGTATTTATACCCACTTCTTTCAGCATTAAATGAATCAATGTTGATTTCATTAAAGGTATTGGCAAATGTTATTGTCTCATCATAAGCGTTTGTCAATTGCTCATCAAAAACTATATTTTCACCATTGAAACTCTCTGCACCATTTGTAAAGATTCTAATCTTATATTGTTTAGGTGTCCAAACGGCAAAAAGTTCCACTTCTGCACCATTGCCATCAGACAAATTTTCAACACTTTCTTGATTGTCGTAAACTTTTTCTCCCTCAGACTCGGTCGCCCAACCAGCAAATTCATATCCTGCTCTTGCAAACTTGTTTGAATTTAGCAAACTTGCTGTGTCATAAGTTAATGTTTGACGCGACATGCTTCCACTTGTTGCACCATTGCCATTAAATTTGACATAATATTCATTTGCTTCCCAAACTCGATAGAAATGCAACTCTGCCTTCATTTGTCCGTATGCAAAAAATCTTGCTGAAAGCGTAACTGATGAGCCATTTAAAGTTCCTTTATTTTCAGAGTTGTTTTTGTCAACCCAGTTCCAATAATTGTTGCTTGGCATATGGTAACCAGTTCGACTTGCAAATTGGTTGTCCATAACAACACCATTGAGTTCTTCCCCAAGATAAATTGTAGAGTTCTTAAACAATGTACTATAACTATAAACACTATCCGTTGTTTCAGTTTTATTTACATCAAAAACATGACCATCTTTTCCTTGTTTATAATCTCCAATTGCTCCGGAATGAAAATAAATTTCCACACTCTTTTGTTTGATAATAGGAACAAGAGTAAATGTGTGACTACTGTCTGTTTGTCCATTTTCGATTTGATTTTTTACAAGTTCATATAAATCAAAAACATCCAACACTTCATCTGCTTCTGGCAGATATCTTTCAACAACTTCATTCCCGCTTCTTAATTCCCAACCAAGAATATAATATCCATCTGCATGATTGCCAGTCTTTGAAATTTGTAAACCATGCAACGACGTATCTTTTTCGTCTTCAATTTTATAGTTGTAAACATTTTGTTTATTCAAACTGAATGCAAGTTGTAGATTTGTTGCATTATATTCTTGCTCCACACCGCTCCCGTTTTCATCGTACAAAACAACTCGGTCAGAAATTTCAACTTTGGCTTCTTTTTTTGTGTAAACGGCAGTAATATTTAAACCATATCGCGTTCCATTATTATTTTCTAAATTACTTAAATATCTATCGTTATAAATAAATGAATAATTTATATCTTTGATATCAATATATCCACAATAATTTTCTCCTTCAAAATACCAACCATAAAATTCATATGCTTCGTTTTCGCCAAGAGTTGTCGAGATTGAAATTTCGTCGGAATATAAGATATCTTCCATGTTGCTTTGTGCGTTTGACAAATTGCTTGCGGTTGTGATTATTCCATGTCCTGTTTCATCTTCAAATGTGGTTGGTCTTTCTCCGTTAATTGTCTTGCTGTAATCCACAAACTGTGTGTCAATTCCCAATTGATATAAAACTGGTTCGCAGACAATATAAACTTCATAATATCCCGCCTTCAATCCATTTTGAGCAAAAGGCAATTCAAAAGTAAAGGTGTCCGGAGCAAATTCCTTTGTGCTTTCATCTCTTGTTCCTTTAATAAAATTCATTGAAGGATTTGCTGTCGAAGCATCTGTTAAAATATTTTGGAAATATTCATTTGATTTGTAGTTTGTATCATTAAATGTCTTTTCCCATGATTTGTCACTATCATCTGAAACATTTGATACAACAAATTTTAGATTATAATTTGAAACATTATATTTATTATATAAAGATATCTCTTCGTCACTTGCAAATTTATAGTAGCGTGATGCCTCAAACGAAAATGCAAGCGTTCCATTTTCTGATATATCTTTTGCTGTTTCTTGTGTGGTAAAAATTGGAGCATTTTCAATTGGACGCAATTCGTCTCCAACTTTTTCCACAAAATTGTAATTGAAAACAGCTTTTGTGTATGCAGTAACTGCTTGAATGTTTTGTACTTGATTTTGTTCGTTTAGAAGAGCATTGATATCTGTAAAACTCATTAAAAATTTTGTTTCTTTATTGTTATTGCCATACATCTTATTGTCATCAGACATATAATTTAATGGAGTTATGTTGTTAAACACCAAGTTGTCGTCTTCTGTGGAAAAAATGTATGTGTAACTTGACTTTGAAAGCCATTCTGCTTTGTAGTTAATATCATCTGATGTCGATAATGTGACAATTTTTTCAAAACTTTCCCAACTTGCGTTTGTCTCGTATAAGGTCACAATCCTTGTTTCTTTTCCGTCAATTGTCTCTGTGGTCATTTCGTAAACAAAATATCTAGCAGTGTCAACTCCATATGTCAGTCTTATTTGACTGCCATTGGTATATTTTGTGTCAAGAGTGTTTGCGTCATATATGGTGTTTGATGTAAGAATTTTGTTGTTTTCAAAATCATAACCCACAAAAACATTGTCTTTGCTAAATCCGAAAGCACTGCTCAAATTTTCATTTGCACCACTATAAAAATTATAAATAAAAGTTTCATTCATAAGTGCCTGAGGTTGAATTTTTCCCTCTTGATTTGTCTCAACCAAGTTTGGTGCAACACCGAAAACCACGCCATTTCCAATGGTTATTGTGTTTGAATAAGAACTTCTTTTAAGAGAGATGTTTATTGTATAGTCACCCGAAAGATTATAAAATTTAACATTGTTGAATCCTTGAATTCCATTTACATATGGCATTTTAGTATCACTGTCAACAGAAGTATATCCGGTCAAGGTCAAAACACCAAATTTTGGGTCAATTGAACTATGCAATCCATCATAAAACACATCGCCGGCAAATTCATATCCGTCATTTAATTCCAACTTTAAGTTGAGCCAGTTGTCAACGGAATCACTATAAAGCGTGTTATAGTCGATTGATACACCATTTCCGCTCAAAGTACCTGAAATTGAATTTTGTCCGCTTGAATTGTTTAATTTCACTGATTTAACAGCATCGGAAATATCAAAATTATCTGCAAAGATGTCTTCTGTTTTGTTGAACACAATCCTAATCTGACTTTTTGCATCGTCAGTGTCTTTGCCAATCCATTTTGCAAAAAGAGTTTTTGAATAAGAATCATTGATAAAAGCATTCTCAACAATTAAATTTGAAAATTCTTTATCTTTGTACTCTTTATAAATTCCTTCAATTTCAAATCCTTTTCTTGTTACAGGGCTTTCATAAATTTTTGGATAATCTCCCACAAATGAGTCATATTCTACGACCAATTCTTTTGTAACAGTTTCCGTTGCTCCAAAATTGTCCCTTTCATATGAATTATAATCCACAGTCAAAGTTATCGTTCTTTCTTTCCAAACAGCAGTAAGTCCAAGCACAATATTATTTGGTGAAAGTGAACCTTCCACGGTATTGCCTGAATAATTGTATTTGTATCCATCCAATTTGTAACCGCGTTTTATAAGAACATCTTGTTTTCCAAAATATTCCGAAGTGGTTGGAAGCATTCCAAAGTCATCGCTTTGCGCTCCTTGTCCAAATGTGGAGTCTATCGCAGTTACATCAATAACTTTGGTCAAACTCTTATCTGCCAAAATATGATAGGTTCCCATATAAATTGACCCATCTGGTTTGTAGAAATTTCCTTTATCACCAAAAATTTCAATATCGTAACCTTTTGTGACGGTATTTGTTCCAAGTTTCAAAGTAGTTTCATCGACCAGTCCGTCCAAATTGGCATTTCGTTTTCCGTAGATGGCATAAAGAGTTCCACCATCAACATGACGCACAGTCCACAAATCGCTTATTCCTGAGCGATCTGTACAGTTTATGATATAGGTGTTCCCTTTTATTTCTCCAACAAAAGACCCCATGTAACCTTCATAATCTTTTATGGTGTTGGCATTGCCAGAGTTTATTATTTTTACATCAGAAACCGTCAAATTTTTGATGACCGCATCGCCTGTCACACCAAAAAGACCATGCCAACCAAATTGTTCTTGAAGTGAGCAAGTCATTCCGGAAATTGTGTATCCATTTCCATCAAATACACCAGAAAATGGAATTGTGCTATCTCCAATTGGTTGCCATGTTTTGCCAGAAAGGTCAATGTCGTTTTGAAGAGCAAAATATTTGCCCGAAAAATTTGAATAATTAAAGGACAACCAACCCAAATCACCAGCAGTGTATATTTGATAAGGGTCACCAGCAATTCCTGAACCTTTTAGTGTAGTTTCAAAAGAATAGTCAACATCGTTATCCGCTGAATAATTGACATTAATCAGATACGGCAGACTGTTGTTTTTGCTTGTTGAAATATTCCAAACTGTTGAAAAATCCCAATCGGTCGAGAAATAGTTGCTTGTGTAAAATTCCCGAGTTTTTGCCAAAGTTTGTATGTTGACATAATTATATACATTTGTTTCATCGGTTGAAGCAGAACTGTTTTCGTTGTAAAGGTTTTGCACGTTTTCATTCAAATTCATCGCATTTAAAATGCTTGCCTGAGAATTGTTAAAACCGATAATTCCTCCACAATTTGTCGCAGAAATTTCACCAGTGTTATAAACGAATTTCAAAGTTAGACTTCCTTCGTTTCTACCCACAATTCCGCCAGCATTCGCAAAGCCTGCAACATTTGCGGTGTTATAAGAATTGTTTATTGTGACATTGCCAGTGGTTGTTTCGCCCACAATTCCACCAGCGTAACCTTTTGATTGTGATGTAGTTGTAATGTTTCCAGCATTATAACATTGGTCTATTGTGCTTGCATTTGCAAATCCCACAATCCCACCTATTGAATTTTCACTTGCTGTACCACCATTGATAACAACTTCCGAAAATGAACGATAAATTGTGGATTTGTTTACACAACCCACCAAACCACCAACATTTGTGTTAGTTGAGTTTATTGTTATACTTCCTCCAACTGCACATTTTTCAATTCTTCTTTGAGAGGAGGATGTGCTTAGTCCCACACCACCTGCAATCACGCCAACATATTTGACAGAAGATGAAATATTTGCATTTTTGATTTTTAAATTTTTAATCGTTCCAGTTGTAAAACCAAAAAGCCCAGCATAATTTCCATCTGCTGTGCTTACGTTTAAATTGAAAATTGTGTGATTTTGCGCATCAAAAGTTCCTTGAAAATATTGAGTCTCGTTTCCAATTGGAGTCCAAAACTTTGTTTCAATCCAAGACTTATTGTACAAGTCAATGTCCGTTTCAAGATAAATTGTGCAACCGCTATAAGTTTGATATCCCGACTTTGTGTTTATAGTATTGGCAAAATAAGCCAACCCTTTCGCACTTCTTATGTAATATTTTGCTCCATCTATGTAAAAATCAAGGTCGGAAGGTTGTGTGGTTTGTTTTTCCCCGTCCCAAACACTTGCAGATGTGCTTGTTGCAGAAGCAAAATTCACATCAAAAAATCCAAACGCCCCAAAGACGCTCAATACACAAATTAACAAGGTGAAAAATACAGATTTCTTTTTCATTTAATTCTCCTTGGCCTTTTCAAAACTAATGTCAAACACAAATTCGTTTACATTAATATTTTACAACAATTTTATGTCTCTCTGCAAACAAATAAAGAAAATAAATTATATATAATTTAATATATATATAATTTCGGATTTTATCATAAATGTAAAGTGAAAAAAATTAAATAAAATAAAAATAAATAAAAAATTAAAAATATTCTTAAAAGTTTAAAAAATAATAAAAAAATCACAATTTTTTTGTGATTTTTAAGTGATATTTTAATGTTTTTTATTTTTGTAAAAATTTTGTGTAATCAATTCCCATAGCTTTTTTCATTCGAGATAGAGTCGCAGAAGCCACTTCCCGAGCAGACTTTGCATTTTCAAAAAGCATGCGATATATGCCGTCTATGTCTTTTTCAAGTTCTTTTCTTCTGGTTCTAATCGGTTCCAAAAGCTCTTGCAAGATATTGTTTAAAAACAATTTTATCTTGACATCACCCAAACCACCTTTGCGGTAATGCGCTTTAAGTTCATCCAAATCTTTGTATTCTGGAAGATATTTTTCAAAATGCTCAGGTCTTGCAAATGCATCAAGATAAGCAAAAACAACATTCCCTTCAACTTGTCCTGGGTCAGAAACTTTGATATGATTTGGGTCGGTATAGCAGTTCATAACTTTTTGCTTTATTATTTCTGGTTCATCTTTTAAATAAATACAATTTCCAGCAGACTTACTCATTTTAAGTCCCCCATCTGTGCCAACAAGACGCGAACACGCCTTATTATCTGGCAAAAATGGCTCTGGGAGTGTCAAAACTTCGCCATAAGTGTTGTTAAAACTTCGCACAATTTCACGAGTTTGTTCCAACATTGGAAGTTGGTCATCTCCAACAGGTACACAAGTTGTGTTGAAAGCAACAATATCAGATGCTTGACTGATAGGATAGCACAAAAAACCTACCGGAATTGAAGAAGAAAAACCTCTTTGCTTCATTTCATCTTTTACGGTTGGATTACGATTAAGTCTTGCAACTGTAACCAAATTCATAAAGTACATGGTCATTTCAGCAAGTTCTGGCACTTGTGATTGAATAAAAATGTTGACTTTGTTTGGGTCAATTCCTGCTGACAAATAATCGATTGCCACTTGGATAATATTGTTTTTTACTTTGTCAACATTGTCTGCATTGTCAGTCAGCGCTTGCGTGTCTGCAATCATGATATAAAACTTTTCAAAGTCTCCCTCTTCCTGCAACCTTAATCTGTTTGCTATTGAACCAACATAATGACCAATATGCAAATTGCCTGTCGGTCTGTCTCCTGTAAGAATAATTTTTTTCATATTTTTCTCCAAAAATTATTTATTTTTAATTAAAAATTGCAAAAATAATGCATTTTTTAATAAAAAATTAAATTTTTAATAATATTTTATTTTTTTAATTATTTTTTTCAAATATTTTTTACGCAAATTGAGACAATCTTTCCAACACTTCTTTTTCTCCAAGAAGAGTCATAATTTCATACAAATCTGGTGAATTTTTTCTGCCAGTTATTGCCACTCTCAAATATTCACAAACAGTGGCAACATTTCCTTTGAATTTGTCTGGATTTGCTTTGTATTCTTTGTTGTCGATTGCATAACCAAAATCCTTAGACATCTTTTTTATGTTTTCAAACCATGCATCTTTTGATGAAAGATTGATATATTTTTTATAATTTTTCACAACCTCTTCAAAATTGTGCTTATTTACCTCTTCAAGTTCATAATGTGCAGGAACTCCAAACATATAATCGAACAAATCAAAAAACATACTCCATTTGTATATATCTTTTCTTGGTTTTGGTTTTTCTCGGTCGATATTCAAAATTTTTGTGACATATTCTTTATCTTTCACAAGATAATCCACATTTTCCAAAGAATATTCTCTTGCCCAAGCAAGAAGTTCGTTATAGCACTCTTCGGCAGTATATCTTGAAATTATTTCTTTTGACACATCGTTGAGTTTCACAAAATCAAAAATTGGTGTGTTTGCCGTAATTTTGAACGCGTTAAAAGGAAATTCCATAATGTCAGCAGTCGGATTTATTTTTCTCCAAGATTCAAAATTTGAATTTATTAAATTCATAAGATATTCAATCACTGCACGCTTTTCATATCCTTCTTTATCGAAAAATCTCATGTCTGCCTCTGGGTGCTTGCGCTTCGATATCTTATTTTTATTACCTTTTTCATTGAGTTTGTAAATAAGTGGCGAATGAATATATTTTGGTTGTTTGAATCCGAGAGCATTAAAAATTTCAGCATGCAACGGATAAGATGGCAACCATTCTTCTCCTCGCACAACAACCGTCGTTCCCATAAGAGTATCGTCGACAGCATGCGCAAAATTATAGGTCGGCATCATGTCATCTTTCAAGAGAATGGCATCTAAGTAGTTTTCCAAAATTTCCACTTCGCCCTTTGCTCCGTCCACAAATTTAATCTTCTTTGTGCCGTCGCCCTGAGATTTCAATCTTATGGCAAACTTTTTTCCCTCTTTAAGATTTTGTTCAACCTGTTCCAAAGTCAAATTTCGACAAGGGTCTTTATCTTCATTTATTCCAACTGCAAATTTCTTTTCGCGCTTCTCTTTGACATCGGAAAGACCTTCTGTTTTGCGACAAAAACATGGAAACGCTTTCCCTTCACTTACAAGTTTTTTTGCATACGCTTTATAAATTTCTTTGCGTTCACTTTGATAATAAGGACCATAATCCCCAACAGTCACACCACCTTTAAGTTCGTATTCATCAGGCGTCAGTCCATATTCCGTCAAAATTCCCATAATAATTGCACTTGCGCCAGCAACTTCTCTTTTTTGGTCAGTATCCTCAATTCTCAAATAAAACACTCCGCCACTGCGTTTGGCAAGATTGTAATCAATAAGAGCCTGAAAAAATCCGCCCAAATGCATATAGCCAGTTGGACTTGGGGCAAAACGCGTCACATGAGCACCACTTTTCAGTTCTCTCTTAGGATATTTTTCCTCAATCTCTTCAACAGTAAGTTTGTTATCGCCAAACAACAAGTCAGCAAGTTTTTTGTAATCCATTATTTTCTCCTAATATTAATAAATGTATGAAAGTACATTGTCAGTAAAATTTCCAAGTGAAATTTCAATAAATTGTTCCATTTTTTGCAAATATATCTCTGCATAAATGTTGGTTTTTTTGTATTCTTCAAGGTCAATGTCGCAATTCTCTACAAGTGCACTGACATCAAAGCCGTGCAACGATTGAAAATAACTATTCGCCTCCACCAAAAATTCATCAACTATATCCAACAAATCGCTCATTTCATCTTTTGTCATAACCTTGAAGTTTTCGTTTCCATCAACAAATTTCGATTTATAGTCTTCAAATTCGTTGTCCAATTCTGCCATAAGATCGTCGATTCTTTGTTTTGCTGGTGTGCTAATACTGCTATATGCTCCCCAATAAAGGTTGTTTTCCATTTCAGTAATTTTAAATTCACTGAAAATTGGAAGTAATTTTGCACGAATATATTCTTTTATTATCTTTGTGTCGTTTGCAATAGGCGTTCCACGCTTCAAAATATCAAAAATTTCCGTAGATTCAACACTTTTTGCTAAATTTGTGGAAAGAATCACATTCTTTTCAACAAGTGCACCATATTGCTTTTTAAATTTTCTTAAAAACGCCAAATTGTCTTTTTCTTCAAGTTGTCCATTAAACTGTTCAAAATGAGTAATTAATGATTTTCTTGCACTGACAAATTTTTCAATACTGTTTGTGTAATCCTCCAAACTTTCATTTAGTGCTTTTACACATTCTTTTGAATTTTCGTTTAAATTTTCTTCGCTAAAATTAAGTATATAAGACTTGTTGTTGTCTATATAGTCGCTGGAAATTGCCAAAGTGATATTATAAACTCTGGAAAGTTCTCGATATTCCTCTTTGTTTTCCGACACATAACCATTGACAATGTCGCCATAATCAACAAGATATTTTGTGTTCATGCTTTCACAAACGCCAGTTGTAAATACTTCTGAATATTTTGCATATGTGGCGTCCAATTTCTCGAAATTACTTTGGAGAGTATCCAAACTCACCTCTCCACAACCTGAAAGTGACAATGTTGTAAAAATGCCTAACACTGCCAAAGTTATACTTAAAATGATATGTTTTATCTTCATAACCCACCTCTTAATTTTCAATTCTTCCTTCAAGGAAATCTTGATAATATACACTTTCTTTGCCGTTTTCTTTTATATTGGCAACTTTTGTTTGAGAATTATAATTATAATTGAAATTGAGGATAAGTTTTTCTCCATTTCCAGTTAAGTAAATATAGACTAAATTGTATAATTTAAGTCCACATCCTTCATCACTGTTCAAGTTTTCTTTTGTCTGCTCAGAAAATTCTGTCATTGTGTCAAAAACTAAACCAGTGAGGTCATTTTTCATAAGTTTTGAAGGAACAGACGCTTGATATACAAGTTGCAATAGATTAAACGCGTCAACAGTCTCTAAAAACATTGTGCTTGCAAAACCTTTGCAGTTAGCCCAAGTGTTTGCCGTCCAATAATCACTGTCTCCAACAACTTCTTTATTGTCAATGATATATTGCTTAAAACTGTTTGTTGCTTCTTGTGCATTTTCAAATGATTTCTCTATAATTTTACGATTGTTTTTATATGTCTCTGTGTATTCGCTGAAAACCAACTGACTATTAAAAAACTTGCCAGCCAGAACATATGCTTTGTATGTGTCTTGGTAGTTTTTTACTTCCGCTTTTTCTTCGCCAGTGGTGAGTTTTAAATAAACATCATCAAAATATGCGTTTATAATGGCATATTCTTCACTATCCTCAGACAGATAACCTGCTGTTGTAACAGAATTTACTTTTTCAGATAATTGTTTTGTGTCTTTTTCTCTAAACAAATTGATAAAAACAATTGTCAAAACCACAGCAACTACTGCCAGAATTAAAATTGTAAAAAACCATTTTCTCTTCATATTCCCTCCTATTTTTGTTCTTCAACTTGAACTTGCTCGTCAAAATTGAGATAAGTCGTGTATTCTCCCACCCATTTGAGTTTGACTTCACCAACACGCCCTGCTCTGTGTTTGGAAATAAGCAAATAGTTTGTTCCAGGTGGATCTTCCGTGACAACATCGTTGTATTTCTCTGGGTTGTAGAGGAAGAGCACAATATCTGCATCTTGCTCGATTGAGCCAGAATCACGAAGGTCGCTCAAAACAGGTTTGTGTCCTTCAAACCCTTCACGAGTTTCAACTGCACGGGAAAGTTGTGAGAGCAAAATGATTGGAACATTGAGTTCTTTTGCAGCAATTTTCAATGTTCTTGTCAAATCGCTTACTTCTTGAACACGAGATTCTCTTGACGCCTTTCCCATTGTCATAAGTTGAAGATAGTCAATCACAATTAGGTCAAGGCCTTCTGTCATTTTGAGTTTTCGACACTTTGAAATAATATCGAATGGAGTTACCATTGAGGAGTCGTCAACAAAGATTGAACTTTGTGCCAACTTTTTCTCCGCTGTCCAAATTCTCTTCCATTCTTCGGAATCCATGCTCCCACGAAGCACATTTGCCAAATTGACTTTTGCAAGAGAAGCCAATGCTCTTTGCATAAGTTGTTCTTTGGACATTTCAAGCGAGAATATTGCCACTTTTGAACCATCATTTATTGCAGAATTGACTGCAATATTCATGGCAAAAGAAGTTTTTCCGACACCCGGACGAGCAGCAAGCAAAATCAAATCGCTCTTTTGAAGTCCGTTTGTGATTTCATCAAATTCTTTGTATCCTGTTGGAATTCCACGCATTTTGCCTTTGTTTTCAGCAAGTTCAGAGATTTGTTTCAAAACATTCGTAAGTGTTCCACCAGGCTTTCCGACAAGTTCAAGGTCAGAAGAACTTTCTTTTTGAGAGAGGTCAAATATCACTTTTTCTGCAAACTGCATGGCAGAATCAGCATCTTCTGTGTCAAATGCATTTTTGATAATTTCCTGTGCCTCAGCCACCAGATGACGCCTGAGAGAATTATTTTTCACAATGTTAAGATAATGCTCAAAGTTTGCAGATGATGGAACAACATTTGTCAAGTAAGTAACATAGTCAATTCCGCCAATGCTTTCCAACTTCTTTTCAACTTCCAACTGGTTTGTGAGTGTGACAAAATCAACAGGTATGCTTTTGCTGTATATTTTGAGCATACTATCAAAGATGTTTTTGTGAGATTCTGAATAAAAATCATTTGGATTTAACTTCGCAAAGATATCCATTTGTGCATCATTATCAAGTAATACACAACCCAAAATTGCTTGTTCCGCTTCCAGACTGTTTGGTAAAATTTTGTAATCTGCCATAACTTTCTCCTAATCCGAAAAAGGGTCTTTTTTCTTGCTCATGCGTTCTTTTTTTCTAGCGTCCAATTTTGTGCAAATAAAGATATAGATAAAAAACAAAATGAACATCAGCACAACAAGAACCATAATGCTAATCCATTGTTCTTTCACTCCTGCCACTTGGAGCAAGATGCAAACCAAGAGCATAGGCAGAAAAACTATGAGCAAAAACAGCCCAATGCGAGACAATTTCTTTTTAAGTTCTTGTTTTTCCGTACTTTTCAAGATTTCCCCTTTTAATAATTTAAGTATAACAATAAAACATCAATTTGTCAATTTTAAAAAAATCTTTCTCCAATATTTTGAATTATATTTGTTTAATTTTTTCCAAAAAGAATATACAATCAACAAAACGAGTATAAATATTGTGTGAAAAAAACTATTTGTATCCTTTTTTTGTTCTTCGCTTTGACTTTTTGTTTTGCAGATGTCGCATGTGCTGAAAATGTGTCATATCTTGAAACAAATGCCTTTCGCGTGGCAAGGAGAGCGCAAAACACTGGAAAAATTGAACTTTCTTATTCGTTTCCAATCAATTCCCAAGAACTTGAATTGTTGCAGTTTACGCCAAGTGAAATCAATACTTTCAAATTTTATCTCACCACATATGTCAATGCACTTTCCAAAACTTACAAACAAAAAGAAATTGAAGGGTGTTCAGTTGGCGGAGTTGTGTTTTTTGCTGATGTTGACGGACTGGGTTTTACCATAACTTTTGACAATTTAAATGCACAGCAAAAATTTTTTGGAAGTGAAAACAACGAAGACAACAACACTTCAACTTCCTCCAAAACCATTTCAAGCGGATTTTTTGTTAAAAAAACAAAAATTCAATCTTCTTTTGTTTTTTCAAGTGAAAGTTCCGCAGAAAATTTTAAGAGAGTTTGCACTCTTGCCGTGGAAGCTTGGTGCGAAAACTCTCATATGTCCAGCGACAAAAAACAGGCAGTTTTGGATATTTTTGATGAAGGTGTTTACATCTATGACTTTGCCACTCAAAACACTGGTCTAATGTCCGAGTGTATGTATGATGATGGGACATATTCACATAATGTGTTTATCAAAAGCACAGAAGACATAAAGAGCGACAACACAATCACCTTTTGGGTAACTTCCCCAAACAGAGCGGTTTGGTATGCAAGTGCAGTTGTAGTCGTTTTTGCCGGTATGCTAGTGGCTTATATCATGTTGAAAAAACGGGGAAAAGTTTAAAAAAATATGCTTTTTAGCATACTTTTTCGTCATTTTCTGTTTTGTTGTCTTTGGTTTTGAAATATAATGACAAATCTTTTGTTGAATGATACCATCTATCTTCTTTTTTGCGAGTACACCACTCCCATATTGCTGTAAATGCAAACACAATAGCCAGCATACATATCACAAACATCCACCATTGAAATTCTGGCAATTCATGTGGTCCATGCACCAAATACATAGCGTTTGGACTTGGCATACCGCCAAGATAGAAAATCAACTCAACAATTCCACCAACCACTCCGCAAGAAAGCAATCCAAATGAGTATGGAATAACATTGTAAACGCTAATTTTTACATAACCGCCAACAAACAACCACAAACTGCCTAGCAATAAAAATGTATGTGAGAATGCGGATTCCAAAGTACTCCAACTGGAAAATCCAGGAGGAGTAACAAACAATGTAATCAATGCACCAAATGTCCCACCATAAGCCAAAAATGTTGCAAAGATTTTAAAGAATTTACTGTTTTTGTTTGGCCACAAACTGGCAATCAGCAACAAATACATCATATAATTACAAAAAAATATTGGAAATAATTGATTGTCTAATGCAGTTCCCATTCCTCCATTGTTAAAAAACGATGTATACATTGTTGAAATATGAACTCCAAAACAACAAATCGCAAAAATAAAAAGGACCAGATTCTTGTATTTTTGTGATTTGATGAAATGCAACCCAAAAAGAATCAATCCTACTGCTAACAATGAAAATACAATCCATAAAATATGTTCTAATTCAAACATAAAGTTCTCCTTGAATTAATATATCATAATTGTCGAATGATGTCAAATTTTTGGAAAAATAAAAAAATTGTGTTCTTCTATTGTGTTTTCTTTAAAATAATGCTATACTATTTAGGTTTTAATAAAAAAAGGAAATAAAAAATGGAAAACAATAACATAAGAAACGTCGCAATTATCGCTCACGTTGACCATGGCAAAACTTCATTGGTCAACGAACTTTTGAAACAAGGAAATGTTTTTAGAGAAAATCAAGTGGTTGAAGATAGGGTCATGGACAGCAATGCTCTTGAAAGAGAAAGAGGCATAACCATTTTGTCAAAAAACACTTCTTGCTTTTATAATGGTATAAAAATCAATGTCATAGACACCCCGGGACACGCTGACTTCGGCGGAGAAGTTGAAAGAGTTCTCAAAATGGTAGATGGTGTTCTTTTGGTGGTTGATGCATATGAAGGACCAATGCCTCAAACACGCTTCGTACTTGAAAAAGCATTGTCTCTTGGACTAAAAGTTGTGGTTGTAATCAACAAAATCGACAGACCAGATGCCCGCATTAAAGAAGTTATTGATGAAGTGCTTGAATTGTTTTTGGAACTTGATGCCGACGAAGACCAACTCAACTCTCCTTTTGTTTTTGCGTCTGCAAGAGAAGGAATCGCTTCTGTTGACCAAAATGTCAAAGGCACAGATATGAAACCTTTGTTTGAAACAATCATAAGTCACATTCCTGCTCCACAAGGAAACGCAGAAGAACCTCTCAAAATGCTTGTTTCATCAGCAGAACACAATGATTATGTTGGAAAACTTGCTGTTGGAAAAATTGATAGAGGGACAATAAAAGTTGGACAAAATGTTGTTGTGACAAACTATCATGACCCAGACAAAAAGGTTAAATCAAAAGTTGTAAGTTTGTTTGTTTATGAAGGACTTAAACGCGTCAATGTGGAAAGTGCCAGTGCCGGAGAGATTGTCTGCGTTGCAGGACTTGAAAATGTTACTATTGGCGACACAATTTGCGATGAAGCAAATATCGAACCTATTGAATTTGTCAAAATTGCCGAACCTAGCGTGGAAATGACATTCATGGTCAATGACAGTCCTTTCGCTGGAAAAGAAGGAAAATTTGTCACATCAAGACATCTTCGCGACAGACTCTACAAAGAGGCAGTCAAAGACCTTTCACTTCGTGTTGAAGATGGAGATACGGCAGACAAGTTTAAAGTTCGTGGTCGTGGTGAAATGCACCTATCAATTTTAATTGAAAATATGAGAAGAGATGGTTATGAATTCCAAGTAAGTCAGCCAAAAGTTTTGATCAAGGTCATTGACGGAGTGAAATGCGAACCTATTGACAGACTTTTCCTTGATGTTCCAGAAGATTGTGTTGGAACAGTTATGAATAAAATGGGAGTTCGTAAAGGCGACCTCCAAAACATGACTCCACATGGAAATCGTATGAGAATGGAATTTTTGATTCCATCACGAGGACTCTTTGGATTTAAGTCAGAATACTTGACTGACACTCGTGGTGAAGGAATTATCAACTCTATATTCTATGATTATGAACCTTACAAAGGTGAAATCAATCGCCGTGAATTTGGAGCACTTATTGCTCATGAAACTGGAAAAGCAATCGTTTATGGGCTTTACAACGCACAAGAGAGAGGAGAACTCTTTATCGGTGCGGGCGTTGATGTCTATGGCGGAATGGTTGTGGGCACAAACCCAAAAGGTGGAGATATCGTTGTCAATGTTTGCAAGACAAAACACCTTTCAAACTGCCGTTCATCTGGCTCTGATGATGCTCTAAGACTTACTCCTCCAAGAATCATGAGCCTTGAAGACTGTATTGAATTTTTGGGCGATGATGAATATTTGGAAGTAACACCAAAATCTATCCGAATAAGAAAAATTATTCTTGACCACAATATGCGTCTAAGAGAAAAAGGCAAGATGCTTAGAGGCGAGATTTAATAAGAGTTTGAAATAATAAAAAAGTGACGAGCAATTTCGCCACTTTTTTTATTTTTTCGTGCAATATCTTATTATTTGTTCTTTGCATAAATTTCACCATAATACAAATTGCTTAAATTGATATTGTTATGTTCCAAAGTTCCAGAATTTGTATTCGATGACATCGTGCCAGCGCCAAGGTCAGCAATTCCAGCCATATAAACTGTGACTACATTGCTTGTTGCTGATTTTGTACATTCAACTTTGATATTTGCATAATTTGTGCAGTTGCTTATAGTTGCACCAGAAGTGTTGGTCACAGCAATTCCTGCAATTTGAACAGTGTCAGAAGTCTCTTGACACACAACACTCAATGAAACAGATGTGCTCTCATTTCCAAATGTACAATTTGCAATCGTTGCATAGTTTGTAAACACAATTCCGCTCACAAAAATAAGTTGGGATTGATTGTAGTCACTAATATCCATGTTTGTAAGAACATGACAATCTGTGATATTTGCAGAACTACCCAAATTGATTGAAGCAATTCCGCTGTAAACCATTATAACTCTTTTTCCTGGTAGACTGTATCCTACAAAGTTGGAAGAGAAACCTGTCAAGTTTACATTCTCAATACGACCACTGTTTTTGATTGTAAGTCCTGCCATGAGACTGTTGTTTGGAATTGTGCCAGATGAACGATAAGTCACATCAAGATTAAGATTTGAAATTTTTGACATAGAAGTCAAATACTCAAATAATGCAACACCATAACGATATGTGGTAGAAGTTTCATTTTCTGCGCCAAGCACATTTCCAACAGAAACAGGTATTGGAGTTTCCAAAACACTTGTGTTGTTGGCAATATATGAGACAGTGTAATTTTTGCCATCAATTATTCCATCAAAATTTCCTTTAAAGAGGACACCTGACAAAAATGTCGATTCATCAGATTCATCACTGAGCACAATATTTGTTGCAAGTTCAAAATAGAATTGGTTGTTCTCTGTGATTGCACTGGTGTTTTCCACATATTGTACCAATGCCGTATCTTTTGTCTGTCTTTTTGCAATGTTTTTAAATTGCTCTATACTTGCAATTTTGTATGGATTTAAATTTGTTCCATCACCGCTTTCAAACAGGTTGAAATCTACTTTTCCACCATCGTTAAAAGTCAATTTTTCCGATTGAATATTGCTGTTTCCAAGTTTAATACGAACACTTATGCCCACTTTGCCAATAACAGTCGGTTTGAAGAAATTGTCGCTGGTGGTGTAAATTCTGTTAACAGCACTCTCTCCTTCACCATAAACAACTTCAACAATGTAAATTGGAGCAACGATTTTTGAACTTGCTATCTTATAATATTCTCCATCTACTGTACAAATTATAGATGTATCGTCCTTACTTTCAACGACTTTAAACATTACCCCAACATTCAGAGTTTCGTTTTCTCCATCAACAAAAACTTCTTGATAGTCGCTCTTATTTATAAAGTATTCTCCGTTTGAATATGAAATTTTTGTATATGTTTCACTTTCTTCCAAAATCTCTATTTGCGTCCCCTCTGGAAGAGTATACTCAGATAACTCTATGAGTTCAGAGTCCAAATACAAAGAAACTTCATTTGTTGTAAGATTTGACTTTGACACTGAAATGGAGGTTGTTGTTTCTTGCAAAGAGTTGTAGCCGTTGTATACCCACTCAAATTGCTGTGTCTGTTCATTCCATGTGATATTTCCATTTTCTCCCCAATCAGAGCGTTGAAGCATGAAATCATCACTTATATCGGAATATAGACAATTCTCAATACTGTCATTTGTGACTTTGAAAGACAATTTAATTATTTGCTGATCGCCAATCACAATATAACCGCTAAGATACCCATTTGGATATGTCAATTCATCGTTCTCTTCTCTAAGCAAATAAAGCTTATAATGAGTTTTGTCAAAAGTAAAGGTTTCAGTTCTGTCAGTTCCCAAAAATTCCACTGTCATTGTCACGATGTTTGAGTTTGAATCAGCAAAGAAATTGGATAAATCCAAAGTCTCTGTTTGAGAATCAGAGGTTATTATTTGGTCTCCCGCTTGAACTGTTTTGAGTTTGGTTATTTCAATCTCTCTTGCAAAAGACTTGATTACAACATCATTGTTTTGACTGCCTTGTGTTGCATAAACTTTTAATGTTTGAGTGCCAGATTTTAACTCTCCTTTCTTTTCTGTAAAGGTTATTGTAAAGTCTAAATTAGTCAAGTTAGTCTCAGGGGCTGACACATCAAAAGTTCCATCAATTTGTTTGCCGTCAGCATCCACAACCACGAAAGAATATTGGTTTAACAATGTATCTTTGGTCATTCCAAATTCGGTCGTATATTTCCATTGAATCTTGCCATTGACAACTTTCAAGGAATTGTCCTTGATAGGTTCAAGTCTATCAATTTGCTTTTTAATTTCTCCTTCGCTCATAATGATTGCAACGCTTGTTGTTGTGCCATCTTCTTTGACATAATTGAGTTTTCCGTATCCATAACCGCCTTCAACAAATTCAACATAATCGCCACTTGGCATAATGTCAGAAGTATACAAAGCCAATGCTTGTACTGTTGCTTTCAGATAAGTTACTTCGGTTGTGTCAACAATTTGGTCCTCTCTAATTTGAGCAAAATCAAATTGATTGTTTGTTGTGTAGTAATAATACTCAACACCAACATTGTCCTCATTATAGCCATTTGCAGATGCGGAAAGTTTGTATTGAACCACAGTTACCTTGTAAACAACTTTTGCACCATTTGTTGCAGGAACTTTAAGTATTTCATCTTGAACCGATGTATTGCCTGAATTTTCATTCCAAGTAAGTATACCATTTTCAATTTTCATACCTGTGGTCGCATTTAGCATCTTGGCATCAAATATACCATATTTAACATTATTAAGCGTTGTAATATTGCTTCTTAGTGCCACATATTTTTCCGAAGCAAGACCACTTGCCAAATCAACTGGGTGAAGTTTTTTGATATAATAGTTTGTTTCGTCCTCAACTGCAACAATTTTTGCTGTTGTTCCAACGCTGGAAACCATATATTGGGAAGCATCTTGTTCTGTCGATTTATAATTGTAATCATCGTTTGTAGTTTGGTCAACAATTCCTGTTGTGCCAGGTTGATACAAAATCTTGCTTGTTCCCATATTGTCATCTGTGAAATCTATGTAAGAACCAGAAGTGGAAACATCATTGTAAAGAATATAATTAAACGGATTTGCATCAGAATAACAACCATTTAAAACAGAAAGATTTGCTGAATCGTCAATTGCTATATATCCAAATTCATTTGATAATGTTGGACTGGAAAGTTTGTAAATGTTGTCAATTTGATAAATTTCACTATCAACATAAATAGTATTATCTTTAATCTCACCAATCACTACAAATTTTATGTAATTGTAAAGTCCGTCTCCAAGTCCATCTAAACTAAATTTGGCTGTCGTCAAACTTCCATCAACAGTTACTTCTCCATCGCCAATAGATGTGCTCTTTCTGTATATAACTGTGGTGCTTCTGTTTAATTGTGGTGTCCATAAGAAAACACCTTTGTTAACTGTCAAACTTTTTCCAAATCCAAGAAGTGTCAAATTGAAGAATTTGGACTTACTTGAAGCAGAAAAATCATTTCCAACTGCAAAGACTTGCATCTTGAATGAAAGTTTTTCAATTTCTTGTCCATAAACACCGAGCAGAGAATCTCCTGAATTGTGATTTATGTAGAACATCAAGTAATCGCCACCTGCAAGTTCCTCTCCATTTGAGTTGCACTCATAAACATTGACACTTCGGTCTTGTGCATCGTTTAACATTCTCAAACTAAATGCATCAATTCCTTTTGTAATTGCAAAAACATACATTTGAACATCGTCATAAATTTTTATAACATAGTTGTTTGCTTGTTCAAGCAAATATTCTCCATCTATATAATTATAAATATTGCTCTTTTTAACAAAAACTTTGTAATCATTATAAGACTTGTCAGTTTCACTTTCAATTTTTTCAACTCTAACATATGGTTCTTCGTTTACATAGAAAGCGTTTTCTTCATTGGCATTTTTAAAACTATGCCATGACGAATTAAGTGTGGTGTTGTTTCCAAGCAAACAATATTCCAGTTTGTATCCGCCAAGTTGTAATTGGTCAAAGTAGTCATCAAACAAAATATCTTTGTTGGCAATTCCGTGACTTCCATTTTTTATGAGAGTGAGTAATTTGTCGAGATATGACTTTGTTTCTGTTGAATTGGCATTTAGTATAAGCAAATTCAAACGCTCTTCTATATCAAAGCCGTTTTCTTCTCCAAATGCAATAAGGTCACTAAGAAGATTTTTGGCATTGATACTGAAATTTTGTCTCACACCTTCTGTGCCTGCATTGAGAGAAGTAAATCTCATGCTTAAAGTCAAATTGTTTCCTACCAAATTTTTGATTGTAAAAGTAAATGGGGAAGTGAAAGTAGTGTTCACAAGTTCATCTGCAAGTGTTGCATAGTTGGCGGTTGCAGAAGTTAACTTTTTATAGAAATCACCATCTGCGTCCCAAGCAACTGATATTGCACCATCTTTTAACACGATTGGTGAAGTTATTTGGTTTTTATACACTTTTGCTGGAACAAAACCTTCGCCAGAATTTTCTTCAATAAATTTAAATTTTGAAGAAATTTGATATATATCAAGACTCAAACTTCGGACTGCAATATAATAAGTATGCTCAGCACCAGCAAAGTCTGAGGCGTTGAAATAAGTCGTTGTCGAAACATAATAAGCATAATTTTCTGAAAGTTTTCCGTCATTTAAATCATCAGCAAAATAAACATAGTATCTATCCCCTGCCTCTTGCTGTTTTTGCCAATAGAGATTTCCTGCACTAAGAGAGAGTGAAGTCACTGCCATCAATCTTTCAAATTCAAATGGACTGTCATTTGACGAAACAAGCCAATTACTCAAAATATATTTTTGTGTTTCGGTGGCAAGTTGAAGTTTTGCAAATGCAATAGCAAAATTTCCGCTCAAATCAACGAGATCTTCTTCTTCAAAAAGGTCTGTCAAATTTATTGCAAACATTCCGTCAAAATATTGAGAAATTAGTTTGTCTTTTTGGACAAATTTTGTGATGGTATAACCTTCCTCTTCCTGTTGTGAAATTTTTACATATATTCCCAAAGTTTGCAATGCATTTTCTACATCTTTATTTTCAAACAAGACATATGTGTTTGCATAATCCTCAGCAAATTTTCCTCCTTCAATTTGTCCAATTTTTGTAACTGAATCAAAGTCGTTTTCATTTATGAAACTTAAAACAAACTTATAAGGTTTGGAAACCACATAACTTCCACTTATATCTTGCGTTTCTCTATAAGCCCAGAAATAAAGTTCTGTGTCTGTATCTTTTGGATTAAACGGAATTTCAGCAGATTCAAACGCATCTAAAAGGTCTGCAAAGGAATACGCGTAGTTCATTTGTACTCCCACATTTGACCCAACTATTTCCCTTGGATAAACAGTCACAACATTTCCATCTAAAATTGCAGTTTCGTCAAGTCCAACAAACAACTTGTTGAAACTGTTTGATGTGGCTGTTATCACCATCTCATAGTCATATGCCGAATTATAACCAATTTTTTCTATTTCATCATTTAAAATATAAGTCAAATCATTACCAACAGTTGTAAGCGCAATGCTGTCAAGGTCAAAGTTATAATCAGAAGATGTAGAACTTATGCTTCCCATCTTGACAATTTCAACATTAAACAATGTTCCAGTGTCAACTGCGGAAGTGTCAAGTGTTGTTGTCACTGTGTCAGCGTCAATTTGTTTCCAATTTGAAAGAGCTGAGCCATCTGCTCCAACAAATCTATATAGATAGCTTAGTCCAATCTCACTATCAAAAGTTAGAATGCTATAATCATCAAGTTTAAGGTCGTCGATTGTCATGGAATTACCTTTGATACAAGCATTAAATTCAAGTGCTTTGGAGTTGTTGGCATCTGAGCCGACTGCAACAAGAGTGAATGTAACATTCATATCACTCATCAAATCAAACGCTGTAACTTCGCCAATATCTAAAAGTGAAGAATAATTATTTCCAAAAATTTCTGTAAGTTTGTAAGAATTTCCTGTTGCATCAAATTGATAAAGCAAATTCTCTTTGTCTGTATCATCACTTGCATACATTCTAAGTATGTATCCACTTGCATTTGAAACAGCAGCCCAAGAGAGTGTGACATCGGAAAGGTCAGCAACCCTTGTCATTGTCACTCCACTCACTTTGTTTATTCTGTTTAAAACAAACTCAATGTCTGTAATCACAGAATCAACATATCCTGTTTCCTTTGCCTGTATCTTCAAATTATATGTGCCGTTATCCCAAACATCTGGCACTTCAAAATAGAAACCATCTTCTTTGCCCACAACAAACTTGTTTGCACCATATTTAATTTCATATGTCGTGCTGTCGTTGTTGAGTTCGTCACTTATTACAAATCCGCCTGCTTGTTTTTCGACAGTGGCAACACTCTTCAAGACATTGTAAGTTTGAGTTTCTTTCTTTTCAGGACATGCCAAATAATGATTTTCATCGTCAGAGAAATTGTTTGTATAAGCGGAGAATTTAATCGTTCCACCATCTTTAAGTTTTTCTTTAAAGAATTTACTTAAATCAAAGGATAATCTCTCTGAAACACTGTCAACAGACAAAAGTTCGTAAGCAGTTTGAGAGCCTGTTCCATTGTCATACACAATTTCAAGAACCACCCCGCCAACTGTTGAATCCAAATAATCGGATTCAAATTCCACTTCCAAAGATTGTGTGAAGTTTCCATCTTCTTCGGCCAATGCCAAAGATTTCAAAGTGTATGCTCTTTCAATATCAACACTTCCAACAGAAGAAGGAATGTCTGTCGAACTTATGGCACTAACTTTGACAGTCATGGTTTCACCAATTAGTAATGCGTTGTTGTAATCTTCTTTTGTTAATTCAAAACTATATACATCATTTGTTTTGTTTATATTAAGAGTCTTCAAAACGGTATCATTTAACAAGATTGTAAATCTTCCAATATCTCCATAATTTCCAACAAAGGAAATTTTGATATTAGGGAATTGTGCGTCCGCAAGGTCGGTATGAACAAATTCCACTTCCGTAACTTCTGGTGTGCTCAATTTTTTGAGTGAAGAATGTTCTTCGTAAAGATAATGGTTGTTTTCGACAGTGCCGTCAATCAAAGTCACATTTTGTGAATAGTAGATATCTCCGCCTGATGTCACTGCATATGGAGTCAAGTGTGCTGATACGCTGATTGTGATATCGCCTGCTGACAAACTTGTGGAGATGGAATTAAACAATGTAGTTTCGTTCTGCAAATTCACTTCTGTTGAAGTTGTGCTGTGACGAACAAAATTTCCGTTTGCATCTTTGAATATCACAAGATATTCCAACGAACCTAAACCTTTCCCTTCACCAAAAGCGTTCCAAGAGAGCAAGTTGTTTGCAAGCGTCAAACTTGTGTCAGATGGTTTTATTGAAGCCATATTATAGAGAGTCCATGTCGATGAAGTGCTGTCAATATAGTAAACTTTTGCATCAGCATTGTTCACAATTTTGCCAACAACTTTAAGTGTGTATGCTCCACTTTCAGAAATATCAATCTTTCCTGTTGTGTTGAGAGCACTTCCACTTGTGGTCGTGACTTGCACACCAGAATTGTAGTTTGCATCTAGCACAGCAAAGCCAAGTTGTCCATCATTATTCAAATTCAATCTTGTAATAGGTCTCAAACGATAGATTCTGACTATATTTGAAACACCTTCTCCCAAGAAATTTGGATTTGTTGCAGTCACACAAAGGTCATAGAATGTTGCTATTTCAAATTCCGATGAAGAGAATGTCGCAGTGAGAGAATAATCTTCAATTGAACCAAATTCCTCGCCGTTTCTTTCAATCTTGTATGTTGTAACAGCTTCCACTGACGCATTGGCATCAATTGGATCCCACGATAATGTGTAATCTGTTTCAGTGTAAGAAAATTC
This sequence comes from Candidatus Caccovivens sp., assembly GCA_051888935.1. Taxonomy (GTDB): domain Bacteria; phylum Bacillota; class Clostridia; order Christensenellales; family UBA1242; genus Caccovivens. Next base: position 46,599 of record JBJFCL010000039.1, on the reverse strand, counting down.
CATTTCAGGAGATGCCATTTTCTTCACAACCAAGTCTGTGCTTGTTGAGTCTTCATATGTGGTTGCACAGAAAGATGACAATGTCACTCTTCCACTCGTTTCGCTCTTCTGATAAGCATATGCAGAGAATGAAATTTCTTTTGCTTGGTTGTAAATTTCGCCCAATGTTTCGTCCAAGCAAATCAAATTGATTATCTTTGCCAAATCTATCGTGATTTTCGTTCCGCTATATGATATAAAATCATTCTTTTCTCCAAGTGGATATTCAGTGCCATTGTATTCAACACTAACCAATTGAGCAAATTTTACAGACAACTTATAAGAAGTGTTAGTTGTTGTTTTACAATTGATATCCAGCACATAATATGATGTTGCAGTGGTTGCTGTGTGCTCCATTGTCAAACTGCCGTTATAATAGCGTAAATCAGTTGGACTTGCCAAACGACTAAAATTAAATGTGGATTGTTCGCTGTCAAGATAAATTCTGTTTCCGCTGTAAACATTGTCAGCCAATTTGTCTCCATATAAATTGAATTTCAAATCAAAGTTGGAAAGAGCGGAAATATCAAAAACTGCGTCTTCTCCCTCATTCAATGTTGAGGCAGTGTTGCTGTCACTTTCCCAAATCAAAATTGAACTCACTCCTTCTTTGCCTTTGATGGTCAAAGTTTTTGTCAACTTGTCAATTTGCATATCATTGTAAGTTACAGGACTAAGTCTTGAAACCATTATTGTTTCTTTTTCAGAGTTTGGATACAAAGTTGAGTCTTGTGCATGAGCAACAACTGACACTTCATAATCTCTTCCAGCTTGTGCAAAAGTTTCTGAGAAAAGATAAATACTAAAATCGTCTCCTGCAATCTCAAATATGTTTGCAATGTCGTCAACTGCAATCTCAAAGTTGTCAACATTTTCTGTGTTTTCAACTTTCACAAAATAACCAGAAGCCTGCGTAAATCCGCTGTAATTTTTGAATGTTTCATCATAACCGAAAACAACATCTCCAAGTTGCAACTGCTCAGCAATATAGAACATCTCACTCATATAAGTTTGTGACGAAATATATAAATTTTCATTTGCACTGATTGCATAGATTTTCGCATAATAGTAGCCAACATTTTCAAAAATATATTCATTGTTTGCGGTTGAAACCTTCAAAGACGAACCCGAAGGTGTGTAATTTTCATCATCTTTGTGTTCGTTATAAGTCTCTGCGTCAATAGTGTAAATTTCAAGAGCATAATAGTCAGCATTTGTAGACGCGTTCCATGTGTAGGTCTTGTTGGTTGAATTTCCGCTGTTTGCAGAAGTTGGTGCTGACAACAAAACGATAGATTTTGTTTTTTCAGAATTTATCGCCACATCGTCGTCGTTTGTCTTTGCAACAATCTTAAATTGATAAACTTGTTGCCCTTCTATGTTTACTACTTCAAACAAATCTTCAATCTTTGCTGACAAAACAAATTCCACATTTTCAGCAATATCACATTGTGCTTCAACCGATATGTAATCAGTTCCATTGAAATACAAAAGTTCATAATTGCTGGCATATGGCACTTTTGAAAAACTTAAAATTGACTTTTCATTTTCATAAAAATGATTTATTTGACCTTCAAATTCTCCAACTTTTGTCAAATTCAAAATTTCGCTTGAATCAGAGTTCAAAACATAAACATTTCCTTCTGAAACAGAGTTGGTTCTAGAAATAGGCATTTGAATAAGAGAAACATCAAAATTTCCTGATTGCTCAACTGAAAGGGCAATATTTTTTTCACTTTCGCCTGTTTGCAATCCAGTCACTTGGCAATTTATTGATTGTGCACAAACATTTGTGTTAAACAAACTTTCCTGACTGGAAATTTTTATATTGAAATTATTATTTGTATTATTGCCCAATCCTGAAACATTAAGTTTGTCCAATTTGTAAACTTTTCCAAAAGTCAATAAGTTGCTTTTGAATAAATTTTCACCATCTACAAGAGCCACAATCTCAATATCATAAAGTCCTTTTTCAAGTTCTGGCAAAACCGTCTTGATGTCTTGTCCTTCGTTTTCAAAGTCATATTCAAAAACATTGCCACTTTGCGTGTTTGTTGCAAAAATCTTGTATGCACTTGCATTTGATGAGGTTTGAATTTTTATAGCACCTCCATTTTCAGCAGAGAAATCATAAGAAACAACAGGTTCTGCCAATTTTTCAATGCTGATGGATTGACTTTCTTTGGTCATTTTTTGTCCGTTTGCATCATAGACAAAAACGCTCAAAGTATGTATGCCATTTTCTTTGTTTTCAATCAGTGAAGATAAATCCTTGAAATTTTGCTCTTGTTTTTCGTCCAAAAGCACTCCATCAAGTTTGACGCGATAAAGCGCATTTTCAGTTTGCGTCCAAGTTAAAATACCCGTTTCACTTTCCCAAGAAAGTTGAACATCTTCCATATAACCAAAATTGAATGTTTGGGCTGCGGATTGTGCGCTTTGAGAAAAATACCCGCATTCTTTTGCAGAAACAGTGAGTTTGTAAACTCCTTCGTCAGTCAAAGCAAAACTATTTGTTTGAACAGTTTCATTTACATTGTAGACATTTTCTATTTGGTCTGGATTTTCAGCAGAATAAACAGTTCTCGTTCCTTGAATAAGATATTCTTGTGGGGTCGTCGGCTCTTTTTCATTTTCAAAATAGGAAACCGGAACATTCCAACTTATCACGCCTTTTTGAGAAAATTCAAAATGAGTTGGTGCTTCAAACGCTTTGCGAACCACAATCGACACTGATGAAAGAATGTTTTTTTGATAAAAAGCATAAACATCAGACCTGCCACTTTGTTGTGCGGTTATTTTGTGTCCGTCAACATCAAACAAGTCTGCCTTTGCAACAACAATGCTTAAATCTGTCTTTTCAATTTCTTTGACAGAAAGATACTGGTCAAGGTCAACAGTCTCGCCTACTGACAAAACAATTTCCTCTTGACTAAATTCCGCTTCTGGCTTTTTGAAAGTACAAGCCATAAGCACTCCACTAAGTATCAATGTCAACATTGACATAATCACAATGTTAATTTTTTTCATCAGAATATTCTCCTATTTTCTTTGGCAAATCCATGTGGCTCTTTTATAGAGATATTTTACCACTATTAGAGTAAATTTATCAAATAAAAAACAAAAGAAATTTATATAATAAATAATAAAATATATTTAGGCCAAATGTGAAAGCAAAAAAATAAAATTCAAATATTAAATAAAAAACAAAAAAAATCTCTAAACCTTAAAAACAAGGATAGAGAAAAAAATCAAATTTAATAATAAAAATAGTTAAAAAATACACTTTTTTTTCAAAAAAAATTGATTTTTTATTAATTTTTTGATATTTTTTAATTTAATAAATGATTTTTAAAATAATTTTCTTTTAATATTTTTAATTCTTTTCTTTTATTTTCCAAAACTTTTTTAAGCGTTTCTTTTATCTTTTTATTTTCAACTTTCGCATAAATATTTTTGACTTCAATAATGCCTATTTCCAATAATTCAATATCAAAAAGATAAATTTTTGTAAAATCTTTGATGTAGTCAACATTTTGACCTGTCAAAAATTTTCTTGAACTTGAATAATATTTGTTGTCACCACCAATACGCAATATAAGTTCACTTATAAGTACACAATTTTTCAATTCCAATTGATATATCTCTGAAAAACAATCAGAATTGTTTTGAGAAAAAACGACACTTTGATTAAACTGATAAAAAAAACACATAAAAGTTGCGAAACAACCTTTTGTGCCTGCATATAAATTTTGAAGCAATCCTTCATAATATGAATTAACTTTGATAAAATCCTCGTTCATATTTTTTGATATGAAAGAAGTTTTATTTTTGTTCCGCCAACCATTTAGGTTCTTTCTTAAATTCAACAAAATTTAAATTTTTAATTCCAACAAAATCAAATTTTAGCCTAAAACAAGCCAATTTTTGATGATTTTGTTGAAATTTTTTGTTATCTTCATTTTTGCCATATTTGCCATCACCGATTATCGCATGACCCAAGTATGCCAAATGCGCTCTGATTTGATGAGTTTTGCCGGTTATGAGTTCAACTTCCAAAAGACTACTTTCTTTGCCCGCTTTGAGTGTTTTTATAAAAGTTTGTATTTCAGTTGCATTTCGAGATTTTTTATCATCAATCCAAACTTTTGAATTTTCACTATCTTTAACAAGGTAGGCAGTAAATTTTTGTTCAACATCAAAATGACCCACAACCTCTGTGACATATGTTTTGTGCACCAATTTTTTCTTGAATGCCGACAAAAGCAAATCTGCCACCTTTGGATTTTTGGCAAAAACCATCAATCCTTCTGTGTTTCGATCCAATCTATGAACAGCAATTGCTTTTAAAACTGTTTCAAGTCCCTTTTCGCCGTCAGATTCAATACCTGCACCTTTATAAACAACAATAACATCATCATCTTCAAACACAACTTCATACTTTTTTTGAAGCATATCATCGGAATAAAAAAACACAACCTCATCACCAATTTTGACAGAAACATTTTCTTTTACATTTTTTTCATTGACTTTCACATCTTTGTTTCTCAGCATTTTGTTGACATCAGCAAAAGAAAAACCAAAATCTTGGATTAAATTTACAATTTTTTTATCTTTTTCTACTATTATCAATTTTTTATTCATATTTTATATTATATCAAAAAAATCAATCAAAAATAAAGGAAATATAGGAGAAAAATATGGAAAGTATTGAAATCGTTGATAGAAAAGATATAAAAATCACCAATGCAACAAAGGTTATATCTTCAACAAACACTCAGGCAGTTGTGGAAGTTGCGGACAGCAACATTATCATAAGTGGAAACAACATTGAAGTTACTAAACTTGACCTTGAAAATAAAGAGGTGCAATTTAAAGGAGAAATTGCCGGTATCAAATATGCTCATAAAACAGAAAAAGTTAACATTATCAAAAGGCTATTTAAATAATGCTTTACGCCGTTACAACTCAACCTAATGTATTTATATTTTTGGCAATGTGCGGATTTTTGTGCGGATTTCTGTTTGATGTCAAAAATATTTTTTGCCATTTATTTAAAAACAACAAAATTTTGACACAGATTTTGTTATTTTTTGCGACAATATCGTTGTTTTTTGTGTTTTTTGTGACAAATTTAATAAAAAATTATGGAGAAATCCGTCTTTTCTCAATTATTGCATTTTCTCTCGCTTTTGCCATTCAGCGATATTTGATGAACAATTTTGTTGCAAATTGGGTAACAAAATGTTACAATAAAATGAAGGCAAAACACAATGAAAAATCTGTTGAAAAAACTTAATGCTTTTCAAATTGTGTCAATCATATTGATTGGCATTTTACTTGTCGCAATTATTATCCAAATAGGAGTCATGGTTAACCTAAAAAATCAAACAGAAGAAAGAAATAAACAAAATGAAGAAATAACTTCTCAACTTCCAGAAAATAACGAAATAGAAGCAGAATTTTTAAAAAATTTGAATTTTGATTATCAACCTTAATAAAAGAGGTTGATTATTTTTTCAATAAACCAATTATAAAATGCTTGGGAAACACTGCCGTTTGACACAAAATTTAACATATTTTCGTTTAATGTAAAATTTGCAAAAGCACAAAAAACCATATAAAAAATGACAAAATACAGCAAACCTTTCACAAGCCCCACAAATCCTCCAAAAAAACGATTCACTCCATTAAGACCACAAATCTTGACAAGTTTATTGACAAACATTCTCAAAATTCTAACAATTAACAAAAGCAAGACAAACAGCACAACAAAAGACAAAACTTTTATAAATAAATTACTTAGCGTCGGACCCAATATTTGTCCCGCTGTCAATTCCCCTTCAAATGTGATATTTGACAACACTAAATTTAAGATAAAAGCAAACACAACATTCCCTTGAAGAATTTGTGCTTGAAATTGAGAAACATCTGAAAATGTGCCAGGCACTAAATTGTTTAAGATATCATTTAATACGCTATTTATAGGATGAGCGATAATTGATGACAGCCATTCTGCAACAATTGGACATACTCGCCATGATATGATTGCTATTAAAAATGTTGAAAGGAGAGAAAAGACAGCCCTAACAAAGCCTTTATATACCCCAACAGCACAAAAAAATAACAAAAATCCGAGTAATATGAAATCCATATTGTGATTTTTGTCATTTTTTATTATTATTAAAACTTTTTGCTCTTATCTATGCCTTGTTTCCATCATTCAGCATATCTTTCGTTTCAGCAATGTCACTTAGAGTTTCAGTGTTTTCTTCCAAATTTTGTTCGATATTCTCGTCATTTTCCACATTTTCAAACTTCTCATTCTCATTTTCTTGAATAGTTTGTTCTGGAATTTGATTTAAATCGAAATTTTTGACACTGTCTAAGTTGATTATTTTTTGATATAAATCATTCATTGTAATATCTTGCAAATCAATGTAAATACAGCGCCCTTGAAAAATTCCTTTCATTCCTCGCATAAGATTGAATCCTTGTGACTCTGGCTCGACTTTAAAAACCAACTCGTCAAAAGGAAGTCCATTAACTTCTATTATTTGTGGAAATTTGAGCGAGATAAAATGACCATCTTGGACTATCTCTCTATACATGTCATCAAACACAACTCCAAAAGCTGGCATTGTGCGCGATTTTTCAAACATTGTATTTACATTTTCCAGCAAATCTGATTGTTCTTCCTGTGTCAATTCTATCACATGCCCATCATAAATTATGTTTGCACTCTCCACATAAGGCAACACATCAATTGCCTCAAAAAAAGACATTATCATCATTGGTACTCCCAAAATAAAGAAAAAAACTCGCATCATAACACACCTCTTGTGATATTTTGTTTGTTTCTTTCCTTTTTATTCAATTAATTTTTATGATAAAAATAAATTTATTCCTCTTCAAACTGACTGTTGTAAAGTTCGGCGTAAAAACCATTTTGAGCTAATAGTTCTTCATGATTACCACTCTCTATGATATCTCCGTCTTTAAGGACCAAAATTATATCTGCATTTTTTATGGTCGACAATCTATGAGCGATTATGAACGATGTCCTTCCTTCCATGACTTTATCCATTGCATTTTGCAACAAAACTTCTGTACGGGTGTCAACAGAACTTGTCGCCTCGTCCAATATTATCATAGGACGATTGGCAATCATGGTCCTTGCAATGGTCAAAAGTTGTTTTTGTCCCGCCGAAAGATTTACAGCATCATCAATTACAGTGTCATAACCGTGAGAAAGTGTTTGAATAAAGTGGTCAACTCCAACATTCTTGCACGCTTCAACAATTTGTTCATCTGTGACATCTGGATTGTTATATCGCAAATTTTCTCTGATTGTGCCTTCAAACAACCAAGTATCTTGCAAAACCATTCCAAACAATTTATGAACCTGCTCACGCTTGATATCCTTGATGGAAATTCCATCAATTTTAATATCCCCAGAGTTGACTTCATAGAATCTCATCAATAGATTTACAAGTGTTGTTTTGCCAGCACCAGTTGGACCAACTATTGCCACTTTTTGCCCCGCTTTGATGTCAGCAGAAAAGTCTTTTATGATTGTTTTGTTTTCATTGTAACCAAACTTTATATGTTCAAATTTAACATCACCCTTGACATTTTCAATAGAAAAGGTTTTGTTGCTTTCATTTGAGAGTTCCTTTTCTTCCAAAAATTCAAAAACTCTCTTGCTGGCAGCAGAAGCAGATTGCAAACTCGTCAAACATTGTGCTATTTGAGAAAGTGGATTTGTAAACAAGCGAACATAAATCATAAAAGCAACAATAGTGCCAAAGTATCCTATTCCTCTTTGGCTGGCAAGAACTGCACCAACAATACAAACTGCAACATAACCAAAATTTCCAACGAAGTTCATTATTGGTCCCATAATTCCAGAAATAAACTGTGATTTCCAACCTGTGTTTAAAAGATTTTTGTTGATTTTCTTAAATTCTTTGCCTGTCTGTCCCTGTGCATTGAAAAGTTGAACAACATTGTGTCCAGAATAGATTTCTTCAATATGAGAATTCATTTCTCCCAAATTCTTTTGATTTTGATTGAAATATTTCTGAGATTTTGCCATAAATATCAGTGCAAATCCAAAACCTAAAATGGTTGTGGCTATGACAGTCAGCGCCATTATCCACTCAGTCACAAACATCATGATAAGCACACCAAAGAACATTATTACATTTGAAATTAAACTGCCAATACTTTGGTTGAGACTTTGACCAATCGTGTCAACATCGTTTGTTACTCTGCTTAACACATCACCATACAAATGAGTGTCAAAATAGTTGAGCGGAAGTCGATTGATTTTGTAGGAAATATCTTGTCTAAAACGCTTTACAGTTTTTTGGGTTACGGTTACGGTAATATAATGTTGCAAATATGAAAGAACGGCTCCTATCAAATAAATGCAAAGCAAAAATACTGCAATCTTTGTGATTTCTCCAAGTACCGCTTCCATATCGCCGATATACAGACCTTGATTTATTAAATTGGTCATTTCGCTAATTTTGTTAGGACCTATGATATGAAAAACTGTGGCAATTGCTCCCAAAATCATTGATACAACAATCCAAACCCAATATTTTTTGCAATAATTGAGCAGTTTTCCCATAGATTTTTTGAATGTGCCCTTTTCTGCTTTTTCTGTTACATGCATTTTTCCCATTGGTGGCATTTTACAATTCCTCCTTTGAAAGTTGTGATAGTGCTATTTCTTGATAAACTGAGCAATTTTGAAGCAACTGTTCATGCGTGCCTATGCCAACCATGTTTCCGTTGTCTAAAACTATGATTTTGTCTGCGTCTTTGATTGTGCCGATACGCTGAGCAACAATAAATTTGGTCACTTTTTGAGTGTGTTTTTTGAGTGCACTTCTAAGTTTTCGGTCAGTTTTATAATCCAACGCTGAAAAACTATCATCAAAAATAAAGATTTCTGGCTTTCTTGCAACCGCTCTTGCAATAGAAAGTCTTTGTTTTTGTCCACCTGAAACATTCGTTCCGCCTTGTGCAATAGGACTGTTTATGCCATCACTCATTCGTGAAACAAAGTTTGATGCCTGAGCAACTTTTATTGCGTTTTTGACAGTCTCATCATCTGCATTGTTGTCACCAAAATCAATATTACTCTTAACTGTGCCACTAAAAAGCACCCCGCGTTGTGGGACATAACCTATTTTTTTATTGAGGTTTTTAAGGTCATAATCTTTGACATTAACGCCGTCAATGTATATATTTCCCTCTGTTGCATCATAGAGTCTTGGAATAAGATTGATAAGAGTGCTTTTTCCGCTCCCAGTTGAACCTATGAATGCCACAGTTTCGCCTTCGTATGCTTCAAAACTTATATCTTTCAAAACATATTCATCTGCTTCTGGATATTTGAAAGATACATGGTCAAACACAACTGATGCTTTCCCGTCGGAATTGTCGTCAATATAGTCCCCTGAAACAATACTCTCCTTTGTGTCTAAAACTTCGTTCAATCTCTTTGCCGAGACAAGTGTCCTTGGAAGCAAGATGAATATCATAATAAGTAGCATAAATGCCATAATAACCTGCATTCCATATTGCATAAATGTTGTCATATTTGCCACATCGACTTCGTTCTTCACAATATAAGCACCAATCCAATAGATTGCCAACGACAAACCGCTCATGAGCAAGTTCATTCCAGGACTCATTATTCCCATAACACGATTGACAAACAAATTGGTCTTTGTCAATTTGTTGTTGTTTTGTTCAAACTTGTCATTTTGATAATCTTCGGCATTTGACGCTCTGATAACTCTGATTCCAGTCAAATTCTCTCGTGTAATTCGGTTTACATCATCAGTCATAGTTTGGATTTTCTTAAATTTAGGAACAGCCACAGTGATGATGATAAGAACCATGATAAGCAAAAATCCTATTGCTCCACCAATTGCAACAGACCATTGCCAGTTTTTGTCTAAAATCTTTAAAACAGACCAAACAGCAAGAATTGGTGCTTTTATGAGTGCCTGCATTCCCATTGCAACAAAAGACTGGATTTGAGTTATGTCATTTGTTGTTCTAGTAATAAGACTTGCGGTAGAAAATTTGTTGATTTCTGTCAACGAAAAACCTTGAATTTTGTTGTAAACATTTTGTCTCAGATTAGATCCCAATCTCGATGAAATGTTTGCTGTGCAAAATCCCACACAGACAGCACTTGCCAAACTTCCAAAAGCGCAAGCAAGCATATATCCACCGTTAACCAAAATTGTGTTTACACTGACTTCAACACCAAATTGCATTTTCCCAAGTTCCGCCATAATGTTTCCAGTGTAATCTGGCAGGCGTAAATCAAGAAAAACTTGCAGTACAATAAGTGCCGTGACAAGCAATATAAACAAATAATCAATCCATTTTAGATTTTTAAGTAATTTAAACATCTCTTTTCTCCGTTTGTTTGATAATTATAACGATTTGCGTCTTGAATTTCAATAATTTTACAGCATAAAATAAAGTTGACTTGTCAACCATTTGTAAATAATAGCATGATAATCGTTGACTTGTCAACTAAATTGTGTTTCTATACATATTACTTAAATGAAAAATCCAAATAAAATGTCATTATTTTTGGAGTAATTTTATTTAAGTGTTGGATAATTTGTTTTTGAAATCTCCCAAATATCCTCAGAAAAGTTGAATTTTGGGTCATATACTTCACTTAAAAGTTTTTCGCAGTTTATTGTCTCTGCATGAGTTGTCTTTGTTCCATATAGTTCAATGGTTTGATTGGAAAAACAAGAATCAATATATCCTTCCATCTCTCCAACAAGACCACCTTTGACAATGTTTGAACCTCCAATTATTTCAATCGTGGAATATGAATGAAGTATTGTTATTTCACGGTTGGAATTTTTAAATTGTCCAGTTATTCCTCCAACGCAAGCAGTCGAACTTACATCTGTTAAATCAATTTCGCCTGTTGAATAATTGTCAGCACTAGCAAAATATTCTTCCCCAAACAAACCACCAACATTTGTGTTTTGAGAAGAACCAGCAATCGCAATATCAACATGAGATTCGTTTTGTGACAAAGTTTGGTGATTGTAAACTTTTCCAATAAGTCCGCCACAAACAAATTTTTTGCAATCCGTCATAATTGCATTTAGTGTGATGTTGGAAGCGTTTTTCTTTACTACTGGCAAAATTTTCCCCTCTGTTGAAATTCCAACAAGTCCGCCAACAACAACATCGTTATAGCCTGCATCAATAGTTATGGTCAACGATGTTTGACAATTTTCAATATCTGCATAATTTTTCCCAACAAGCCCGCCGATAACTGCATCTAAATTGGTTTGAATTGTCAGTGTTCCATTCACAACACAATTTGAAATTGTTCCATAATTTGCAGTCGCAACACCCGCAAAACTTGTAATTTCTTTATATTCATTATCTGACAAAACAATTTGAAGATTGGCAATATTTCCACTATTTCTCCCAAATAGTGACAATGATTTTTGTGATTTAAATTTCAAATTTTCGATTTTATGATTTTGTCCGTTCAATGTACCTGTAAAGTTTACTGGTGACCATTCAATGTCTTTGAGGTCAATATCTCCTTCTAAAACAAAATTGGAAGCACTTGCATTGTGTAACAAAACATCAAATTCGTGTGCATTTGTGATTCCAACTGTGCCTGGCAAAAAATATATTCCGATTGTTAGAATCAAAAGATTGACAAAAGCAATCATAAACAGCAAAAGGTCTATTACTTTCCACTTTTTGCTAAGTTGATGTTTGTTTATTGCATAAACTGCGAAACAAACCATTCCAAACACAACGCTATATATCACACTGTACACTAAGAAATCTTGATTAAAATACATGTACACTTCTTTTGGTGCAATTGTTGTCACGACCAACAAAAGTGTTGTAAACAAAAGTGGAACAAATCCCAAAAATACAATCAAAAAATTCTTCCAAAACTTTTTATGTGAAGCATTGTTTCTTTGTTTGCTTTTTTCCTCGTCTATGCTTGGCGCATTTTCATATATTTTTTTCAAGCCTTCATCTCTGTCCATAAGATGAGAAACATTTATTGAAGTTGAAAGATTTAAATCTAAAAGTTCCAAACGAGTACAAATTTTAGAAAAAACTGCTTCATAATCTCTAAATTCTTCAATTTTGGACAATTCTTCCATATAATTTTTGAAAGGTTGAATTTGCATACTGTAATAACGCACACCTTTCGCATATTTTTCGTCTTGTTTCTGTATTTCAAGCAAAATCTTTTCATTTCTGATTATGAAATCATTTAATTTTTCTGTTAGTTGTTTTTTGTCTAACATTTCCTCTTTTAAAGGAATTTTTTGTCCTTCGTAGAGTTTTATTTTGCTTGCAATATTGGCATATTTTTCAGCTTCACTTTCATTTGCAACAGAAAGAAGTGTTTCCCACTCTGGAAACTGAGTGATTTTGTTCATGGACATAATCATTTCGTTGTCGTTTACGCAATGTGCTTTTATGGATATCAAAAACCAATAAAATTCCGCTCTATTAGGTTCTTTGGAAATTGCTATTGAAATATAACGCTCGGCAATTTTAAAAAATCTCATTCTTTGAAATTTTATTGCTATTTCTCTCAAAAGTTCCACCAATTTTTTTGTATCCGTCACATATGCTAAATAAAAATCAAGTTGGGATTGCGCTTTTTCAAGGTCACAAAAAGCCACAGGCAAAATCAAATCCACCACGGCAGAAACAAAATGAGCACGAGCATCTTCGTTTAAATATTTAAACACTCCTTCAATTTGCTCACGATTTTGATAGGACAAAATGTCCTCTGTGCTTTTAAAATGAGATAAAAGCATTGCTAAATTGCTTTGTTCATGACCTTCGTCAATTTGCAAAATTTTTTCGTAATAAGTTTTGTCATCGCTCTTTTGAGCAAGCAAATAATAAAAATTTATAAATTTGTCAACTTCATCTGCCTTGAAACATTTGAGCACCATATCAATCAAATCTTCGTCCAAAGTTTCAACTGCTTTATCTTCTGCTTTGTTTACAAAGTTTTCACGATTTGGTGTGTTAAATCCTGCAAGATACAAGAGGTATTTTTCATAATATTCTTCATTGTCAAGTTTGATAATCAGGTTTTCAAAACTATCCACAAAATACTCTGCAAATTCTTTGTTGGCATTTTGTAAAAGATTGTCGATTTCTTCTTTGTCTTGAAAATTTGTGATACTAGAAAAAAATTCATCTGGCGTTTTTATTTGGCGTTTCAAAAGCATTTGTGCAAACACAATTTCCGATGAAACACTATTTTTTTCAAGTTCGCTTTCAACAACTTCTTGTGCGGATTCAAAATCTCCATTCTTTAAACACAAATATAACCATTTTATTTTGTTCTCATCTGTAAGTTTAATGTTGTCGACATGATAGTGCCCAAGGTCTGTTGGTTCGATACTTTCAACATCAACATATTCTTTCTTTTGAGGTGTCACTTTCTCAATTGTGACAGTGTCAATTCTCGCCATCACTTCAATGGTTTTGGACATCTCTTCTTTCACTTTTGTGACAAAATCAGGCAAAAATGAAGTTGAATTTAAGTCAAGTACGCTTTTGCAAGTTGTTATTTTTTTTGGCAGAACATCAAGAGAGATATTATTGCTGTCAAGAGCAATTATCAAACTGGATTTTGCTTTTTGTTTAAGTGAAATAAAATATAAATATCTATCATACAAATTTTTGATTTCTGCATTTGTATAACCTTTTTTGTCATTTGCAAACAACACAAAAACTTTGCAAGATTTCAGAGCACAAAAAGTGGTTGCTTCATTTTCTTTGACAGTTTGTAAGAAATAAGGTTTCAACCCTGCTTCTTTCAATTTTTCGACCGCTTGCAAAGTGATTGCGTCTTGTTTGTCCAGTTTTGGGTCCGCCAAAACCACATCAAAAGTCGTGTCTTTGTTTTCCAAGTAACTTTGATGCAATTTCTCTATCTTTTTTGCTTGTTCTTGATATGTTTTTGCCGTCTCAGTTGGAGCATTTTCTACTGCTGACAAAAAATCTTCATCTTGCAAAATTGATGGAATTTCATCTCCGAAAAAACGAGGTTTTTTGCTTGTTCGCGTGTTGTAAAAAACAATTTTATGCTTCGCAAGACATTTGCCATAAAAACTTTCAAAAGAAAGAGGATAAAGCGACAAAATTTTATCAAATTCTGCAACTGCTTCATTGAATTTCTGTTCTCTGGCAAGTTCATAAGCACCAACGAGAAGAACTTCCTCTTCCTTAGATGCGTGTTCGTCAACATAAAGAGTTCCGCAAAATTGGCATTTCACCATATTTTGCCCAACAACCTCATAACTCTTGCCTCCACAATTTTTACACGCTCTTTCTCTCATGAAATCCCTTTATTTCTTATTTTTCGACAATAATTTGTTGATATCTTTGTTATAATTTTCAAACTGCGCCAATTCTTTTGCAGTGACGCTTGGAGGAAAAACTTCAAGCACTCTGTCAAAATCTTCATTAGTCACTGCGATAACACTGTCTGTGGCAATGGCTTTTAAAAGCGGTTCATCTTTGGCTCGGTCACAAAGTTCTTCAATGTCCGCTCCGCTGTACATCTCGGTCTGTGACACAATTTTGTCAATATTAAAATCTTTTGACACCGGAACGCCTTTCATGTTCTTTTCCAACATAAATTTTCTTGCAGGAGCATCTGGGAGAGGAAGATAAATCTTTTGTGAAAATCTTCCCGAACGCATCGCTGCACTATCAATATCCCAAGGTCGGTTTGTTGCCCCAAGAAGCAAGAGATTTGGATTTCTGCCAGCAAAGCCATCAATTTGTTGTAAGAACTCGTTAACACGCTTATCATTGTGAGTGTCAACACCGCGTTTGCCGATAAGACTGTCCATTTCATCAATAAAAATAATGGCACGGTCTTGTTTGTTTGCCTCCTCAAAAAGAGAGTTGATATTCTTTTCGCTGTCTCCAACCCATTTGCTTACAATATCCGAACCTTTGACAGCATAAAACTTTGCACCCACTTCATTGGCTATTGCTTTTGCAATCATAGTTTTTCCTGTGCCAGGAGGTCCATACAAAAGAACTCCACCACCAGTCTTTTTTGCATACATTTTGTATTTGTCTGGATATTTGATGGGGTTTATCATTCGAATTGTGATGGCTTTTTTCACATCGTCAAGTCCAGCAACATCGCTAAATTTAATATTTGGAATTTGTGCAGATTGCCATTTTTTTATGTCTTCATCTTCCTCTTTTGAACTGTCATCTTTGCTGTTTTTAACAGGAGTTTTGGTCAAATTGTCAGAAAGTTCAACAAGTCGTCTAGCACGCTCCATACGCACTTCTTTAAGTTTGCCTTGGCTCTGTTTCGCCATTTGCATCATTGTCTGACTTGCAAGAAGAAAATTTCTTTTTGCAAGAGAAATGTTTCCTTTTGTTTTTGCTTCTTTGCCTTTTTTCATATAAAGGTCAAAGGTGTCGGATAAGACATTCATGCTGGTCTCTGTCATAATTTTTCCTTTATATATCTTTAATTGAACTAGTTGTTAATTCTTAGTTGTTTTCGTCTTGAATCTTCTTTTTAAGTTCTTCCATTTCCTTGTCAATTTGTTCCGCAGAAAGTTCGTCCTGAGATGCTTGCTCCATAATAAACTTCTCCAATTCCTCGTCTGACATTTTTCCAGACTTGTCTTTGCTTTGATTGTAGAAAGTTTCTTGACTCATCTCCATAAAATTGTCCATTTGGTCGGTTTGAGTTTCAACGGCAGCCATAGCTTCTTCAAATTGAGCTTGAATTTTTGCAAATTCTTTTGCGTCTGCAAGGCGGGTCATTTCTTTTGAAATATCACTCATTCCACGCAAGAACTCGCTCGTCATCATGGTCACATCTTTCATCTGCGCTGTTATTTCAAAATTTAAAAGCATTTCTTGTGCTCTTCTTTGTTGTTGAACAGTCATCTTGTAGCCGGAGAGAGCCAAGTTGAATTGTGCGTCCAATCCTTTTTGTTTTGCCCTCTTTGCAGCATCAATAAACACTTGTTTTTGGTCTTCCAAGCGATTTATTTGCTTGTTCATAGTGTTGATTGTGCGCTTAATAAGCATCTTTTTCTCAATTTCTTTTTGTTGTTTTGATTTGAAAAGTCCCATTTTTTATTCCTCCATTTTTGCTTTTCTTTTTTTTACAGGTTCACTTGTTTTTTCTTGTGCAAGTTCCTGCTCATCAACAAGTTGATTTTCTTTTTCGAACATAGTCAAAATTTCTTCTTCTGTTTTGCCAACTCCATAAATTGGTTGACTCACATCATATGCTGACTGAACTTCGGCAAAAAGTTCGTCTGCGCTTGTGAGTATGTCTTCGGAAGCAATTCTTGTTTCAAGTGCATTGTTCAAAAACTTAGCCAAGCGCTTCTGGTCAACAAGCAATTCTGAAAGGGGCACTTTGGTTTGTGTTTTGAAGAAAGTGTTGCTGTCATAAGCGTCTTTGAGTTTGTTCATAAGACGAATGTTGTAAAGCAAATACATTCCTCGCTCCATGCAAACTTGTTTCTCTTCGTTTAAGTGTGCAATTTTCTTTGCATAAAACAATTGCAAATCCTTGTTTTTCTCTTTCTTTCCTTTTTCCACAAGTGCATCAATTTCCTTTATTTTTTGAAACACTTCTGCTTCCGCTGTGCGTTCTTGTCGTTCAAGTTCACAAATGGAATTTACAAGGTCCTCTCTATTTAAATTCTTAAATTTGTTTCTTTTAAATGGCCACCACATAATCTCTCCTCTTTTCACTCCATACTTTTCTAGTAGTTGTCACCTTCGTTGACTTTTTCTATTCTTTCCAACAAGTTTTGATATTGAGCAAGTTGTTTTTCGTTGGCAAACTGCAATGCATTTTGACATTCTGGCAATGCAAGTGCACTTTTGTAAAGGACTGGTTCTGTTTCCAAAACATCTTCATTTTTGATTTGGAATTTTTCCAACATCAATCCCCAATAAGCATCTGCACATTTGCTGTCATATTGTAGTGCAAGTGTAAAACACATTTTCGCTTGCTCGAAAGCACCATCTGACAAATTGAGATAACCAAGTCTGAGTTCTTTAAGAACCTTCTCTGCGTCTTCGGATGATACATTCTCTGATGTTTCATATTGTCTTTTCATCAGTTCTTTTCTTCCTTTTTACGCTCCAAAACATATGCCTCAACTTCTTCCAAAAGTCTAAAACAAGTTTCTTGGGTGTTATCCTTTGCCACCATTATCTTTAAGTCGTCCAATTTGTTGGCAATTTTTGTGTCAACAATGGCAACTCTGCTGTTGGTGCTTGGATTGAAAAAGCGAATATCGTCTTTGAGCTCAACAAGTCTATGACAAAGCACATCATTTCCGTCAGCATAAACAATTATACTTTCCACATTTGCCACCATATTTTCAATGGTTTTTTTGTTTTTGATTATTCCTCGACTGCCTTCATTTGCGGAGTCATCTTTTTTTATGTATTCTTTGCAAATAAAGAATATTGCAACTCCCAAAATGGCGATCATAATAATTATGTAAACAAACAGCATATTCCCCTCCTTTAAAGTTTTTGTCCACAAGACGAACAAAACTTGGCATCATCTGCATTTTCTGTAAAGCAATTTGGACATTTCTTGCCAATTTCAACTCTCTTTCCGCAAGAAGAGCAAAATTTGTCATTTTCATGCAAAACCGCCCCACATTCACGACAAACAAAGTTATCTGTTTTTTTGAGTTGTTTGTATTGTTGATTCAGTCTTTGCAAATCTTCTTCACCTATTATAATGTTTGCAATATTGAAAGAAAAAACCGCAATACCATAGTCACTCATAAGCTTTTGATTTAATTGCTTTTGTGCTTGTGCAGAAATTTCACGCTTACAAGCGGAAATTTGATTGAACATCACCTTGTTTTTTTCAACATATTCAATCACAATATTTTCCAAAGTGGAAACTACTGTGGACATTAAACGCTCTTGCAACGCATCACTTGTAAGGTCATTATCTGCACCGACGAGATAAAGATAGCATTTTCTTGGGTCACCAATTTGAACATCAAAATCTCCACTCATTCCTAGGCCATAGTTTTCTTGAAGTGTGGAGTCATACATAACAAACTTGTTGGCTGTTCCCCACATAAGTTTAAGTTTTGCAGTCTTGGACATAAACAAAATTTCCAAATTGCTTTCCAATTCATTTTTAACATCAACAAACTTGCCAATGAGATACTTGCCAGACGATAATGTTTGAAGCATTTGCCCGTCTTTCACCAAAATAGCATTATGAGTTTCAGGCACAATAATTGCAGTTTTTGCAGAATAATTTTGCACCGCCATTTTGCTAAACAACTGTACATTTTGTCCTTTAAAAGTGATGATGTTTTCCATATTCCCCCTAAAATGCCAATAATCTGCTACTTAAATTTTATCAAAACATCATTCAAAAGTCAACGAACAAAGTAAGTTTATTAAAAAATAATGCCAAATTTCTTTGCACAATTGGTTGTTAAATGATAAAATCAACACATATGGAGGGATTATGAAAAAAATTGCGCTTATAACTGGTGCTTCTTCTGGTATGGGTAGAAGATTTTGTTTTGAAATTGACAAACTTGGGCTTAACGAAATCTGGGGAGTCGCTTTACAAACAGATGAAGTGGACAAAATGAAAGAAGAACTTAAAACACCTTTCAAGTTCTTTGATTTGGATTTGACAAAAGAAGAGAGTTTCGAAACTCTTGAAAACGCGCTTAAAAATGAAAATGTGACTGTTGAATGGCTTGTCAATGCAAGTGGATACGGAAAATTTGGTCGTTATGACGAAATAAGTTTGCAGGCGCAACTTGGAATGATTGACTTAAACTGCAAAGCTCTCACTCACCTCACTCTTTTGGCACTTCCTTTTATGAAAGAAGGTGGAAGAATTGTTGAGTTTGGTTCAATCGCCGCTTTTCAACCTATTCCTTACATTGCAGTGTATGGTGCAAGCAAGGCATATGTTTTATCTTTCTCGCGAGCATTGAACAGAGAACTTAAATCTCGAAAAATCAGTGTAACTTGTCTTTGCCCATATTGGACCAAGACACCTTTCTTCGATAGAGCAACAAAGACCAACGCAAAGCAAGAAGTTATCACAAAATATGTTGCCATGTATGACCCTGAAAAACTAATCAAAAAAGCAATGAAGGGAGCAATGAAAAGAAAAGATGTTGTTCTTTATGGCTTTATTGCAAAAGCACAAACAGCAATGGTCAAACTTTTGCCTCACAAATGGGTTATGTCTATTTGGGAAAGACAGCAAAAATTTAAGAAAAAATACAAAAATAAATAAATCAAGATTGTTGATTTTAGAATAAAAAAACTGGCAAGAGTTTGCCAGTTTTTTAGTTTGTTTAACCTTGTGTTTTGTAATTAAGTTTTGACATATCAACAGTATAAGTCACAGCGTCAGCATCTTTTTCTGTGTCAACAACTTTGAACGTTTCTTTCTCTGAATTTACTCTCAAAATGATTTCAAGAGTGTCATTGTTTTCTGTGTTGTTGGTGTATCTCTTTACAGTTGTGCCATCAGGATTTTCAAAATTTGCACCTTCAACATCAAAACCATAAACTATGGTGCTACCAACATTGAATTTGACGCTTAAAATGATATAATTATCACCTTCTTTGGCAGTTCCTGCCCAAAACGCATCTGCTTGTGTGGCACTCATAACAGATACATCTCCATTTGCTTGATATTTGTTTTCGCCACAATAGTCAATGCTTAAATTTGCAGAATTGGAAAAATTTACGCCTCCAAGTTCGACACTCCCTGCCTTTGTGATGAAATCATTGCTCATCTGTCCACAGGCTGACAAAGCAATTCCTCCAACAATTGCAACAACAATGCCAGCAACAACACTTAAAAATTTTTTCTTCATAAATCCTCCCTTAATTTTGAGGTTACCCTCTTTAAAGGTAGTTTGTTCAAAATTATTAAATTTATTCTTTAACATTTTTTTGTATTTTTTAATATGTTGTTAATGTGCAAGCAATTTGCATAATAAAAGTCGTACATAAGAATTTTTAGGAGGCACAAATGAACTTTTTCGGAGGCTCAAATTGTGGTGATGTAGGTAGAGATTGCAACGGCGGTTTCGACTGCTGCTCACTCATCTTCTTACTTTTGCTCTTACAAAACTGTGGTTGTGGATTCGGCAATATGAAAGGTGGAGAAATCTGCATTGACTGTGGAACTCTTCTGTTCTTGATTTTGCTTTCAAACTGCGGTTGTGGTTGCAAATAATCACACTTAAAAGCAAAAATTCCTTGCACTTATGCAAGGAATTTTTATTTTATTTAATTTAAAGTTATAAAAAGTATTTACATTTTTTATTTTTTATTGTAAAATAGAACTGAGTAGATTTGGAGGTTAATCATGAATATTGAAAGAAAGTATGGAGAAGGTGCAGAATTAATTTGGAAAGACAGAAAAAGATTTTTGGGTATGCCTCTTTCTTTTACTCGTTATCGCTTGATTAGAAAACAAGGTTCTTGGGTAAAACTTTTCTGTGATATTGGATTCTTGTCATCAGTTATTGATGAAATCAATGTTTATAGAATTTGCGACATTTCTCTTCATCAGTCTTTACTTGGGAAAATGCTTAATTGTGGCACTGTGACTTTGTATAGTAGCGATGAAAGCAAACCAACTTTGAGACTTGTTAATGTCAAAAATCCATATTATGTAAGAGATTTGTTCTCAAATCTCATGGAAGAACAACGCAAAGCAAACAATATTCGTCTTACAGAATTCCATGGCCACGACGACTAAAATCATTAAAAAAGACAGAAAACTTGCAAAAAATTTGCAAGTTTTTTTATAATCTTTTCAAAAATTGTTGACAACTAGTTTAAAATATGGTAATATTTTTAAGCATCTGGGGGTGTGGCTCAGTTGGCTAGAGCACCTGCCTTGCAAGCAGGGGGTCATGAGTTCGAATCTCATCATCTCCACCACTTTTTAATAAGACACACAATCATTATTGAATTTGTGTGTCTTTTTTGTTTTTTAGTTTAAAAAAAACAAGCGTTATGCTTGTTTTTCTTCGTGCTCTTTTTCTTCATTTTGTTTTTTAAGTTCTGCCAATATCTCTGTCAAAAGTTGTTCTTGTGTTGGTTTTGGAGGCTGTGGTGCAGGTTTGTTTCTCTCACGAAGTTCAGCTGTCTTAACGATAACTTCGCGATAATCCTTCATATTTACGCCTTCCGCTTTCAAAATCTTTCTTTCTTCTTTTGTTGGGCGCTCTTTGATTCCTTTTTTCCAAAGACCTTGCGCGCTCATCATAACTTTTAATATGGTGAAAAGAACAAATGCAATAAGCAAGAAATCAATTATTGCTGTTATAAATGCACCCCAATCAATATAAATTGTTGATGCCCAGTTAATTCCGCTTGCAACATCGCCTGGTGTGTTGTAGACAGGGTTTCCGAGAATTGTACGAGCAGATTCTAAACCTGCTCCTCCGGCAAGAGACAACAACAAATTGATGAGTGGCATAATAATTTTGTTTGTCAAGGCAGTTACAATGGCAGAAAAAGCACCACCTATGATAACTCCGACAGCCATGTCAATCACATTTCCTCTTGAAATGAATGCTTTAAAATCACTAAAAAACTGCTTTATTTTTTTCATAATTTCTCCTAAATTGTTTATAAACATATAATAAAACAAAAAAAGACAAAAATCAAGCATTTACACATTAAAAAATAAAAGCATAGTCTTTTTTGATTTTTATTTACAACCTTATTCCTTCGATATGCAACCCCTTCAACTCTTTGAAATAATATCGACTCAAAGGTTTGTCTAGTGCGTCGTTTGAATGTGCACAAACATAAATATTTCCATTCTCTATTTTGGAAATTATGACGGTGTGATTGAAATGAGTCGGATTTTGACGCAATTGAATAATGTCTCCAATTTGCAAATTATTCATAGGTTGAACACTGGCAAATGGTCCTGTTCCTGACTTTCTTAATAAAAAATCATTCAAAAATTTGACCGATGTCCAACTTGCAGAGTGGTCGTTGACGGAACGATAAAACCAACCAAGTTGTGAATAATCCATAACTCCGTCTCCAAAAAGAAGACACTGAGAGATGAAATTCGTGCAATCTCCACCAATGCCAGCATAATGATAAAAAGCAGGATTATGCGAAAGTGCCCACTCTCGTGCATAATCAACTGCTTTTTGCCTGTCATATTCTTTTATCATACAAAATTTATATGATTATTCCCTCACATCATGTTCGTGTGCACAAGGGCAATCGCCAGCACAATATTTTGATTCATCAAAAGGAATGTTGTTTTTTTGATAATAATCTTTTACCGCTGCCTTAACCGCTTCTTCTGCCAAAACAGAACAATGAAGTTTGTATGCTGGAAGTCCGTCCAAAGCTTCAACAACCGCTTTGTTTGTGAGTTCAAGTGCTTGTTCAACAGGTTTTCCTTTAATCAGTTCTGTTGCCATACTGCTGGTGGCTATTGCACTTCCACAGCCAAATGTGATGAACTTGACATCTGTGATTATGCCATCTTTCACTTTGATATACATTCTCATTATATCTCCGCATTTTGCGTTTCCAACTTCTCCAATGCCGTCAGCATCGTCCATTTTCCCAACATTTCGAGGGTTTCTGAAATGGTCCATAACTTTTTCACTATATAACATGTTCTCTTTCTCCTTTTTCAAGTTCGTCCCAAACAGGTGAAATCTCACGCAAATACGCCACCACCTTTGGAACTTCTTCAATTACTTTGTCTATCTCTTCCATTGTGTTGTATTTTGATAATGTCAATCTAAGCGAGCCGTGTGCCACATCGTGTACTCTTCCAATTGCAAGAAGCACATGCGATGGGTCCAGCGAACCAGAAGTGCAAGCACTGCCTGAGGATGCACAAATTCCCTTGTCATCCAACAGAAGCAACAAGCTTTCTCCCTCAATTCCTTCAAAGCACATGTTAAAATTATTCGGGAGGCGATGTTCTCTGCTACCATTCAAGATACTATGAGGAATTTTTGAAAGTTCGTCAATCAATTTGTCACGGAGTTTTTGCTCGTGCTTTGCCACCTCGTCCATATGATTGCAAGCATCTTCCAATGCCACGGTCATTCCAACAATACCCGCAACATTTTCTGTTCCAGCTCTCTTTCCACGCTCTTGTGCTCCGCCTTCAATAAAGGTGTTCAAAAGAACTCCTTGTCTGCAATACAATGCCCCAACACCTTTCGGTCCATGGAATTTGTGCCCAGAAAGACTTAGCATATCAATATTCATATCCTTGACATCAACTGGAACATGCCCCACTGCTTGAACCGCGTCGGTGTGGAAAATGATGCCATGTTCTCGACAAACTTGTCCAATTTCCTTAATTGGCTGAATTGTGCCAATTTCATTGTTTGCAAACATGATTGTCACCAAGCAAGTGTCAGGTCGAATCGCTTTTCTTAGGTCATCAACTCTCACAATGCCATCTTCGTAAACTGGCAATTTTGTCACTTCAAAACCTTGTTTTTCCAATTTTTCAAGAGTGTGCAAAACTGCATGGTGTTCAAAAGCGCTGGTTATTATGTGTTTTTTGTTTTTTCTCTCTCCCAAAATGCTTGCCGAAACAATTGCTTGATTGTCACTTTCGCTTCCACCAGATGTAAAATAAATTTCTCTGGGATTGGCGTTTAAAACTTTGGCAACAACCTCGCGTGCGTGTTCAAGTGCCTCTTTGGCTGTCTGCCCCATTGTGTGCAAACTTGAAGCATTGCCATATGTTTCTTCAAAAAATGGGAGCATGGCATCAAGAGCAAGTTTGCTTGTCTTTGTCGTGCCTGCATTATCTAAATAAATCATGAAAATTCTCCTTATTAATTCCTACCAAATTGGTATGAATTTATTATAAATATAAATGTTGACTATGTCAACACTTTTTAATCAAAATTTTAACTACTTTACAAGTTTGCGCTCACAAGTTTGACTCAATAAATCTTTGAGCGAAACGCTGGACAAATAATCGCAAATGAGATGATTGAGAGTGTTCCAAACTCCAATGGTGTCACATTTGTCGGCTTTGGGGCAGTCTTTTCCATGCACACAAGTAGCAATCTTTATGCTGTCACCTGTTGCGTCCAAAATCATTTTAACAGAAATTTGATCTGTTTCCTTTGCCAAACGATAACCTCCATTTGCTCCTCGCATACTTTCCACAAGATTTGCTTTTGAGAGCATTGAAACAATCCTTTCAAGGTATTTAAGTGAAAGGTCTTGTCTTTTTGCAATATCTGCAAGTGAAACATATTGTCCGTCCAATCTGGCTATATCTGCCATAACTCTAACTGCATATCTGCCTTTTGCTGTAATTTCCATAACTCTCCTTTGCTTTAACATTCTTATTATAGCACAAAAGTATTTCAATTTCAAAAATTTGTAAACAAAGTGATGTTTTCCTTTATTGAAATGTAAATTTGACAAAATAAAATCGTTTGTGAGATAATCAAAACCAAAGAGGTAAAATGTGACACTGGAAGAATTTTATGACATTGTTGGTGGCAATGCAAACAACATTTTGAATAGGTTGGGTGAAGAATCGTTTGTAAAAAAATTTATAGTTAAATTTTTGAGCGACCCAACATTTGAAATGCTGAAAGAAGACCTTGAAAACAAACGTCTCGACAAGGCTAACTTTGATGCTCACACTTTGAAAGGAGTGTGTGCCGTGTTGGACTTTGTCAGACTTAAAGAATTGACCGAGCAATTTGTGTCATGCTTAAAGAATCACAAAAATTATGAAGAAAGTTGGACAATGCTTACAGATGAATACAATTTAATAATCCAAACAATTCATCAATCTAATTGGGAATCTTAAAAAAATAAAATCAGGAGTCCCCTGATTTTTTTATGCACTTTCAAGCAATAACTTATTTGCCAATAGTGCTATCAACTCGCCATTTGTGGGTCTGTCATATTTGCCAAATAATTCGATTCCAAACACACCATTTATTTTGTCTATTTTCCCTCTGTTCCAAGCAATTTCAATTGCATGTCTTATGGAACGCTCAACACTAGCAGGAGTCGTATTGTATTGTTTTGCCACGATTGGATAAACTTGTTTAGTTATTGAATTTGTATAGTCTGGGTGTTGAAAAACCAAAATGATTGCAGAACGCAAATATTGATAGCCTTGTGCATTTGCAGGAATGCCAACACTCATCAGCATAGTTGAGAGTTTTATATTTAACAATTTTTGTTCTCTTTCTTCACACGAGATAGATTTTTGAGTAAAATTTTGAAATTCCGTTGATTCATCTTTGGCCTTGCAAACATCATATATTCTTTCTATTAAAGTAGACTTTTGAAAAGGCTTCATAATGTAATAAGATGCACCAACTTCTAACGCTTTTGTAACAAATGTATCTTGGTTGAGGCTACTTAAAACAATAAATTTGCACTCAGGGTGTTTCAGTTTTTCTGTTTTAATGACAGTAAAACCATCACACTCTGGCATTATAATATCCAAAATGACAACATCGGGATTATGTTTGTCTATGGCAGTCATTCCGTCAACTCCATTTGTGCAAGTTTCTACAATTTCAATATCCTCGCGTTCACTGATTAAGTCATTAAGCATCTGAGTTATGATAGCGTTATCTTCAATAATAACAACTTTTATCTTCGGTTTCAACTTTTGCTCCTTTAAAGATACAATCTATTATATCACACTCTCAATATGATGTTCCAACAAGTTTTGATTGTTTATAGTGTCGAGATATGTCGATTTTTGTCATTATAAATATTTTTTTAAGATTCTTTTTATTTCATTGATTGAAATTGGTTTTGGCAAAAAATCATTCATTCCTGATTTCTTGGCAAGATGAATATTCTCAACGAAAGCATCTGCGGTCATTGCAACAATCGGAATTGTTTTTGCATTTTTTATTGAAAGATTTCGTATTGTGTTGGAGGTTTGATAACCGTCCATGACTGGCATTCGAATGTCCATAAAAATGATATCATAATAATCTTCGCTTTGTTTTAAAAGTGCATCTATTGCCTCTTGTCCGTTTTTGCAAGTAATTACACTGTGTCCCAAACTTTCAAATAGCGTTTTTGCCACTTCAATGTTTAAATCATTGTCTTCGACCAAAAGTATTCTTTTTGGAGTCATACTCGTTTCAGAATCTGTTTCTTTCTTATTTTCTATCAATTTGTCGTCATACATTTGTTTTTGTAAATATACTGTGGCAGTTATTTTTGTTCCTTCTCCAATTTGAGAGTCAACTTCAATATCTCCCTTCATTAAATGTGCAGTGTTTTGAGCAATTGACATTCCCAAACCTGCTCCATCGGTTATTGGTGAATAATCATTTTTTGCTCTTGCAAATGGTTCAAAAATGTGTTTAACAAAGTCTTGCTCCATACCAATACCATCGTCTTCAATAATAAATTGGAAACAAGAATATTTGTCAATTTGCGAGTGTTTTTCAGTTATTGTAAAAAAAATATGCCCATTCTCTTTTGTATATTTGGTGGAATTGTCCAACAAATTTAACAACATACGCTTTAACTTTAAAGCATCTCCAAAAACCTTGTCCGTGGAAAAATTTTGCAAAAATTCTAGTGAAATATTTTTTGTTTTACAATTTAGAGAAACAATGGAAATAACTTCCTCCAAACAATCTTTTATTGAAAAAAGCGCGTTGTCCAACACCATTTTCCCTTTTTCAATTTTTGCCATATCCAAAATTTGATTTATGATTTGAAGAAGGTGATTTCCAGCAATATTGATTTTGTCTAGACAAGCAAGCACAGATGCTTTATCATCAATGTTCATTTGTGCTATGGAAGACATTCCAAGTATGGTGTTTAGAGGGGTTCGTAAGTCATGCGATATATTTGAAAGAAAAACTGACTTTGCTTCATTTGCCAATTTTGCACTTTTGACCGCTTCGCTTAAAATAATTTCATTTTTTTCTCTTTCTTTTATGATGCTGGTAATATCTTGCTGAGTGAGAATTGCTTGACAGCAAGTCGTTCCATTAAATTTAAGTGGTAGTATACTGCAATTTTCGTATTTTTCGCCATCTCTTTGTATATGAACAATAAAAGAAATAATCTTATTTTCATTGTCAAAATATTTTGTTAAAAATTCTTTTTGTAATATATCGTAGATATGTTCTTTGTCCTCAATCAACATATGTGTTATTTGTTTAATAAAATTATTGTATTTACCACTTGGCGAAATACGGTTTTGATATGGAGCAATATTTCCCAAAAATTGATATGTCCCTTTTTCAAAATCCAACAACACAAAACGACCGAACAGTTTTTCAATCTTTGTAAAAACATGATTTGCTTGACGAACTTCTTTGAGCGTGTCTTGTAAAAATTGATTTTCTTTTATCTTGTAGTTATATTCAGAATAGTCCAAAATAATCAAAGAGCATATGTTATCATGAATAGGATAGACAATGGCGTGCAATAGTTTTTCAGAATCATCTATTACCATTTGCACATCTTCGGTTTTCATATTGTCCAGCGATTTTATTATGGCGTTTAATATGCTGACGTCAAAATCGGGAAAAAGTTGGTAAAATGGTTTTTCATAAAGTTGGGTTAAAGAGACATTACAAAGTTTTGAGAGTGCCGGATTTGCATAAATAAAAGAAAAATCAAAAATCCTGTCTTGATTTTTCATAACCTCAATAATGCAAAATGCTAATTGACTATTTTCGTGAATGCGTTTGTACGCTTCCACATTGATAGGTTTTGTCATCTGCCCCTTCCTTGCTAAAATTTTATCAAAACAAATCAATCTTTGTCAATTATTTGTAAAAACGATTAAACTCTGTAATTTTTATCTTTGTTTGTTAGAGTCAATTTGACTTTAAAATCGGGACAAATTGTTGAAGAAATGTTTAGCGAACAAGTAAGAAATAATAGATAATCAACAATATATAATAAATTTTCAATTTAAACTTGAACTTATTTTGATATGTATGATATTATGTGTTCAATATAAAACTTAAAAACCATACCAAGGAGAAAACATTGAAATTCGCTGTTAATTTTATAAATGATGAAGTTTTAAGTTTCTCAAACGATAAAGAAACTTACATCAAATATCCTGGCGGAAAATGGGATTTGGAAACTTTAAAAAAATTAACCTTAAAAAATTATAAGGTTATCTTGCATGGAATAATACCTTCAAGCGGTTCTATTTTAGACCCAAAATTGTGTGATAAATTTGATGAGTTTTCAAAATATGTGGAATTGACAAAACAATTTTGGTTATCTTTTCATTTTGATTATAAAGATAAATATGGTGAAGATGACTATATAAAAACCCTAGAAAAAAATTTAAAAATCATTAGAAGTTACTTTCCAAAGATTGAAATATTACTTGAAAACTTACCTCCTGTTGATGGTATTAAAGAGTGGTGCGCTTATCCAAAATTGTTTAAAGAAGTTCTAGAAGAATACAATTTAAAAATGTTGTTGGATATTCCACATGCAAAAATTTCTGCTGAATATTTTAATATTAGTTTTGAAGATTATTTAAATCAGTTTCCTCTTGAAAAAGTAAAGGAAATTCATTTTTCAGGATTAGGTTACACTGATGAAGGAAAACTTTATGATGGTCATATCATGGCAACCGAAGAAGATTATAAAGATTTGGAATATGCTATTGAAAAATGTAAAAATGTAGAGGTCGTGTCGTTAGAATTTGCTCCAACAAGAGACTATGATGGGCAATGTGTTGCAAAAAAATACAAAGAAAGTTTTTCAGATTTAGAACTATATAATCAGCAGCAAATTCAATTAAAAAAAGTTAAAAAACTAGTGGAAACTAGGAAATGAAGTGAACCTTAAAAGATAGACAAATTTAGGAGGTTCACTTCAAAACTCCTAGCTTATTTTATATTCGTTCTTAAAATTTATATCTTTTTATAAATTTATGCTATAATGGATGTATGGAAAATGATATTGATGATAGAGTAAAGAAAAACAAACGCAAGAGTAATAAAGAAAGACAAGCAAAAATTGAAAGCATTTTTTCAACAATACAATGGTTGATTTTAGGATTATGCTTTATCTTTTTAATTTTATTTAATCGTTCGCAACCTTTCACACTTGCAAAAAATGTATTCTCAATTATAATTTTTGTCTTTTTAGAAGCCGACTTAATTTCTTGGTTTATAATGATTATGTTAACAACTAAAAATACAAAACAGCGTTTGCTTGCATTCTTTGCATTTATAGTTAATGCAATTTTATTGCTGGTATGTTATTTAATAGGAAAACCTGATATAAGCAACTTGATTTTGTTTATATACAATATTGTTTTTATTGGTTATTATGCGATTGACTATACTTTATATAAAACAAAGTATAAAACTGGCAAAATGTATAATAACGCATTAATTGCACCTTCGCTATTTGTGTTTGTATTTACTCTTGCAAATACTTTTTATCATACTTACATAAATAACAATGGTGTTTACCTATATGCACTTATTCCCATGGGTATTATCTTAATTGCATTTACAATTTTATCTTTTACAATATTAAAAGAAACTTACAAGAAATACTTTAAAAGCGTAATCGCAAAAATTGGTATTATTGTAATGGTTATGGTTTGTGCGTACGGTTTTGGGCTTGCTTTTATAGACGTAACAAACTGTGCAATAAAAAATCAGGTTTCTCAATTAGAATGTGTTGTTGTTCGCAAACACTTTTCAAATCATGCAAGAGGATTTGATACTTATGAGCTTTATGTTATGATTAATGATAAAGAATACAGAGTAAATGTTTCCAGTGATTTGTATTATGATAAGGAAGTAAACGACACATTAAAAGTAAATCTTTATCATGGTTGTTTAAATTTGGAATATTATGAAAGTGGAGAAGGTTATTAAACATAGGTTAAAGCTGTTTTTTTTATTTCTTCTTTTTGATTTTGCGACACTTTTGATATCATATTTTTTGCAAAAATCAAAAATAAATCAAATTTTTAAATAAGACTTTTTATACAACTTATATGGTGCGCCCAGAAGGACTCGAACCCTCCATAAGCGTTCCGAAGACGCTTGTGATATCCACTTCACTATGGGCGCAAATGCTTTTTATATGTGTAAATTATACATCTTTATCCTAAAAAAAACAACCATAAACCTTCCTTTTGTTAAAAATTATAAAAAAGATAGACTCGACTTGATTTTTACGGTCCATCTTTTTTGTGTTTTTTTACAATAGTTATTCAGAAAGTTTGGTTATTACAATTGAAATCATTGGTCCACCAAAATAAGATGGAGAGACAGTTTTTGTTATATCGCAACCATTGATATACATACTTTTAACTTGAATGTTGACAAGTTCATAAGCTGTTGCTATGTCAGATACAACAAACACTCCTTGCCCAACTATATTGCTGGCACATTCTTGACTGCACCATGTGTTTGCAGCTGCAACAATAGCGTCGCTATCCACTTCTCTAAACGCAACTGCAACAAAATCTGTTGTTGGGTCAAAATCTGCACCTGACTTTTTTACATAGCCAGTGACTGTGAAAATTATCGAGTAAACTCCAGTTTGATTGAATTGAATGGTATTGTCATCTGAATCAAGCTCAATTATATTTCCATAATCCGTTTCCTTTCTCATCAAAGGCAAACGAGTGTTTGAGGCGATTTCTTCCCCTTCCGATGGAAAAACTGTTGGGTTATCGTTATACGAAACAACAAAAGCAGATTTTATTTGATAAGGACCAGTTGGACCTTGGGGTCCTGCTTCACCAGTTTCTCCCTTTTCACCTTTTGGTCCTTGCTCCCCTTTTTCGCCAGTTTCTCCTTTCTCTCCTGTGTCTCCTTTTGGGCCTTGAATTCCTTGGGGACCTTGCTCTCCCATTTCTCCCTTTGCACCCTGAGGTCCTTCCGCACCAGTCACCCCTCTTGGTATAACAAACTCTAAATGATGAGTATTGTCCTCAAAAGTGTCAAAAACTTGTGCAATTTCGTCTGGTTCTCCCGTTATTGTGTCGTCTATGATAAAAGTTTCGCCATGACCGTCCTCACCTTTTGGTATATAAAAATCAAAATATGTCACATCGCCTTCATGCGTGGTTGTCACTTTTGCTTCTGAATCTGGTGATACCGTTGTCGTTGAGCGAATAACAAATTCTCCACCACCTGCTGGCCCTGTCGGCCCCACTGCACCTGTTGCTCCGACTGCACCAACTGCACCCGCTGGGCCTGTTGCTCCCGTTGCCCCTGTTGGGCCAGTTGGGCCTGTTGGTCCTTGAACACCAGAAGGCCCCATTGGTCCTTGGGGTCCAATTCCAAATATGACATGGCGACATTCAGAAGATGGACATCTGCATTTACAATAGTTATTCAAAATATCCTCCTTTGAAAATCTAAAAAATTGTGTTTCTGAAATCATCTTTGCCTAAAAAGTCAAAGCCTGTTTCCAAATTATTATATGACAGAAGAAAATTGAAGGTTATGCAACATTAAGACAAAAAGAAAAAAGAGAATCGGCAATTCTCTTTTTTTGCTCTTACGAGCCATCTAGACCTGCTATCCATATCTGTCGATTGGACACAAAACATACACACCTGATGTTAGTTTTGTTTGAATATCGTTATGGATTTCACTAATTGAATCTTCATAAATGGCGGACTGTAAGTCAAAAAATTTGACTCCTATTATTCCATTTAAGAATTTTTTTGGTAGTGTTGCACGCTTAAATGAGATTTTAGATTTTCCTAAATCAGCAACCACAATTGTGATAAGAAAAACTGATTCAAGTCCATCTTCAAAAGCATTGGCATATGCCTTTACCATAACATCATACAAAACAAGTGACAAGTCAGGTAATATATTGAATAATCTGATGGATTTTGTGCTTCTAAGATATAATGTCACAGTAAACCACGAATAAGTGGCAATTGGAATGATATCCCAAATAGTTTCAAATGTAACTGAACCAGCAATTACAAACAAAACCACAAACAGCAATCCAATCCAAATTGGTGCTTTTTTGTTTTTCTTTTCATAAAGATAAAAAGCCACAAATTGCAAGCACGACAACAAGGAGATTATTCCTGCGCCCCAAGAACCTACAAATATGAATGTCAAACCATACACAATTTCTCCACAAAGTCCCAAAACCAAAAATAACTTTTTGCTTTTTACAACATAAGAGAGACAAAGTGTTAATGTCGCCGTCAAGCCCAAAACCTGAGTAAGTACAAAACTGACATTTGACATAATATTTTGAAAATCCTCTTTTTATATGCCACCAACTTTTGCCCTGCCTTCATAGATTGGATTGTTTGCTCTTATTGTGTATGCCTTTACTTTTATAGCAAACAACTCCACATTTAAACAGGAATCAGTGACCTAGATTTCCCGATGGACAATTAGCGGGATATATCAAGACCTGTGATGGTGTGTCGACCACAATAAAGCGTGAATTAACTTTCAAGATTTTTATGCAACACTTACGCTAAACATGGTGCTTTAAGTTAACAGTCCTAAGACACATCATGAATCTATGCTTGATACAATATATATTATATCACAACTCAAAAAATAATGCAACTGGCATATTATATGTGTTTATAAATGACTATGAAGAAAATAAAATGTTCAATTACTTGCTTTTTTTATTATTTATGTTTAAAATATATTTATATAAGGAGTTTTTATGTCAAAAAAGTTGAAACCTTTTATCATTTCTCTCATAGTTTTTATTATTTTGGGTTATGCTGGCGGAGTTGCTCTTCATTATTTTACTCAAAACCCTGCAAGCATTGTCACTTCGCTGACAACAGATTATGCTTTCTTTGGAGCTGGCGTTGGCGTTTTGTTAACAATACTTTTCTTGTTATTGTCCCGACCTAAAAAGAAAGATGCCGACAAATCCAAAGGTAAAACCGCAGGTGGGGCAGAAATGGATTTGTCTTACGACGCTAAATGGCTAAAAAGTGGAGATATTGGCACTCAAAAAGGGTTAATTGCAACAACTTGGGCTCAGTTGCCTTCACTCAAAAACACAGGAATTGTCTTTAAAAATTCCATAGAAAACGGCAAATATAACATCGGCATGAAAGACGAGTATCATTGTTTGATTATCGGAACAACCGCTTCTGGTAAAACATCTGCCTGTCTTGTTCCTACAATAAGAATTTTAGGTCACTCTGGTGAAAAACCATGTATGGTTATCTCCGACCCAAAAGGTGAACTTTTTACCACAACAAGCAAAATCTTGGAAGATGAAGGCTATCGCGTTATGACGCTGGACCTTCGTGACCCATTCTCTTCAACCCGTTGGAATCCTATGGACCATGCATATGAACTCTATCACAAGGGAAAAGATTTTAAAAATCATATCACCCGTGTAAACAACGGCAAAAAACCAAAAGATTTGGGATTTAGAGAAGTCCCTGGTGAAGTTTATGGTCCTGAATGGTATGGATTTGAAGGAATTGCTTATTCTTCCATCGAAAGTGTAAAAGTTGCTGTTGCAAGCGCTGAACAAGTGTACTGCGACCTTGCACAAAATGAACTTCGTGAAATCTGCAACACTATCGCACCAAAATCAAAAGCACAAGACCCTACTTGGGAAGAGGGTGCGCAAGATTATTTATATGGTTGTGCTCTTGCAATGCTTGAAGATAGTTTAAATCCAGAACTTGGCATGACGAAAGAAAAGTTCAACTTCTTCAATCTTTACAAAATTGCCACTTTCCGTGACCCAGATGCAGACGCTCCATTTGAAACAGTAAGAAAATATCTTTTGCAAGGCAGAAATGAAGCAACTTCCAATGTCCCAAATATGACCAGTGCGGTTATTAACAATGCGCCAAACACAACAAAATCGTATATCGGCGTATTGAACGGAAAAATTTCCTTTATGAACGATATTGGTATTTCTTATCTTACATCTGAAAGTGATATAAGTTTTGATGATTTCACAAACAAACCAACTGCATTCTATTTGATTATCCCAGACGACAGAGAAGAGCGTCACAATCTTGCAATTTTGTGTTTGTCACAACTTTACAAGCGCTTGGTGGATAAAGCAAACTCATACAACAACAAAAAATTGCCAAAACATGTATACTTTATTTTGGAAGAATTTGGTAACTTGCCACCAATTCCAAAATTTGATAGTATGATTACAGTTTCGCGTGGAAGAAATATATTGTATGAAATGGCTGTTCAATCATACACTCAGTTGGAAACAAAATATGGTGCAGATGCAGCAAAAACCATTATTGGAAACTGCAACGCCCAGATTTACCTTGGAACAGACGACCAGCACACGCGTGACGACTTTTCAAAAATGTGTGGAGATGTGCAACTTATGCATGAAGAAACCAACACTTCCACAACCAGAACTGAAAAAGATAGAGACGACAGAAGCACATCAACCAGCGTTCAACTTCAAAGAACAACAAGACCTCTTATCACAGCATATGAACTTGGTCAAATTGAACGCAACACGGTCATTGTCAAGTTGTTCAGATACAATCCAATGAAAATCAAACAAACTCCTTCATATCAAACACCTTTCTTCTATCGTAAAGATGTTGAGAGAGAAGCAGGAATTATGAAGAGTTTGGACACACAAAAAGTTTATTACGACATCAAACTGAGAAACAAAAAAATCTTAAAATCCAGCGGATTTAGTCCTTTCTAAAAAAAGATAAACAGAACCCCAGATAATCTGGGGTTTTATTATAAAAAGAAGAACCTATTAAGGTTCTTTTTTACTGTTATTATTCCAATTCTTTTTTAGTTTTGCATAGACCTTTCTTGGCAAAAACACCTTTGCCAACAATTTTAATCAGTCAATATGTTAATCATTTTCATAAAAAAATGAGTGTCACAACATATTTTTGTACCTTTTTTCATCAATTTTCATAAAAGAGTATATGGAAAATTTGTATAATGATGAAATGCTACCAGAAGATTTTGAACAAATAGCAAAAGCATATGCACACAAAATGAAAGACAAAGGCTTTGTTTTTATCAAACTGGAAGATGAAGAAAGGGAACTTTTAATAGGCGAAATTTTTGTGTTGATTGCAAAGATGAAAGCGTGTCTTGAACGCTTAAAAAAATGTTTGGAATCCGACCGTTTAATGTGTCGATTGGAAAACGCAGAGGAAGTACTACGAGAGCGTTTTTCAAACAAAAAACCACACAAATTCAACTGTGTGGTAAAAGAAAATGATGCATTTCTAAGTTTGATTTCCATTGAAAACACGCTAGTTATAAAACTTATGCTCTTGTCAATTAAAACCGAAGAATATGAACTTTGCAACAGCATAATAACTGGAATAACCAGCATCTTTGCAGAAAGTTTTTCGCAAGAAGGATTTATTGTTGAGTTAACTTAGCAAAAATTTCACAACTTTTGGCAAGGCCTTGTCCATTGCGCTTAAAAACGGTCGATTTTTTTCAGGCGAATAGCGTGATGCTTTATTTGTTATATTAATAAGATTTTTTGCTTCAATATGAAGTTCGTCCACAATGCCTTCGCATATCAAATTTGAAATAACCATCAAAGCATTGTCTTTTGTTATATTTCTGCGTAACATCGCCTCTTTTAAAAGGTCAACATCATTTATTATCGTTTCAAGTGCAGGATTTAAGAAAAATTCCATTTTTTCTATGGCAAATTCGTTGCCGTTTGCCCCTGCCAAAATTTCCCAAGACAAATAGTATTCATAGTTAGGTTGCAATTCGTTTGGAATTCCCTTGTTGAAAAAGTAAGCAGTAACATCTTGTGCCACACAATCTCCCGACATCGCTTTTGTGCAAAGTTCAGTGAAACATTCCACAAAATCTCCTCTATCCACGCTGTCCAGCACATTTCTACGCTCTACAACAAAACCTCTAAAAGCGTCATCTCTGTTTGTAAATAATTTTGCGTCCAAATTCGTACTCCTATTGTTAATTATAATGGAAAACTTTCAAAAAGACAAACAAAACATCTAATTTTTAAATTTTTGTGCTTTCAAAGTCTGCGTGTGAGAGAAACTTTGATTTAAAAAACGAAAATAATCTGGAATTGCGCGCAATACGAGTGTAAACACTCCGCACAAAGAAACCCCTAATTGGAAAGTTATGTGGCTTGTGTATATGAAAAAGCCTAAAAATTTCAGTATCAAAAAGGATATAACAGCCACAAAAAACACGGTCAAAAATAATTTAATAAAGGATAGGAAGATTTTTCCTCGTTCACCAACAGACAGTTCTCGACTCAATCCAAAAATTCCTCTTAAATCAAGTTCTGGGCATTTGTTTACTATTAGTGAAGCGTATGCCAACTCCAAACAGCACATCACTCCTGGAACAACAAAAAACAAAGCACAAAGCAGTGTCAAGACAATTTTGCAAATTTCGACATAACATATCTTGTAGCACTTTTTTAAAAACAACCATAATTTCATAAAGAGATTGTTACAAAAAAAATACATTTTATTCAAGCCTTCAAGCCCAACAAAATGTATTTTTTGTTTTTATAAAATCGGAGAGAACAATCTAAAAATTGCTTGTGCAAACTTAGTCAGCCATTTTTTCTTTTTAAAGTAAATTAAATCTGCACTTTCGCAATGTTTGATATCTTCTTCATAATAACCTTTGTATTCTTGCGTCAAACTTTCAGAATACAAAATCACTGTGTCTTCAAAGTTCAGTCCAAAAGAGCGGTTGTCGAGATTGCAAGTTCCAATTGACAATTTGTTGTCATCAACAACCAGCGTCTTGCTATGCAAAAATCCTTGATAGAAATACACTTCCGCACCCAATTCCACAACATCTTTGAGATACGAGAGTGACACCCACCAAACTGTGCGATGGTCAGGTTTGTTTGGGAGCATGATTTTGACTTTCACTCCGCTTGCAAGTGCGATTCGAAGAGCAGACATAAATGATTCGTCTGGGACAAAATATGGCGTTTGAATAAGCACTTCTTTTTTTGCGCCTGTGATAAGTTTGATATATGCCTCTTTAATGTATTGAACTTCGTTGTCTGGACCCGATACCAAAACTTGAAGATATGCATCGCCTGTTTCTTCTGGTTTTGGGAAAAGTCCGTCCTCAATATATTTGATTGAAGGGGCATTTTCCTTTTTGATATAACGCCAATCATTAAGGAAAATATTTTGCAAAACATACACTCCTGCGCCAACAATACGAATATGAGTGTCTCTCCAAGGTGACAATTTCTTGCTCTTGCCCATATGGTCGTCTCTTATGTTAATTCCACCAGTATAAGCAATTTTGCCATCAATAACCACAATTTTCTTATGATTACGATAATTAAGTTTCATATTTATCATACGAATATGTGCAAATGGTGGGAAAAATTCTGCAACTTCCCCACCTGCTTTTCTAAGTTTGCGGAAGAATCGTCTTGGGGCACCGAGACAGCCAATAGAGTCATATATAAACTTGACTTTAACACCCTCTTTTGCTTTCTTGATGAGCACATTCATTACGCGTTTTCCAACTTGGTCGTCCGCAAAGATGTAATATTCCATATTGATACTTTCTTTTGCGTTTTCAAGGTCAGAAATGAGCGATTCAATCTTATCTTCTCCCCAAAGGAAAATTTTTACATTGTTGGCAGGGCATAAAATGCTTCCATAGTTGTAGCAAAGTTTGACAACGCCAAAGTCGTCTTTTAAAATCTCTTTTGCTTCGTTTGCTGAAACAAGGTATTCTCGAATGGCGTTGTCGTACTCCACTTCATAAAGTTTGTGGTGTGAAATCAGTCTTCTAACACGAATGGAGAGTCCGCTTCCAAAGACGATGTAAATGAGATAGCCCAAGCCCGGCAAAAATGTGAGTACAGTCATCCAACTTATAACACTTGTCAGTTTCTTTCTTTCAAAGAAAATCATGGAAATCATAAGCAGGAAATTGAGCACCACATATGCGACAAACGCCCAAAACCAACCACTCATTCTGTCACCCCTGAACTTACTTGCAAAGTAAAGTTAATCCAATAATATCTTTGCCCAACCAAAACATAATAAGATACATTTTGACTTTCTTCCAAAGAGATTGTTGTAACTCTTGAAAGAGTGTTGTTTGAAAGAGTGTAAAAACTTACTGTTGCATCACTTTCTGCACCAACTGCTTCTCTTACCTCTTTGCTAAGTTCGGCAAGGTCGAATGCAGTGTTAGGACTTGTCACATATGTGATATCCTTGGTGTCTTCAAAAACATAGAAAGTGATTTGATATCTATACAACATTGTTTTTGTTCCATCGTTGACTGTTGCAAGATAGGTTTTTGTGATTAAATTGTTTATCTTCTTAGCAGTTTGCTTATAGTAAGTCTTGTCTGAGTCAATTTCAGTGTCAGTTGTCTTAATGTAAACACCTTTCTCTTTATCAAATTCATACAAAGTGGAAAGCAATTCTTTTCCTTCTGTTGCTGTTGTGACAATGTCGTCATGATTAACAACTGTGTATTCGTAATTTGTCGCTGTTTCGCTAGTATCACAATTTGTCAAAATTCCGTTCTCTGCCATTTCTTGAAGTGTAAGAGTATAGTCATCAGTATATTTGTTTTTATCTTTTAAGTCTTTTATGATTAACTCTTTTGCCTTTTTGCTTATTAATGCATCGCTGGAAATGTAATCACTTTCTTGTTCAACAGTTGATGCAACAACCTTATAGTTAACTGTATAGAGTTTTGCAGTTTTAATACTTCCATCTTCATTTCTAGTGACAACATAATAACTTCTTGTTGGAGTTGAACCCTCGCCATATTGTAGGCTCTCGTTGTAAATTCTAGTTACTGAATCATCATTTACAACGTAGAATTCAGCAGTTCCTTCAACCAAGTTTGAAAGTGCAAAGTTTGTTTGAGGTCTAACAGCAACATCCACACTCTTTGTTTCATCATATACATAGAAGTTGATTTTTACAATTTTGAATGAGCCATCTTTCACAGCAAGATATGTCTTTGTGTTTATTCCAAGTGAAAGATCTTTAACTTTGCCACTTTCAACTTTTTTAATCTCATGGTCGGTGTCAAGTTCATACCAAGTGGTATCTGATGCAATACTGTTGTTCAAGTTATAATTTCCTCCTTGAACAAGCTTATTGTAGTTCTCTTGCGTTGATGTGTCATAAACCATCATTGTCGCTTCGTAGGTTGAAATAGCAAACCCACCCGTTAAATCTCTTCCTGTGACTGCAACATAGAACTTATATGTCCCAGCGTTTGCAAATGTCCAACTTCCAATGTTTCCACGAACTATGTAGTCATCTCCAACCATAACCATATGATATGTTTTGTTGCTTAAAATTTCTGTATCTCCAATCAAGTCAGCAAGATTTACCGTGTCTCCAACCTTACAAGCAAAAGTGCCTTTGTTTGGTATCGTTTTTTCATCATATTTGTCCAATGATATTCCGCTACTATTAGATTCATATACACTATATCCATTTTGAACACTCAATAGTCCATATGAAACAATTTTACCTGACGAATTTGATTGTTTAAGTTTATATACCCCTTCACTAACCAAACTTGTTGCAGGGTTTAAATCTTGTTTGAAGTAAAGTCGGAATTGCCCGAGTTTGAGTTTTGTGTTTGAATCCTCAAAGTAACCATTGAAACCAGACACTTTCATATAGACATTGACTGTGATGGTGTGAGTCTTAACTTCAAAATCTGTGCCTGTGGTAATCATGCCGTTTTCGTCTATAAATGCCGAACCAGCACCACCTGTGCTTGATGTGTTGATTTCAAAGTAATATTTGTATGCATCAGGATAAAGTGTGCCAGACTTCCCAACATTCTTTCCTCCAACTATATAAGGATTCAAGGTTATACCCTTTGCCCATTGATAAAGTGTGGCAACATAGTATGTGGTTGTTCCGTTTG
This sequence comes from Candidatus Caccovivens sp., assembly GCA_051888935.1. Classification (GTDB taxonomy): domain Bacteria; phylum Bacillota; class Clostridia; order Christensenellales; family UBA1242; genus Caccovivens. The sequence continues at coordinate 6,571 of JBJFCL010000039.1, read as the reverse complement.
AAACTTTGAGATAATCATCAACTTCAACAACATAGTTTCCTTGTTCATCAGTGTTTGCGTGACTTGCAGTTTTTGCCTCTGGATAAACATTGAATGTTTGATAATGCTGATAAACTTGCCCATTGCCCGTAAACAAGAAGTAAAGTGTCTCAGTTTTGTAGTTTGAACTATTAAGTTCATTTATGCTTTCAATGTTTAGAGTAATTTGGTTGCTATAAGTTTCAATTGCTAAGTCTTCTGTGCTTCTAACTAAACTTTTTTCATAGTATGTCGTTCCACTTACAAACGGATTGAACAGAACATATTCTTCGCCAGATACTGCATAGTAAGTCTTTGTTTTATCGTATGTTGTATCCGACGTTTCTGTGTAAGTGGTGCCAGTTAATTCATAATATGTTGTATCTGCAACAAATACTGGAACAAATTCAGTATAAACATCTTTGTCGTCGACAACTGACTTGGTGTAGTATGTCTTTGTTTTGTCATATGAAGAATCTTCTGTTTCAAAATAAACATCGTCGTTGACTGTTAAATCTCTACCATTATAACGGAATGTCACGCCATTTTCAGTCATTTCTGTGATATAGATGAAGAACTGACTATTCTCTTTCATATTTTCTTCAAGACCATCGATGCTTGCAGAAATTCCAACATATTCTGTGACTGCATAAGCACGATTGTTTGTCTTAGTAATTTTTGTGGCATTATTCAAACCTTCAACAGTGTTTATCTGGCTGTTTGAAACCACAAATGTAACCGATGATTGTGGTTCGAGTTTTACTTCCAAAGTGTCATTGTAAACGCTTTCAGCAAATTTGTCTGTTTCGCCGGTTGTGGTTGCCTCAACTTTGCTTCCATCAACGATGTTGTTGCTTGCAAACATATTGTCAGTCTTTGCTTCTCTCACCAAAGTCACATTTTGATACAATGTGGCAGTGTTTCCACCTGTTGCCATTGTGTCAATCAATGTGATTTTCATGGTCACATTTGGAAGAGTGTTGTTTGTTCCGTAATATATTCCGTCAATCACAGGCACTCTAAATGCTTTGGAGTAATCAGTTGTACTATTCGCCAAGTTTTGCCCCTGTGTGACAACTCCGCCGTCTTTCACGAAGAAGTACTCATCATTTGTGTAAAGGTCAATATAACATCGTTTGTAATAAGTCTTGCTTTCATCGTAGGTGGTGCCAGCTAAGTGATAAACACCCCCCTCATAAACATACAAAGTGGAAAGCAATTCTTTTCCTTCTGTTGCAGTTGTGACAATATCGTCTTTGTTAACTTCTTTATATATACACTTTTCTTCTCCACCTAGACGTATGTCGCCAAGATAATAATCAATTCTTTGAACCTCGATGTTGTCAAGTGTAGATTGCGGAGCCGTTGTCGAATCTGTTGCAATAAGGTCTGTTTTATAACCATAAGCATCAATTCCGTTCAAGAACACTTCTGTTATATTGTCAGGAGCATTTGAACCCTTGTTTGGATTTTCAAAACTGCTTGAAATCGTGTGGATTTGTTTCAAATTTGTCCAAGTAGAAGTAGGATTTCCATCTCCATATTGAGCAATATATGTGCCATATGCAAGCGTCGCTGCATCATTTGGAGCAACCGCCGTAAATGATAATGTGATTGGTCGACCAGCAATCTTGCTTGCAGCCCAATTCGAGTCGCCAGTATCAGCAATTATTATGCTCGTAGCATTGTCAGATATAGTTTTAGTAATAGATTGTTCTGTTCCTTCACCATCTATAATTGTTGTGCTAAGTTGAATGTTAGTAATTGAATAATTGCCACTATTTTGGGTGATTTTGATAGTATTTCTTTGAGTTATATCATATTCAAATGGTTCATAAACAACCCGGGTTGTGCCATTTGATTCTTCTTGTTGAACATTCACTGTTTGATATCTAAGTCCAACGCCAACATATGATTTTTCAGTCAAAGTTGTTGAACTCATTGAATAAATTTGTGGATTTACATCTGCTGTGACAGTAAAGTAGAATCTAAGTTTGTATCCAAATGCGTTTTCTGCTTCAATCACAAATTTTCTTACGCCAAGATTGAGTGCAGGTACGTAAACGCCAAGATTATTTACAGCACTTCCTGTATATGTGTTGGAAGAACCTTTCCAGTTGGAATTCTTTTTATCTGTTCCTCCCAAACTGTTGTTAAACTCTTCAAAGTCATTGTATCCAGCAAACTCATTTACTGTGTATGTGTAAGTAAACTTGCTTGCACTGTTGGTGTTGGTCTTTGTTCCGCCATACATATATGCATTGACAACGCCAACATATTGTCCTGCGTTTGCAGCAGAACCTGTTTCTGTGCTTGCGTTGTTGTTCCAAAGGTTGAAGTTCACATCTCCATTTGTGATGGTGTATGGAGATTCATAGTTGCTTGCCACAGTGTAATATTTGTCAGCAACCAATTGAGACGAACTTGGGTTTGTGGTGCTTGCTTCTTCTTGTCTACTCTTGAATCGAACTTCTGTGTCGCCCGGTTCTACTTTAAACATGATGTTATATTCTTTTACGATGTTTGTGCCAGCAACATCAACAACATAAACCAATTTCATCATAATATAATTGCCATCGTTGTTGCATCCTTGTGCACGAATAACATAGTCACAAACTTTGCTGTTTGATTCACTTACAGGCACACCAGAGATGGTGATATAGTTCTTTGTCAAATCAGAATCTGCCAAAAGAGATACATTTTGCTCATTTATTTCCGCTCCTGCTCTTGGAGTGAGACCTGTGTAATATTTGATTCCATCAACAGATGCGTTTATCAAATCTTTGTGAATTTTCAACACATCGCCAGTGGTTGAGTTGATAGGATTTTCTTCAAATCCATAGATATAAAGAGCAAATTCTCCTGAACTTTGTGCCATGAGTTCTCTTGTATATTTCACGCCAGTTCGAGTGTTTCTTATGCCGAAATACGTGTTGTAATTGTCAAACAAACTGAGTTCAGTGCCAGCATAAATTGTTTGAACTGTTCGGTCGTCATATGTTGTTGGATTGTCAACCCCAAATTCAACATTCAAATAGAAGTTGTACGCACCGGTTGCTGAAATTTTCTTGCCACCTATTGATAATTGAAGTCCCAAATTGATTATTTCGTCATAATCAACAGCAGTAAGACCAAAATCGTCTGCGTCGTAAGGGTCTAAAAGTTCTTCTGTGCTTACAACCTTCAATAAACCATCAATATATTCTGATTTATCTTCTTCGCTTTCAGAATTTACTGCAACGCTTAATATTGAGACTCCACCTGTAAATGTAAGAGAACTCTTAACGCTTGTAATTTCAACAAAGTCTTGGATAATGACAGAATGTTCGTTATAATCCAAACATCTCAACAAAATAGATTTCGTCTCGCCATATGTTGTTGTATAATGAACTCTATATCCAGCCCTTAATTTGGCAGTTGTAGAAAATTGATATACAATTTTTGTTTTGTTGCCACTAAATAGAAGTTGAAGTTTTGTTGAGTCATCCAATTTGACAGCCGTGCCGTCATAATATTTTGCCACTGCTCTGCTTGTGAGTGTTGGTGCACTTTCGTAAATCGTTTCGTCATCATATTTGTTGTCGGCAACATTGTCTTGCGCAGACGCTTTATCTTTGAAAGTTCCACCATAAGTATAACCTGTCAAAGATTCGCCTAGGTCAATATTCAAAGTTGTTGCAACTTGCGTTGCTGTGATTTCAAACACTTTGGTTGTGCTTCCGCTTGTGTATCGAACATAATATGTGCTATTTTCTGCGACTGACGAACTGAATGTTGTACTCAAAATTCTGTTTTCTTTGAACAGCGCTTGGTCGTTCATTTTTGCCAAATCTTCAGCATAAACAGTCTCTTTGTTTCCTTCATAGTTTGGTGCATTTGTGGAAATTGTTACCACCTCTCCTGCAACAACAACCACTCTATATTGAACAGATACTGTGTTGCAAGTATAGTTGAAAACAATTATTCCATTCTTTTCCGAACTTTCCAATTCGAATTGCATACTTATTAATGAAGGTTCTGATTGGTGATTATAAATTGTTTTGTTTGTTGATTTTGAACTATAAATTGTGACAGTGTTTCCATTTATCACATTACAAATAACATTGTCAATTTCGTCGATGGTGATTGTGTAAGAATAACCCAAAGTCTCGTCTTTAACACCGTCAACTTCTGTGACAACAATTCTATTGTCTGAGGCAAAAATTGCCGACGAACCAAAGAAGTCTCTTATTGTTTCAGAAACATAAACATCATTTTTAAGAGTGGTTCCAATATATTCAGCGTTCACTTTCGTTCCATCGTCCAAGGTGTAAGTTGAAACTGTTTCTCCGTCTGCCATTGGATAATTTGCTGCCAATGTGACATTTGGATAAACGGTGTATTTGTAATTGAACTTTGTTGTAAATATTTCATTGCCATTGAATGAGTAACTCACCTCAATTTCTTGTGTGTAAGTTGTGATTTCGTTTACATTTTTTGGTGTGATTGCAAATGTGTCTGCATTTTCGTCGTCATCACCTTTGCCGGTAACAAATTTAACTGTGTCATCTTTTGCAAAACCCAAAGTTTCTTTAATATCTTTAAGAGCATGGTTGTCACCATCTCCCCCAACTGTAAAGCTTATTGTTCCATAACGCTTCGCAGTGTCAACGATTTCCAGTTGTTTAGTATTATCGAAACTCTTTGATACAACGATTGTGAAATCAAATTCATATTTTGATTCATCACTTGCCGTGATGGTTGCTGTGAACGCAAATGCTTTGTCTTCCGTCAAATGTGCAAAAGTGATTTTTGAATTTTGCCAATCTGATTCATTAGAAACAATATCGACATATTTTGCGTCAAGATTATCCCCTTCTGCTGGGGCTTTGAGTGAAAGTGTAATATTTGAAATTGTTTTTTCAGTTAATTTGCTTGAAACACTTGTGAAGATGGTGTCTGTCACAATATCATCAGGATTTTCAGATGTCTTCAAGAAATAGTAAGTTTTTCCTCCAACAAAATCGTCATTGATTGTCCATGTAAAGTAACTTGTTATACAAAGATTGAGTTTGAAAACAACTCTTTCTGTTGTGTAGAAACCAATTTCAGCAACATAATCTTTGTCCACAGTGGCTTGTGGTTTGATGTGGAGTTTGTTGTTTTCTGCATACGCATAACTGTTTGTTGGAACAGTTTTTGTGTAATATGTCGTGTCGCCAATTGTGATTGTGTATACATCGTTGTCGTTGGCTGTGGCACTGTCGCCCCAATCTCCAAACACTAAATCATTTTCAAGTGTTCCATTTTCAGTTGCACCAGTATCGTCAGTATACAAAATTGTTCCTTTTGGCAAGAAGAGTTTTGATTGAAGAGCACTTCCAAGGTTCTCACCCTTAATATACATTCCAATGAATGAAACAGGTGTGTCAACATTATTCTCAGTTCTTTCAATAACTGGAACAAACACCATTTCATCACTTCCTGCACTTATTGTGTAAGAATAAACATTTCCAGTTGCAGTCAAAGGCTCTGAATCACCTTCTTTTGTCAAAGAAAATTTGTAAGTCGTTCCCTGATTGAAGATGAACAAATAGTCCTGCTCTGCTCCTATCATTTCAACATCTCCAACAAAAACTTTTCTTGTGACTTTGATGTTGAGTTTTATAGAGTTGTCAAACAGTGTGGCAACAAATTTATCCCCATCGAATGAATATGTAAAGAATTCTTCCCAATTTGTGATCGTTTGCCCTGCAACAGTAGCAGACTTAATTGAATATTGATAAGTCAAATCTGATACTGCGTTCTGTATGAAAGCAATTTCTCCAAAACGCGTCTTTCCGCTGTTGTTGCCATTTGCAAATTGCTCTGCAAAATCGATAGAATACTTTTCTCCGTCAAAATAGTTTGAAGACTCATCAAGATATTCTCCGTCTTCTGCATATGGATAAGATATATCCGAAATCTCATAGTTTGGTTCAACTTTGGTACGATAATACCATGCAAACTGTGTGCTGTCGGTCAAAAGTGTAAGTTTCAAAACGATATATGCTTCTTCATATTTGTTTGAAAGATGATTGATTGTGAGTGCATCACCAGAAATGGAAGCAAGTCCACTCACATATCCATCTGCGTCCTCAACAATGCTCAATTGATAGGTTGTGCCCTTTGTTTCGGTTGTGATGTCTGCGATTGTTCCATTGTAATAGAATCCGCTTTCTTTTGTTTCTGCACTTTCAGAGTCACGAACAATGGTGTATGTTTTGCCTGCAATCAATGTTTCATAAACGCCAGCAGTTTGAAGTCCTTGATATCCGCCAAGCAGTATGTCAAGCGAAACATTTGGATACAAATTGTACTCTCCACCGCTTGTGTAATAAACAAACTCCTTTCCAACCTTGCTTATAAGTGCTTCAAGCGTAATTACAATTGTAAGGGTTTTTCCGTCTTCGATTAAAGCTTTGCGTGCTTTAAATGTATTTCCTGAGTCACTCATAAATCCACTTATACTCTTTGTGGAAAGTTGCGACGAGGTTGCACTCAAATCACCAGCAACATCACTGATTGTGAATCC
>JBJFCL010000038.1:0-31758 GCA_051888935.1 Candidatus Caccovivens sp. | reverse complement strand
ATCAACCTCTAAATGCTGATTGTGCTGATACTATATACGAAATTCTAAAAAAGTATCCAAAAGAAATCACTTTTGTCATATTGGGACCACACACCAATTTTGCCTACCTTTTGCAAAAATATCCTGACAGCAAAGATTTGATAAAAAACATTATAATGATGGGCGGAGCGCCAAAAGGAATAAAAACAAATCCAAATCATTCTTCTTTCAATATACGCACAGATATTCCAGCCTTCCAAAAAACAATAGACACTGGTCTTGAAATTATTATGTGCCCATCAAGCATTGGTCGTGATGAAGGCTATTTCACAGAACAACAAGTAAACGAAATAAAAAACACCAATCAAGTTGGGGCATTTTTGGCAAAGACTTTTGAAACATATTGGGAACCTAAATATGAAGACAAACGCATCGCAACAAATGATATAAGTGCAGTATATTATCTCACTCACCCTCGCCTATACAAGACAAAGCGAGCATTTATCAAAGTTGAAGAAAATGGCAGAACTGTGCCAACTTGGTCACGCAAAGGTAATTTTAAAATTGTTGTGAAACTCAACAGAAAAAGATTCCAAAAACTTGTATTCAAAAAACTCAAAGAAATGAATGGAATTGTGCTGGAACTTTATAAAACCGATTCAAAACCTGCAAAAAAAAGTGTAACTAAAAAGACTAATTCCACTTCAAAGACCAGCACAAAGACAAAAAGCAATAGCAAAAATACAACAGCAAAAAAGACCGCAAAATAGTGGTCTTTTTTTAGTTTTTATGCACAACAAGTTTCCTCTATGAATATATCTATATGTAAATATGTTGCAAAGTTTGTCAAATTATGATAGTATAATCAAAAGGAGGAATTTTATGATTTCGTTAAACAAAAAAGGTACTGGAATGATTTTGTTCTATGTCTTTGAAGCATTTGCACTTTTACTTGCTCTTGTTGGTCTTATAATTGCCATTATTCAGTCAGTAAGATATTCAAGTTTTATGTATTTTGTTCAAAGTTGGCTTTCCACACTTGGCACCGCATTTGTTATTTTTGGAATTGGTAAAATAATTGATTTGTTGTATTATTCCAATGTAAAAACAGAACAAAAAACCGAACCAAAAGAAGAAAACAAAGATTAGAAAATGACCACGAGAAATCGTGGTTTTTTATTGACTAAAATTTTCTTCTTTATTAAAATAAAACTATGAATATGCACACTGGTTTTCCACCAATTTATGACGAAGAGTCAAGAATTTTGATTTTAGGCAGTTTTCCAAGTGTAAAAAGTCGCGAAGCTGGATTTTATTATGGCAATCCACAAAATCGATTTTGGAAGATGCTGGAAAACGTTTTTGATGAAAAAATTTCAAACGACATAAAAGAAAAAGTGCAATTCCTAAAAAAACACAAAATTGCACTTTGGGATGTCGTTCAAGAGAGTGACCTTAAAGGTTCAGCAGACATAACTTTAAAAAAATCTCACAACAAAACAGCGGATTTTGCTTTTCTTTTACCACCCAACACAAAAGTAGAGAAAATTTTATGCAACGGCAAAACTGCTTACAACATTTTTACACAAATTTGTCAAACTGATATCCCTGTCACCTGCCTACCATCGACCAGTCCTGCCAATCCGCGATACAATTTCTCCGACTGGCAAAACGCACTAAAATAGCGCGCCAAATTTATTTTCTGCACACTTTTCCAAAAATTTCTTTCATGCGCCCAACTGGCATTGGAGCAACTTGTTCGTTGACATTTCGGTCAATTCGAAGAATTTTTCCTTTTTCCAACAAATCATTTTTTCCATACGGAACAAGCACACAATCGCCTTCTTTCAAATTCTTGTCATTGCAAATAAAAAATCGAGTTTCTCCACTTATTTCAAGTTGGACTTTTGCAAAATCATAAAATTTCTTTTCGCGGACAACTCCGCCAGACATTGAGTGTATCAAACTTATTCTCCTTAAAAAAATTTTACTTTAAAAACATAATTTAGTCAATTGTTTAGTCCCGAAGTTCTTGCTTGACATCAAAAAAGTTTTTCCAAGGGTCACTTTTTTTCAATCTCATCATTGCACTTTTGATGTTGATTTCATTTGGAGCAATTTTGTCAAGTTCCGCCCATGAAATCGGCATCGAAACTGTTGCTCCATTCCTTGCACGCAAAGAATATGGTGCAACACTTGTCGAACCGCGTCCATTTCTCATATAATCAATAAAAATCTTGCCTTTGCGTGCATCTTTTCGCACATTGGTCGTATAGCGTTCTGGCCACTTGCTTGCCATAAGTTTTGACACATTCTCTGAAAAATCATGAAAAGAGTTCCAATTCGCATGGGGCACAAAAGGCACAACCACATGATAACCTTTTCCACCACTGGTCTTTAAAAAAGATTTAAGTGCAAGTTCGTCCAGCACTTTTTTTAAGTCTTTCACACCTTGTCTTATCTGTTTCAAATCCATCTTTTCGTCTGGGTCAAGGTCAAAGACCATATAATCAGGTTTTTCCAGCGTCTTGACATGACTTCCCCAAGGGTGAAACTCAATCGTTCCCAACTGCACTTCATTCAAAAGTCCAACAGTGTTTTTTACATAAAAATAATCGGATTTTTCTCCTTCATCATTTGCAATTGAAACTACTTCAACTCCCTCACAAGTCGTGTTTGGGTGTTTTTTGAAGAATTTTTCGCCACTTACATCTCCATGGCATCTCACAACACTCAAAATGCGCTCCTTTACATATGGCAACATTCTTTCTGCCACCGCCTGATAATATTTCACAATGTCAAGTTTGCTTATATTGTCGTCCTTGAAGATGATTTTTTCTGGGCTCGAAATTGTCACACCTTCAATAACAGTTTTTTTGCTTTTCTCCTCCACTTCCGTCTCCTGTTCAATTTCTTTGTTTAATGGCAACTCAAATCTCACTTCATTAGCCTCTTTGTCCTGTCTTATTCCTTTGTAAGATGCCTGCCTAAGCACCTGTTCATGCGTCCACTCTGTAAATTGCACCTCAACCACAACTTTCGGCTCAACAAAAAACAATTTTTCTCCTGCCTGTGCTCCCAATTTTTTCTCAAAAGGGTTGTGTTTTGTCACATCAAACAAATTTAATAATTGTTTTACATCACTACCCTTCAAACCCGAGCCTGTTCTTCCACAAAATTGCAGTTTGCCATTTTCGTCATATGCCCCAAGTAACAAAGAACTAAGTCCATCGACATTTTTGTCTTTACAAGTGAATCCTCCAACCACAAACTCTTGTCTTTTGTAGCACTTACATTTCACCCAATCTTCATTTCTCTCGCCATGATAGGCGGATTTTTTATTTTTCCCGATAATGCCTTCAAGTCCCAACTTTTGCGCCACGTCAAAACATTCGTCACCTTTGCCTTCCACAAAATCGCTAACAACGATATTTTCTGGGGTGTATTTAAGTGCCTCTTGCAATTTCTTTTTTCGTTCAATAAGAGGTCGCTGTCGCAAGTCCACTCCATCTAGTGCCAAAATATCAAACACAATATAGACCAAACTTTTGCCATTCGGCGATTTCAAATAACTTTGAAGAGCACCAAAATCGCTCCGTCCCCTTTCATCAAAGACAACAATCTCTCCGTCCAAAACCATTGCTCGACCTTTGGAAAAGTCTTCCAGAGCATCTGCAATCTCCTTGAATTTGCTTGTAAAATCCTTGTTGTTGCGTGACACAAGTCTAGCCTTTCCATCTTCCAAAAACGCCAAAGTTCGAAAACCATCAAACTTAATTTCAAAAAGCCAATTTTTGCTACTTGGAGGCTTAGTCACAAAAGTTGCAAGTTGAACCTTTGCCTCATTGAAAGGATTTTGTTTGTTCCCATCGTCCACAATTTCTTCACTTGTTCTTCCACTTTTCACACTGGTCAAAGCACTTCCATCATCAAGATTTGCAAACTCGTCTTTTTCTTTGATAATAATCCAATTGTCTTCTTTTGCGTCTTTGTTTTTAAGTTTAACAAGTGCCCACGCACCTTTAAGCCTCTTTCCATGTAAGACAAATTTTATCGACCCCTTCTTAAATCCATCATCAAAGCTTTCAACTTCTTCCCACCAACCTTTGTCCCAAAGAAGCACCGAGCCAGCACCATACTGACCTTTTGGAATAACTCCCTCAAACTCGGCATAATCAATTGGGTGGTCCTCAACATGAACAGCCAAGCGCTTGTCTTTGGGGTTGTAAGACAGACCCTTTGGCACAGCCCAACTCAAAAGCACTCCACGCCACTCCAAGCGGAAGTCAAAGTGTTCTCTCCTTGCTCTGTGGAACTGAACAACAAAAATCTTTTTCTTGCCCGAGACTTTCGCCTTGCCTCTTGGTTCACTTGTCAAATCAAAATTTCGTTTATCGTTATACTTTTTAAGTTTTTCTTTCATGCAAAAACTATTTCCAACAAAAAAAGCAATATTCACATATTGCCTTTAAATTTTAATTTAATAAAAACAAATATTTATTATTTATTTAAATTTTCTTTTTGTTTATTATCAGATTTTGATATGAGATGTTCATTGTTGAGTTGTTTCAAAAGTTTATTCTCTCGATATAACATAGTTAAATATGTGCCAGCCTGAGTATTAAAACTTTTCCCTTTCATAAATTGCGGTAAATCTTCAATTTTTACAGCAAGCATCTTGATATCTTCATCACCCTGCAAATTTTGTTTCCCTAAACTTAATACTGTCGCTTCATACAAAATTACGGTTTCATCGGTCATTCCTTCACTATTGAAACAAACATCTGTAACTTGATGTAAATCTGCAACTTTTTTTGCACCTATTTCTTCGTTCAATTCTCTAAGTGCTGACTTCATTGGATTTTCGCCTTTTTCAACAATTCCCGCAGGAAAAGAATAGACATAGTCATTTATAGGCAGTCTAAATTCTTTTATCAAAATAACTGAGCGACTGCCATCTTGATGTTTTATAATTGGAACTATTCGGACAGTATCCGCTTTGATATTTTTACTTACACATAAAAGGTCATCAAGATTACGCCTTGAAGCCATAGTCCATTGAATTTCTTTTCCTTCCTCACCTTCAAAAACGAGGGTAAACATATTCAAAAATTTATTATTTGTGTCTTGTAAAATCTTAACCAATTTCATTTTACATCTCCCATTTAATTTTATTCTAAATAAATTCACTTGTCAAGATGTTAATAACTTTAAATTATTAAACAATTAACTATGTGGTTGTATGAAAAATTCATAAAAAATCTATTTAAAAAAATCGCACTACAATAAAAAAATTAGTTCTTTTTAAAACTAATTTTTGATATTATTTTTATTATCTTTCTTAATTAAAGATTTATAGTAATTCAATATTGAAGCATCTCTTTTTATAATAAATTTTGTTGCATAAACATTTTCATCTTTATCAAAAGGACTTGGTTTAAGGTTATCAAAACAATTATTTATTGTTTTAATTGCATCATCAAAAGACATCCAAAGCAACTCTGCACCTTCCGCTTTTTCTTTCTCTGTTACATGAAGTTTTTTAGTATCCTTAACGACTTCTGCAAGAAAAACATGTGACAACTGATAAAAATTTGTGTGCCCTTTAAATTCTTCTATTGTTCCAAGTTTAGAAATGATTTTTATGACACAGCCTGTTTCTTCAAGGACCTCTCGAATAAACGCATCTTCTGGGCTCTCGCCATTTTCAATGCCACCGCCTGGAAGTTTATATTCATTTTTGTTCTTTTTATGGAACAAAGCAATCTTGTCATCTTTAAGCACAATTCCTCTTGCCCCGAATCGTTTTATAGGATTATGTAATGCTTTGTTTTCAAGACCTATATCTTCATCTTTAATCATTTTTTGAAACATAAACTACCTCTCATTTAAACTTGAATTTTAAATAAAACTCGCAAGGAATTTATAAACAAAATAAAGGTGCTGTTGCCGAGCAATCTTTGATTGCGAACGCCCAGCTCCAATTGAGCGTTTAGCGAAAATGGAGCTGATGGCGGGACTCGAACCCGCGACCTGTTGATAATGAGCTGAGAAGGACAAAACCGCTTGCGAGTTTTGAGATGCGAGGCGAAATTATATTTGAAAATATGAATTTTGAATATTTTCAAATATTCGAATCTCGATTCGTAAGCAACAGCAAAAGAGCACTAAAAACTCAAATTTGAAAATTATGTGGAGCTGATGGCGGGACTCGAACCCGCGACCTGTTGATTACGAATCAACTGCTCTACCAACTGAGCCACATCAGCATATCCGCAGATTTTTTCTGCGGTAAATTTTTCAATTGCAAAAAAATATCTTATTTTGAAGTGTCTTTCAATTTAAATGATACTTTTTGTTCTTGTTCATCTTTGGAAATTACTTCCACATCAACATGGTCGCCCACTTTGACAAGTTCATAAATCTTTTTTGTTCTGTCCTCTGTACAATTTGAAATATGCAGAAGTCCAGTGGCACCATTTTCAACTTTGACAATAGCACCAAATTGCAGGAGTTTGACAACTTCGCCATTGTAAATTTCTCCAACATTCAACTCTTTGATTCTCGTGAGTTTTGGATTTTCCAAAAGTGCTTTAAGTGAAAGTTCAACTTTTTTGTTTTCTCTGTCAAGTTTAATCACTTTAAACTGGCGTTCATCTCCAATTTGAAGAGCTTCTTCCACTTTTTCAAGTTTGTCATATGAAATATTGGAGATATGCAAGAAACAATCAAATCCGTCCACGCTGACAAAAGCACCATAAGGCATAATTCTTTCAACCTTGCCTTTGACAATTTTATTGATAAAAATGCTGTCCCAGAAGTTCTTTTCAATGGCAACGCGCGTCTGTTCCTGCAAAAGTTTGACACTCCCAACAATCATTTTGTTTTCTTTGTCAATTTCCGTCACAACTGCTTCAAACTGCTTCCCAATAAGTTTGTGGAAATCTCTAACATAGTGTTCAGAAACTTCTGGAAATGGAATGACAATTTGATAATCTCCCATTTTGGACAAAAGCCCATTTCCAACACCTGTTGCAACAAATGAGAACTTGCTTCCAAGTCTAAGGCTAAGTGCATTTTGATTGGCAAGTTTAAGTGCATCTGCCAAGGACTTTGACGCCTCAATAAGTCCCTCTTCATTTTTCTGATTGGTGATAACCACACCAAAACGGTCGCCAATTTTGACTTGTGAATAGTCTTCAAAGTCGCTGGCAGGAATAAACGCATCATTCTTTCCGCCAATATTGAAAATTACGCCATCATCTCGTCTCAAAACGACCACGCCGTCAAAAGCTTGTCCCTTTTTATAAGAAGTAAAAGTTTTGTCAATCATATCCAAATCAAATTTCTCAGTCATATTACCCTTCCGCTTTCATTGAGCAATTTTTCATGCCCACAATTTTCAAAAACAAATATAACAAAAAAGAGAGCAAAAGTCAATAAAATTTACATTGCTTCAAAAATAAATAAAAGAGCAGTAACTCAAACCTGAAAACATTTTCACTTTTTTTTGAAATAAAAAAGAAAGCAACAAACTTTCTTTCTATTTTTGTTTATTTTTTTTCTTTTTTAATGACAACTCTCTTGTTTCAAGCATCTTTTCACGCACAATTTTGTTGGCACGCTCCAAGGTTTCTTCATCTAGTTTTTGCCCATAAAACTCAGAGAGTTCAAACGGCTGACCAATGGTATATTTGCTAAATCTAAACAATTTTGGTTTTCTTGATGTCCAAATTGGAACAATCGGTGTCTTTGTTTTTATGGCAATCATAGCCATTCCACTCTTTGTTTCGCCCAAAATTTCCTCTTCGTTTTTAAGTCTTGTTCCTTCTGGAAAAACAAACAATTTCTTGTCATCTTTAAGTGCTTTCATGCAAGTCTTAATGGCGTTTATGTCATTTGCATCTCTGTCAATAGGAATCCCACCAAGGTGCCTTAAAATCCAGCCAAAAAATTTGTTTTTAAAAAGTTCTTTTTTAGCCATAATTTTAAGGCGTTGACGAGTGTTTAAATAATAGAGCACAATATCCCAATTTGAGCGATGGTTACACGAAAGCACAGCCTTTCCTTTTGGCAAATTTTTCTTGCCCTTTATGATAGTTGGATGCATAATGGAAAATGGTATCCACAATAATATTCTAGCCAGCCACAAAAGCATAAATTTTTCTCCTTATTCCATAATTTTTAGCGTTTAATTTGCAAAATATAAAAACATTTTATTCCCAATTTCTCGCACAAGACTGAGCCGTTGCCCATGCAATTTGCAGATTAAATCCACCAGTCAAGGCATCAATATCAAGCACTTCGCCCAAAAAGTAAAGTCCCTTTTGCAATTTGCTTTCAAATGTTTTAGGATTGACCTCTTTCAAACAAACTCCACCACTTGTGACAATCCCACTGTCAAGTGGGTACAATCCACCATAAGTCAAATTAAAATTTTTCAAGCCACAAATCAATTGTTCTCTTTCCGCTTTGGTAATGTCATGTATTTTCTTGTTTTCATCAAGCGACACAGCCTCCGAAAAGATGTCAGCAACTGCTTTTGGCAAAAGGTTTTTCAAAACATTTTTCAAATCTTTGTTCTTGTTTTGTTCAAACTCGCGAAGAAGCCGAGCATCAAGTTGTTTTTCAGATAGAGCAGGTTTAAAATCCAGTGAAAGTTTGACATTTTTGCATCTATTGACAAAACTTGAAGCAGTCAAAACAATCGGCCCAGAAATGCCACAATCAGTGAACAACATTTCTCCAAAAAAATTGAACTTCTTTCCGTCAGCCATGACATTTAATGCCACATTTTTTAGCGAAATACCTTGCAAACTTTTGATAAATTTATCGTTGATTTTAATTGGACAAAGTGCTGGCACAATATCTTCAATCGTATGCCCAAACTTTCTTGCAATCGCATAGCCATCACCAGTACTTCCAGTGGCAGAATAACTTTTTCCACCCGTTGCAATGACAACTTTGTCAAAATGATGTTTTCCACTTGTTGTCACAACTTGAAAGCCGTCATCTTCTTTTATGACATCGCGGACATTTTCGTTCAAACAAAACTTCACACCACGACAATGCCTCTCCAACGCCTTTATAACATCACTCGACTTATCACTTTCAGGAAAGACACGATTTCCTCGTTCCAGTTTGGTTTTAAGTCCCAAATCCTCAAAGAATTGCACACAATCACTGCTCGTAAATCCATAAATTGCCGAGCGCAAAAACTTTTCACCTCGCACAACATTTTGCAAAAATTCGTCAGGTGGACAAAGGTTTGTGATGTTGCATCTCCCCTTGCCAGTGATAAAGAGTTTTTTGCCAACTTTTTCATTTTTGTCAAACACAACAACATCTTCGTCACGCTTGGCCAAAAGTCCAGCCAAACACAGACCTGATGCCCCCGCTCCAACAATCGCAACCCTACTCATAGACAGCCTCTTTAAAAAAGGCAATCTCTTCTTCTGTCATAGGTTTTGTTTTTCCGCGATAAAGCCCACCAAGATGCACATTTCCAATGCGCACACGCTTCAAAAGTTTTATGCTCTTGCCAATAGCCTCAAACATACGCCTTACTTGATGGTTTTGTCCCTCATCAATAACAACAGAGACTTTGCTAAATTTTCCATCAAATCCCAAGAGTTTAACTTTTGCACTTGGCATTCTTACGCCGTTTTCCACAACACCGCGTCTCAAAACAGCCAAATCACCCTCTTTCATTTCTCCTTCCACAGTGACAATATATTCCTTTTCAAAGTGGAATTTAGGGTGAGTTACAAGATTGGCAAAATCGCCATCATTTGTCAAAAACAAAAGCCCCTCAGTGTCATAGTCCAGTCTTCCAACATTAAACAAACGCAAATCGCTTTGAACAAGGTCAAAAATGGTTTTTCTTCCTTTTTCATCACTGGCAGTGCACGCATATCCCTTTGGTTTGTTGAATTTTAAATACACAAATTCCTTTGGAAGAGTCACAACCTTGCCATCAACTTCAACAACATCTTTTTTTTCATTGACAGAAAGTCCGAGATTTTGCACAGTTTCACCATTGACAGTAACTCTGCCATCTTTGATCAAATCCTCACATTTTCTTCTTGAAGCCAATCCGCACGCACTCAAAAATTTGTTAATTCTCATAAGAAACTCCGTTTTGATACTCTTAGAGAATTTCCCAGATTATTCAAAAATTTTTAACCCAAAAAAATTCTCTATTTGTCAATACACAAACAGAGAATTTCAAAATTTACCAATTTGCGAAAAAATCTTGCATTCTTTGTAGTGTTGACTTTGCTTTTACTTCTTCTATTGTAAAGATTTTTTCAGAAAATAGCAAGTCATTACCCAAAAATATTTCCACCTTTCCAATTTCGCTGTTATTTTTCATTGGAGCATCCAAAGTTTTCGGATAAGTGTAAACAAAATTCAAGTGTTCTTTTTCCTTTTTAGTAAGAGGATAATAAAAATGTTCAAAAGTGCCAATTTTAGCCGTATCTTCTCGACCATTCAAAACATTCACAATGTCGTCAAAATCATACATTGCTGTCAGGTCATAGAGAGCATAATCTTCACTGCACGCTTTGAGAAGAGTTGCACTTTCTTCAAACATTGGCCCACAATTCAAGACCACACAAACCAATCTCATGCCATTTTTTTCAATCGCAGACACCAAGCATCTGCCAGCATCATCTGTAAAACCAGTTTTAACGCCAATGCAACCTTCCAAAGTGTTGAGCAGTTTGTTCTTGTTTTTTAAATATCTGTTTTCACCTTCGCCATTTGTTATTTTGGTGTTTTTTGTGCTTACAATTTCTCTAAAAGTGTCGTTTTCAAGAGCGTAAGCAGTAATGACTGCCAAATCATAAGCAGTGGTGTAATGGCCATCAGCATCAAGGCCATGAGTGTTGGCAAAGTGAGTGTTTTTGACGCCAATCTTCTTTGCAAGCTCGTTCATTTTTGTAACAAATTCACTTGTCGAACCTGCCACATGTTCTGCAATGGCAACAGAAGCATCGTTTCCCGAAATAAGCATCAGAGCATACAACAAGTCACGAGTGCTGTAAACATCTCCCTCACGCAAATAGAGTGAAGTTCCAGGCACCCCCACTGCTTTCTTGGAAATTTCAAACTTTTCGTCCAAATCGGAGCAGTTTTCGATGGCAGTTATGGCAGTCATAATCTTGGTTGTGCTTGCCATTGGAAGTTTTTGATTTTCGTTTTGAGCGAACAATTTTCGTTTGGTTGAAGTTTCAAGCACCACAGCAGATCTTGCGGAAGTTGAGTAAGCCTTTGCAAATTGCAAACATTGTCCTGTCACACCCAAAAAGAGAAATGCGAAACACAAAAACAAAATAGTGATAGTTTTAAAAACTTTATTCAGCTTCTGCATCTTCCTTTTGCTCCTTTTCCAGTTTTGCAAGAAGAGAATTAAACATATTGAGCATCGTTTGATAGAGCGACTTGTTTTCAACATTGACAAAATCCACTTCTCCATCTTGTCTCATTATCAAAAATCCAACTGGACTGACACTCATGCCACCACTTGAACCACCGCTCATTGGAAAATGATTTGCTACTCGTCTTGCAGAAAGGTCAGCATACTCTCCACCGCCAACAACAAAGCCAACAGTGACCTTTGAAATAGGAATCATCACAGTGCCATCTGGCGTTGTGATGCTGTCGCCAACAATAGTGCTCGAATCCACCAGTGTTTTGATTTTGTCCATAGCACTTGAAATTAAGTCATTGATTGACTGTGAATTTGAATAATCTCTCATATTCCCCTCCATTCAAAGCATATTACACCACAACTTGTGTGGTATGTTGAATATTACACCATATATGGCATAATTTCAGTTCTTTTTTGTTAATATGGTCGAATAGATATAAGAATATACAACATCAAAAAAAGAAATTGAAATCTGCACAATCCCAGCCACTTCACAAGTTTCTTTATTGTAAGAAACTGTGTCATAGACACATAAAGACGCCGTTGGTTTTCGACTTTTCAAAAACAAAAAGAATTGTGTCAAAAATTGATTTAAGAATCCACAAAGAAGAGCACTTGTATATGCGTCGCCCGTTCCAATGTTGTAAAAGACATACAACTTTTTCAGTCTAATTTTGTCCTTAATCTGCTTGCCAAATTCTTCCATAACTGCAAACTGAGGACTATCAAATTGCAACTCTTGCCTTTGTGTTTCATTTTCATTTTGCAGTTCAATATACTTGCCATGAAAAGAAAAAATATAATAAAGAATCTTCTTTTTCATAACAAACAAAGCAATCACTCCGCGATTGTAGAGCGGATTAAAAGATGCTCTTACCTCAACAAAAACTGGAAAAACCAGCAACAAAACAAAAATTGCAGGAATGATATAATACAGCGTCGTCAAATCCATGTCATTATTTTGTATTAAAAATATAAAAAAATACGCGTAAACTTTGTTAAAAAATTATGAATTTTGCAAGAAATGAGTTAAAATAAGTGCATAGGAGAAAATTATGTTTAAAAAATCAAAAAAAGAGGATACAACCTCAAACACAAAATCCAACATTGAAACAAAAATTGGATTTGACAACGAGCTTTATCTCAAATTACAGTCAGAAAATATCAACAAGAGAATAAAGAAATTTCACAACAAACTTTATCTTGAATTTGGCGGTAAAATTTTCGATGATTTGCACGCTTCAAGAGTTCTACCAGGTTTTGACCCAAACATAAAAATCAAATTGCTTCAAAAGATGAAAGACAAAGCAGAAATCATTTTCTGCATTAGTTCAAACGACATTGAAAAGAATAAAATTCGTGCCGACCTTGGTCTTTCTTATGACAATGAGGTTTTGCGTCTTGTGGACAATATGAGAGAACTAGGCTTATATATTTCCGCATTTGTTATAACCTTATACAAAGGTCAACCAAGCGCCACAAAGTTCGGTAAAAAACTTGAACAACGCGGAGAGCGCGTATATTTTCACAACTACACAAAAGGATATCCAAATGAAGTGGACACAATTGTTTCAGATGAAGGTTATGGAGCAAACCCTTTCATTGAAACCACTCGCCCACTTGTCGTCGTAACTGCTCCTGGCCCTTCCAGCGGAAAACTTGCCACTTGCCTTTCTCAGCTTTATCATGAATACAAACGCGGAGTGAAAGCAGGATACGCCAAATTTGAAACTTTTCCAGTTTGGAACTTGCCTCTCAAACACCCAGTAAATATCGCCTATGAAGCAGCGACGGCCGACCTTCAAGATGTCAACCAAATTGACCCATTCCACTTCAATGCCTATGGTGAACTTGCGGTCAATTACAATCGTGACATTGCGGTATTTCCAGTATTGCAGAACATCTTAAACAAAATAACAAAGAAAGAAATTTACAAGTCACCAACAGACATGGGTGTCAACATGATTGCATCAGCAATAACTGACGACAAACTTTGTGCATTAGCATCAAAAAAAGAAATTTTAAGAAGATATTATAGAGCCGAATGCGATTTCAAACGCGGTCAAGCAAATTTTGAGACTTTGGAACGCAACAAATTCCTCGTAAGCGAAGCGAAAGCCACCGACAAACTTCTTCCTGTTATAGAGATATCAAAAGCCACTGCCAAAAACAGTGGGTATCCATGTGTTGCGCTTGAACTTCCAAACGGAGAAATCGTCACAGGTAAAACAAAAAACATTGTGTCTGCTTCTGGTGCAGTAATATTAAATGCTCTACGCACCCTTGCAGGTCTTGGAGACGATTTTGATGTCATAACAGATGATATACTCATGCCAATCGTCGAATATCGCACAAAAATTCTCAATTCAACAAGTTGTGTTCTATCCGTAGACGATGTTTTGGTTGCACTTTCAATTTGTTCAGGCAAAAATGAAAAAGCAAAGAGAGCAATGGAGCAAATCACTAAGCTAAGGTCTTGCGAAGCACATTGCACATATATTTTATCTCCAACAGAAGAGAAAACTCTCAAAAGACTTGGAATAAACATTACTTGTGAACCTGCATTTTTAAATTCCAAACTTTTTGAAGCATAAACGCTACTAAAAAAAAGAAATGACAATTGCCATTTCTTTTTTTAGTCAAAAATGAGATACTGCAATTCAAACTCACTCTTTCAAATAAAAATATATCAACTTACTCAAAAAATCATCGCCACGACTGGTCATAATTTGCACTTGATAGTTTTGCATTCCGCCTCCAACAAAAGATTTTAATCGCCTTGCCACACCATTTGCACTATCAAAAATTTTTACTTTTGGAAAAATCTCTTGCAAGATATTTTTGACCGCCAAATAATGCGTACATCCAAGCACAACTGCTTTGCAAGAGACATCAACAAATTCGTTTCTTATTTTATTCTCTAAAATGCTGAAATTATCAAGATTATTGTCAATATCGCTGGCAAGTGTCGACATCGCTTTAAGTTGAAGTCCAGTTTCCTCTGCAACAAGTTTGTTATATTTCAATGTTGCAGGTGTGGCAAGCACAAGGATATCTTTCGGTTCAAATTCTTTTATTGCACACTTAACAGCAGGCTCAGTTCCAATAAAAATAACAGACGGAAATTCTTCTCGGCATTTCTCAATACAAGTGGAAGTCAAAGTGTTACAAGCCAAAATCACAATATCAAACTCAAAAAACTTTACTATCGTTCGTAAGTTTTGAAGTGTCAACTCAATCAGTTCGTCCTTGCTTTTGTCCCCATAAGGTAAATTTTTATCATCACAAAACAGCAAAAAATTGGCACATGGGCACACTTTCACACACTCTTTCAAAATATTGACCCCACCACTTCCACTATCTATCAAAAGAACATTTTTCACATATATTATATATGCTTAAAAAGATGATTTTGTTTTAAAAAATTTCATTAATCACATCTGCAATCAAACTGGATAAAAACTCCACCTTTTCTATCACATCTTTTTCAGTAAACACAATCTCTTTCTTTTGACCAAATGCAAGTGACGATATCATCATAGGCACGCCAACGGCAAGACAAGGAACATGGAGCGTTTCTCTATTTATTGGAAGACCAAAATTGTTCATAGCGCTTCCAGGAGTCAAACCTGCATCGTTAAACTGCACAGAAGTCCCCAACCTTCCTATATTATTTGTTGCAAGACTATCAAAAAGGACAACCGCCGAAATGTCATAAGTTTCCACAACAATTTTAATTATATCGTAAGCATTAAAACCGGTATTCGTAAAGGTATTTGGAGAGAGTTTAAAGAAGTTATTATTCTTTTTAAATGGTTCAATTTTAATTTTATTTACCACCAATGGACCAAAACTGTCAGCGGGAAGCAATGGGTTTCCAATTCCAACAAACAAAATTCTATCTTTCTTTTTTATTTTGTTTGTTTTAAAAAGAAATTTCAATCGTACTTTGACCTCTGCTAACAAAAAATCCCTATGTTCTCTCATTAACAGGTTGAGTTTTGGAGCATTCAAAATAAAATAATGTCCCATATCAAAGCCCAAATCATTCGCTTTTTGGCGAGAGTCAACAAAAAGCTTACTCGCAGTCATATTAAAAGGCGAAAGCGCTATTGTTTCATAACCACAAGAAGCAAGGTCATGACCACATTCATCAATCAAATCTAACATAAAAGAAATATGTCCAAAAAATATTAAAAAATAAGTTGATTTTTGTAAATAGTTATGATATAATACATCGGTAATTTAGAGAACTTTGAAGGAGAAAGACATGGCAAACATTAAATCAGCAAAGAAAAGAGTTTTGATTGAAAGAGAAAGAAGAGCATCAAACAACTCTATAAAGTCAGAAATCAAGACTTATGAAAAAAAGTTTAAGGCTACTTTGTCAGAAGATGTCAACAAGAGCGAAGAAGTTTACAAAGAACTCGCATCAAGACTTGACAGCGCTGCCAGAGAAAATGTCATTCATGCAAATTCTGCAAACAGAAAGAAAGCCCACTTTGCAAAATTGTTAAACGATGCAAAATCAAGCAAATAATAAAAAAGTCACAATTGTGGCTTTTTATTTAATTATATAATCAACAAAAAAATATGCACAATGCATATTTTTTTAATTCACTTGCAACAAATCTAAAACCTCTTTGATTGCTTTCGTAGCCTTATCCATTTGTTCTTTTGTGTGAGTTGCTGTGTACGATGTTCTTAAAAGAGCCATACCTTTTGGAGTGGCAGGAGAGATGACAGGGTTCACATAAACACCTCTCTCCAACAACATCTTGCAAGCAACAAAAGCTTTTTCGTCTTCATAAACATAAATAGGAATGATTGGAGTTATGCTGTCAATAATTTTAATTCCGAGTTTTTTAAGTCCATCACGCATATATTGTGAAATATCCAAAAGCGCTTTGACGCGTTGAGGTTCATTTTCCAAAATATGCAAACTTTCAAGCGCACACGCCACAGAAGCAGGAGTTATACTTGCACTAAAAATATAAGGACGAGAAGTGTGCATAACATAATCCACAACTTCCTGTGAAGACGCCATATAACCGCCCAAACTTGCCAAAGATTTTGAGAATGTTCCCATATAGATATCAACTTCATCTTCCAGTCCAAAATACTCAGCCGTTCCGCGACCACCTTTGCCCAGCACACCCAAGCCATGTGCGTCATCAACCATCACGCGTGCTCCATATTTTTTTGCAAGTGCACAAATCTCAGGCAACTTACAGATTTCACCACTCATGCTAAACACGCCATCAGTAACAATCAAAATTCCTCTATCATTTGGAATGTTTTTAAGTTTTTCTTCCAAGTCGACCATGTCACTATGCTTATATCTCACCATTTGAGCATAAGAAAGTTTACAACCATCATAAATAGACGCATGATTTTCTTTGTCACAAACAATCACATCGTGCATTCCTGCAATGGCACTTAAAATCCCAAGATTGCTTTGAAAACCAGTACTAAAAGTCATAACTGCTTCTTTATGCAAAAATTTGGCAAGTTCTGCTTCCAATTCTTTGTGTATATCAAGCGTTCCATTCAAAAATCTTGAACCACTGTTGCCAGTGCCATACTTTTTCAAAGCCTTAACACCTGCATCAATCACGCGAGGGTCACTTGTCAGTCCAAGATAGTTGTTTGAGCCGATCATAATGGTGTTATGACCTTCCATAACAACCTCTGTGTCCTGCCCGCTTGAAAGTGCATGAAAATAAGGGTAAATCCCCGCTGATTTTGCTTGTGTATAGTTGTGTTCTCCACGAACTTTTTCAAAAATATCCATTATTTTTCTCCAATCCTATGCATCAATAATACAAAATTTTTTATATTAAAGTCAACAAAATATTTAAAAAATTTAAAGTATATTTATAATAAAATATATTTTGAATTTGCCATAAACTATGTTAAAATTAAATCATGATAAGAATAACAAAAAATTGGGCAAACCTTTTAAAAGATGAATTTGAAAAACCTTATTTCAAACAACTTCAACAATTTTTGGAAGAGGAATATTCCACACACACAATTTATCCAACAATGGAAAACATCTTCACAGCACTAAACGCAACAAAATATGAAGATGTCAAAGTGGTCATCATTGGACAAGACCCATATCACGAACCAAATCAAGCACATGGACTGGCATTCTCGGTGCAAGACGGCGTGGAACTGCCACCTTCACTTGTGAATATCTACAATGAAATTGAAGATGATTTAGGCATCAAGTGTGACCGCTCTGGCAATCTTTTGCGCTGGGCAAAGCAAGGAGTGCTTCTTCTCAACACAAGCTTAACCGTCAGACGCGGACAAGCAAACAGCCACCGCGGAAAAGGTTGGGAAATTTTTACGAATGAAATAATAAAACAGCTGTCAAAACGAGAAGACCCTATGGTTTTCATTTTATGGGGCTCAAATGCGCAAGATTTTGCCCCAGAAATCAGTAAACAACATCTTGTCATAAAATCACCTCACCCAAGTCCACTCTCAGCATATCGAGGATTTTTCGGTTCAAAGCCTTTTTCAAAGACAAACAACTTTCTTGTCACACATGGAAAAACTCCAATTGATTGGCACTAAAACAGCAGAACAAACTTAAAAAAGAAAAAACTCTATAATCATTTTATAGAGTTTTTTATATTCATAAACAGCATCTTAATCTCTTTATGATCTATTTCTATTAGTTTCAACTATTTTATTATCAGCTTTTTCTTGTGCAGACAGCCAACTAGCAACCCAACTATGCTTTTCTCCACCATCTAGAATTTTACTCAATCCATAACTGAATGTATCTTGGTCTGCATCGATTAGTCGTGTAAAACATTCCAAAGGAAATTCAATACTATTAGGTTTTTCTGAAATACATCCAATGGTTTCCGTTTTATTAGATTTAAACTGATTTGCTGCATTTTTATATTTCACACAACCTATGGACTTTAAAGCATCGGAAATATACATTTGTTCTGTTCCATTAAAATTCAAATTTTCACAACCCATCAAGACTGTCAAAACTTCTCTACAAAACTTAACAGCATCTTCATTGGAAGTATTTCTTGATTTCAAATCAACAGGTTCAATTTCCAGCAAAGCTTCCACAGCTTCTCGTACATTTTTATAATATTCAACATCTTTTTTTTCAATTTTTTCTTTTTTATTAGTTTCTACAATTTTATTATCGGCTTTTTCTTGTGCAGAAAGCCAACGAGAAACCCAACAAATATTTTTTTCTCCACCCAATGCTTCTCTTAAACCATAACTAAAAGAATCAGGTTTTGTATCAATTAGGTGTGTGAAAATTTCCAAAGGCAGTTCAATACTATTCGGTTTTTCTATAATGTCACCCAAAGTTTTTGTGTCATAATCTATAAACTGAATTGCTACATTTTTATATGTTGCACAACCTATAAATTTTAAAGCATCTGAAATATGCATTTGCTCGGTTTCATTGAAATACAAATTTTCACAACCCATCAAAACTGTTAAAACTTCTCTACAAAACTTAACGGCGTCTTTATTGGAAGTATTTTTTGATTTCAAATCAACAGGTTCAATATTTAATAATGCTTCCACAACATCGCTTGAATTTTTATAACTTCTCATAACTTACTCCTTCTTGCATTTTAACATTAAAAGGACAAAATGTCAATACTTGATAAAGTTCAAAATTACATGGCAACAATCATCATCGTTTCCATCTTTTAAGTGTTGGAAATAATTTTAAACAATATTTTCTCATCTCTTCATTGCTCATACCCGCTTGTGCACCATATTGTGCACACATCTCGATGTATTCTTCCATAGAAACCTTGTCGATAAATTCTCCATTCTCATAACAATACTTGCAATAATCATGATTCAAAGTGCCGTCTTTGTTTAATCCAAGTTGTTTATTTGAAACAATTGGCATGCCACAACTTTGACAAATTTTATTTTCCATAGACTCTCCCATATTTTTACAAAAATTAAATAACCTTCACTCAGAGATAGGTCGCTCATTAAACAAAAAAAACTGCGCTAATCACAAGCGCAGTTCTTTCTTTTGGAGCGGGAAACGGGGATCGAACCCGCGACCTCAGCCTTGGCAAGGCTGCGCTATACCACTAAGCCATTCCCGCATATTTAATGGTATACACTTTTTTCAAATGCTTTAATAATATACCAAATAAAAAGGAAAAAATCAAGCGTTTTTACGCATTTTATAAAAAATTCCCAAAAATATATCATATTTTCTAAAATCATAAACAACTTTTTTTACATAAACATTATTAAGAAATATAATTTTGTTAAAAAAGTTTGACAAATGAAACATAATATGATATATTTAAAACGTTCCAATTCAAGAGGAATCTTGGTACCATCGCCAAGTGGTAAGGCAAAGGTCTGCAAAACCTTTATTCCCCGGTTCAAATCCGGGTGGTACCTCCATAAGGCGTGTGTAAAATCACGCCTTTTATTTTTAAAATATTTGTCAAACAAAATAAGCAATAAAAATTGACAATAAGCAAGACCGACAGGGCAAAAATAAGCAAGAGCGATGCTTGCAAAATCATTGGGGTCCCTCCGAAAATGCACCGTCATTTTTGGGGATTAAGGAGCAAGCGAGCGTTAAGGCGTAACTTTTTGACCGACAGGGCAAAAATAAGCAAGAGCGATGCTTGCGACGTGCTGGTGTGGCGGAATGGCAGACGCACAGGACTTAAAATCCTGAGTTCGAAAGGACGTGTGGGTTCGACTCCCACCACCAGCACCATATAAAAAAGAACGAAAATTCGTTCTTTTTTTCGATAATTAATCTTCAACAATATCATCAAGTCCCAGAACTTTTTTTGACTCTCCCGCCTCCAATTTTTCAACAGATTTAAGTTTACTTGCCAAAAGTCGTGTTCTAGTTCCGACAAGTTTGTCAAAATCTTGACTTGTGGAGTCAAATTGTTTTTGAATTTTTTCAACAATGGCAGAAAATCTTTCAAACTCAGTGCGAACTGCCCCCAAAATTTTCCAAACTTCACCTGATTTCTTTTGGATTGCGAGAGTCCTGAATCCCATTTGAAGACTATTCAAAAGTGCACTCATAGTCGTTGGGCCTGCAATTGTGACATTATAGTCTTTTTGCAACTGTTCAATCAACCCCATTTTTGCAACTTCGGCATAAAGTCCTTCAACAGGCAAAAACATGACAGCAAAATTGGTCGTCTTTGGCGGATAAATATATTTTGTTTGAATATCTTTGGCCATGCCCTTAATTGTGGCTTTTAAGTGGTCTTTCTTCTGTTTTACTGCCTCAAAATCGTTGTTTTCATAGGCCGTTTGAAGGTCACTATAAACAGTATAAGGAAATTTCGAATCCACTGGCAAGTAAACAAACTCACCCTCACTTTGCCCAGGGAGTTTGATGGCATATTCCACAGGGTCGCGACTGTCAGAAGTCACAAAATTGGTTTCATACTGGTCTTTTGTCAAAATTTGGTCAAAGATAGCACCAAGTTGAATTTCTCCAAAAATACCAGTTGTTTTGACATTGGAAAGCATTTTTGTCAAACTTCCAACATCTGTGGCAATGTTCTGCATCTCGCCCAAAGACTTATAGACAGTGTCGAGTTGATTTGAAAGTAATTTGAAACTTTGGTCGAAGCGTTCGTTTATCGTCTTCGCCAATTTTTCGTCCACAGTTTCACGCATCTTATCAAGTTGTTTATTGTTGTCATCTTGCAAACTTTTGAGTTGTTTTTCAGTTGACTGTCTGATTGTTTCCAGTTTTTCTTCTTGCATTTTACTGATGTTTTGCATACGCTCGTCCAACTGTTTGATAAGTTCCATAACTCTCTTCTCCAACGATTCGTGATTATTGGAAAGATTATCTTGGAAAGTTTTGAGTGTTTGCAAAATCACCTCATTGCCCGCCTTTTGATTTTCGCTTAAACTTTTACTAATAAATTCGATGTTATTATTAAAACTGTCCACTATATCACTCTTGTCTTCCTTTGACAATTTGCTTTCATGGCGTGTTTTTAAACTGACAACAACGCCAATCACACCAACAGCAATCGAAACTGCAAGCAAAATATAAACCCACATAATTATGCCTCCTCTAAGCTTTAACGATATAATTATATAACAACCGACTTTTTTTCTCAAACAAAAAATCGGCCATTACGCCGATTTTCTTCTTACAAAAACAATTTAAGCAACAAGAGTTTCCACGGACACCAAATTGAAAGCAACATTTCTGTTTGTCACAACTTTGATATTCCCAGAAATTGCACTTGTGCCGTCAACAGTAAGTGGATTTTTTGACTGCTGTCCGCTAAGTCCATGGCTAACAGAAATCTTATCATCAGCCAAGCGATTAGTTTCAGTATTATCATTTACAAAACTATCTGCAACAAATTTGGCAACACTTGTGACATTGAAAGTTAAACTTGCAGTATTCGTTCTTACAATAACATTTCCAGAAACCGAGCCCAAAAATCCGAGTTTAACCTCTCCGGCTTCATTATCGATAGAGATTGTGCTTTCTGAAAGTTTGTCATCAGCAACAATAATATCAACAACCAACTGATTTGCACTGATAACATCAATTGCACCATGTGCTTTTTTCACAATAAGTCTGCCTTTGTCTGCAAACAGAACGATGTTCCCTTGCACTTCTTTAAAATTGATATCAGGTTCTGCGTCAACATCACCATCAGTTGTAAGTCTAAAATTTCCACTGATATAATCTGCCATAATATTTGGAGAGATAATTGTGTCTTCTGAATTGGTATAGTCCAAATTGCCGTAAATCTTGCCAAACTTATAGTTTCCTTGCACACAAGAAACATTGGTGTCATTTGCTTTTATAATATCAATTGCGATGTCACCTTTTTTGCAAGTAATTGAAAGATTGTGAGTAGGAATGTTCACAATGCCAAGATTAACTCTACCTTTGTTTGTCACAATTTTGGCATCGCACTTTGCATAAAATCCTTTTGCAGTCTTTCCAGTCTCATAAGTCACATCTCTTAAAGAAGAAATGACTCCCTCTTCACTTTCCAAAGACAAAGTGGTTAAATTTGATGCGTTGAATTGAGCACCCACAAGAATATTTCCTTTTCCTTTGGTTTTTACATCAAGTCCAGCAAGGTTAAATTCTTCTGCGCCATATGAAGCGTTTCCAAGAACCACATTTCCATCAATAGTGTTAACTGAAAGTTTGATATTGTCATAAGAAAAACTGGTTTCAACATTAGAGTTCAAGACAATTTGAATGTCCTTTGAAAAATACAAGAAACCGTTTGGTTCTGTAAGTTCAATTTTAAGTGTCGTTCCAGACAATGTGGTCGTATAACCGAAGTCCACTGCGTTTGATGCCGCAGAAAAACCTTTTGCATTATTAAAAATATGGATACCGTTTTCGTTGTATTGCTTATTCCTTTGCACAGCAACCTGAGCATAACCACAATCAATTTCGATGTTTGTAAGAGAATTATAATCAATCACATTTCCATCAGTTGTTTTTGCAACATAATAATGCTCATTGCCAGTAAAATATTGCATCCACAACACAGGTTTCCCAGGATTAAACATCATAACTACCAAACAAATCATAAATATTGAAATGAGAAGCAGAACAAACAAACCAAAATAGAAGAAAAAACCTTTTCTGATTGTTCCCTGAGCCATAGCAACCTCCTTTCATATGTTTATTATATCATACATTGCATCAATTGTCAATGCAAAGGTTAATCCAAAATTGCTTTTATTCTGCGAATACCACTTGAAGAACTTTCCTCTTTAACAATTTTGAGATGGTGCAAGTCACGAGTATTTTTAGCGTGAGGACCTCCACAAATTTCTTTTGAAACATCGCCAACTGAATACACTTTGACAACATCTCCATATTTGCTGTCAAACACTCCAACTGCTCCACTATTTTTTGCATCAGCAACGCTCAT
Source organism: Candidatus Caccovivens sp. (assembly GCA_051888935.1). Lineage (GTDB taxonomy): Bacteria > Bacillota > Clostridia > Christensenellales > UBA1242 > Caccovivens. Next base: position 8,400 of record JBJFCL010000038.1, on the reverse strand, counting down.
CTCTTCACAAGTCACTTCAATTTCTCTGGCAATGGCGTCGTTTACAAACTTTTCCAAGGTTTCAATTTCTTCTGGAAGCATTTTATGGTCAAGATTAAAGTCGATTCTAAGTCGTTCTGGTGTGATATTTGACCCTTTTTGCATAACTTGTGGACCAAACATTTTTCTAAGTCCTGCCATAATCAAATGCGTTGCAGTGTGCAACTTTGCACTTTCATATGAACCATCTGCAAGTCCACCTTTAAAGACACCTGCACTGGCAGTTCTGCTCTTTTCCTGATGTTCTGCAAAAGCCTTTTTAAATCCTTCTTCATCAACATCATAACCTCTTTCAGAAGCAAGTTCTCTTGTGAGTTCAAAAGGAAATCCAAATGTGTCATAAAGTCTAAACACCGCTTTTCCAGAGATGACATTCTCCACAACTTCGCCCTTCAAAGAAGCAAATTGTTTGTGTTTTTCAATACCAGCGAGCACTTTTTCAAACTCTTTGTGTCCTTCTTCAAGTGCTTTGGAAAATTTTTCAACTTCTTTTGCAAGTTCTTCTTTAATAAACTCTCTGTTCGCCTTAACATCGCTGTAATCATCGCCATGTTTATCGACATACAAATCAATAATGTCGGCAAAAAATTTTGTGTCGAACCCAATATTTCTTGCGCAATTCACTGCACGACGAATAAATCTACGCAAAATATAGCCTTGCCCAACATTAGATGGAATCACTCCTCTTGCATCACCCAAAATAAACATTGACGAACGCAAATGGTCAGTAATAATGCGATAAGAGCGTTTAGAAACTTCATTTTCAAGATAAGGCACTTTTGCCTTTGTGCCGATAAAATCAATCACTGTTTTAAATATTCCCGCATCATAAACACTTTTAAGTCCATTCAAAACAACAACTGTTCTTTCCAAGCCCATTCCAGTGTCAATATTTGGACGAGCAAGAAGTTTAGCTTGTTCTCCTTCTTTTTCCACTTTAAATTGCATGAAAACATCGTTCCAAATTTCAAGATATTTTCCACAATCACAAGCAGGAGAACACTTTTCACAGCATTTTGGCTTTCCTGTATCATAAAACATTTCAGTATCAGGTCCACAAGGTCCAACTCCGCCACCAAGTGCCCACCAGTTATGCTCTTTTGGAAGATAAAAAACCTGTTCAATTCCGCAGTCTTTCCAAGTCTTGTAAGCGAGTTCATCTTTTGGAGCGGTCTCATCGCCAGCAAACACAGAGACAGCAAGGCGCGATTTGTCAATTCCAAGATACTCTGGACTTGTCAAAAATTCATATGAATATCTTATCATCTTTTCCTTGTCACACTCGCCCAAGAACCAGTTTCCAAGCATTTCAAAACTTGTCAAATGACTTTCATCTCCAACGCTATCAATATCATTTGTTCTAAGACATCGTTGAATATCACAAATTTTATCGCCAGCAGGATGCTTCGTTCCCAAAAGATAAGGCACAAGCGGATGCATTCCAGCAGTTGTAAAAAGCACTGTTGGATCATTTTCTGGCAAAATAGAAGCAGATTCAATGCGTTTGAATCCGTGACTTTCAAAAAATTTAAACCATTTTTGTTTTAATTCTGTATCAGTAATCATATTTTCTCCCAAAAAAATTTGTGCTAGGTTTCAAACACCAAGAACAAATTGTTATATTGTGTATATAATAGCAAAATATTAGAAAAAACACAAGCAAAAAAGGGCTTAACTTGCCCCTTAATTTTTCTTATCATCTTAAATTGCGTACTTGCACCAATAAAATGGTGATGTTTGTGTTTTATTTCAAGTTTTTGTCCAAATTTTGAACTTTATCTTTGACAACTGCTTTATTTACATTGCGTTTATCAACTTGCTTTGCCACTATTTCGCTTGACTGCGAGTTTGTAACAGCATATATACATTGCTTCATGCCCTTTCGTTTTGTTCTCAACAAATAGACAAGCATGACGATAAAGAAAATTAAAAACACCACTATAAAACCGACATAAAAGAGATTAAATCCAGAGATGATAATAAAAACCAAAACAAGACTTGTAAATAAGAGCAAGGAAAACCAAGTATAACGCAAATCATTTTTGGCTTTTTCCACAACATTTTTTCCTTCCAGAAACATCAAGTGATATTTTCCCTCAACATTTTCGATATTGTTAATATTCATTCGAGCCATTTCGTACCTCTGTTTAATAATATCACACACAAACATATATGTCAAATAAAGTTAAAAATTTTTAACTAATTTTTTATGATTATCGGCGCAAAATATCTCCTCTTTTTAAAGATAACTTGCAAGGTATTTTGACTTTTTCTTGAACTTTCTTTGCCGATTCAATTTCAAGTCCGTCAGAATCCAAAATTTTATTAACTTTGATTTTTTTATTAAAAGTTTTCTTATTTGGACTCAAAATTTCTAAAATGTCACCAATTGAAAATTTGTTACGCATTTCCACTTCCACAAAGCCGTCCTTTGCATCAGCACTCACAACTGCCACAAATTCACTTTCTTGCACAGGCATTGAGTCTTCGAGGTATTGTTTTTTCTCATCTTTAAAATAAAACCCTGTTGTATAGCGTCTGTGACTTGCTTTAAGAAGTTCATCTTGCAATTCTTTTGTTGGTTTTTTCGGCAACCTATCAATCGCCTGACGATATGCATTAACAACAGTTGCAACATAATATGGTGACTTCATTCTGCCTTCAATTTTCACAGAATCCACGCCAATATCTTTCAAAAGCCCAAGATAATCAAGCATATTGAGGTCTTTGGAATTGAAGATATACGAACCTCTTTCATCTTCTTGGACTTCCATTTCGTCCTCACGAGAAACTTCTCTCACCATATATTTCCAACGGCAAGCCTGCACACATTCACCATGGTTGGAATCTCTGCCAGTCAAATAGTTTGAAAGCAGACATCTGCCAGAGTATGCCATGCACATAGCTCCATGCACAAAGACTTCAATTTCCACTTCCTTTGGGACATTTTGTCTAATGGTTTTGATTTCTTCAAGAGTTAATTCTCTTGCCAAAATCAAGCGCTTTGCACCAAGTTCAGCCATAAGATTCGCCGAATAAGAATTGATAATATTTGCTTGTGTGCTCACATGAACACAAAGGTTTGGGGCATATTTTCTTACAAATTGCAAAAGTCCGATGTCTGCCACAATCACTGCATCAACAGAGATTTCTTGCAAAAAATTGAGATAATCATCCAAGCCAACAAAATCTTGGTCTTTGGCAATGATGTTAAGTGTCACATACACTTTTTTCCCTTTTTCATGTGCAATTTTGACAGCCTCACGCATCTCTTCATCAGAAAAATTCCCAGCAAATGCTCTAAGTCCAAAGCGACCGCCCGCCAAATAAACTGCATCTGCTCCAAAGTGCAATGCAGTCAAAAATTTTTCAAAATTTCCTGCTGGTGCCAAAAGTTCCATAATTTTTTCCTTCCTTTTGATTTTAAATGCTGACTGTCGGTTTTGCAGTAAGAGTCAAATCCGCAAAACCTATTCCTGCCTTGATATAATAATAAGCAATCGAGCCAATCATTGCGGCATTGTCTGTGCAAAATTTAAGTGCTGGCATAAATGCTTTTATGCCATTTTTTTCACATTCAGTTTGCAACCTTTCACGAAGTCGAGAGTTTGCTCCAACTCCGCCTGCAATAACCAATTTGGTCTGCCCAAGTTCCTTGCAAGCGTGCATAGTCTTTGTGCAAAGTTCGTCAGTGACAAGTTCTTGAAAAGAATAAGCAATGTCCGCTTTTGAAAATTCTTCTCCTCTCTGCTCACAATTATGAACATAATTCACAACAGCCGTTTTCAATCCGCTAAAAGAGAAGTTATAAGAATCTTTGAGAGGCGTTTTGTAATTAAATTTAATGATATTTTTGCCTTCTTTTGCCAATCTGTCAATATTTGGTCCGCCAGGATAAGAAAGTCCCAAAACGCGAGCCACTTTATCAAAACATTCGCCCACAGAATCGTCAACTGTTGAGCCGACAAGGTTAAATTTGCAATAATCCTGAACATCAATAATAGCAGTGTGACCTCCACTGACCATAAGGCACAAGAATGGTGGTTCAAGGTCGAGATGAGAAATGTAATTTGCTCCGATATGGCCATGCACATGGCTTACAGCAATAAGAGGAACTTTGAGTGAATACGCAAGTGTCTTAGCAAAGTTCACTCCCACAAGAAGAGCCCCGATAAGTCCCGCACCATAAGTCACTGCCACTGCGTCGATATCAGAGAGCGTCACTCCTGCTTTTTCCAGCGCTTCGTCCAGAACTCCTGTGATATTTTTGATATGATTTCGAGAGGCAATTTCTGGCACAACCCCACCATAGAGTTTATGAATATCAATCTGTGAAGAAACGATATTCGAAAGGACTTCTCTACCATTTCTCACCAGTGCGATTGAAGTCTCATCACACGAAGATTCAACAGAAAGAATAAGCACATTTTCCTTGCTTTTTAACTGTTCATATTTTTGTTTTGCAATTTCCAAATACTTCACTTTGATTTCACACTTGTCCTTTTAAGGTATTCATTGATAAACCCTTGAATATCGCCGTTCATAACGCCTTGAACATCGCTAGTTTCAAATCCAGTTCGATGATCTTTGACCATGGTGTAAGGGCAAAAAACATACGACCTTATTTGACTTCCCCACTCAATTTTCTTTACATCACCGCGAATTGACGCCAATTTTTCCAGTTCTTCCAACTCTTGCTTTTCCACAAGTTTGGAATAGAGCATTTTCATGGCAGTTTCACGATTTTGCACTTGCGAGCGCTCCGTTTGACAAGCCACAATAATTCCAGATGGAATGTGAGTAATGCGAATGGCAGACTCTGTCTTGTTGACATGCTGTCCGCCAGCGCCTGAACTTCGATATGTGTCAATTTTCAAATCTTCTGGTCTGATAACAATATCAGGAGCATCTTCAATTTCTGGCATAACTTCAAGCGATGCAAAACTTGTATGTCGTCGTGAATTGGCATCAAAAGGCGAAATTCTCACAAGTCTATGAACGCCCTTTTCTGCTTTCAAATAGCCATATGCAAATTCACCAGACACCAAAAAAGATATGCTTTTAAGTCCTGCCTCGTCGCCGTCCAAAGCGTCCAAAACTTTAATTTTGAATCCATTTTTTTCGGCGTACATAGAGTACATTCTAAACAACATATTTGCCCAATCTTGTGCCTCAGTTCCACCTGCGCCTGCATGCAGAGTCAAAATTGCATTGTAGTTGTCATATTTCCCAGACAAAAGAGTTTCAAGACGAGCACTTTCAATCTCGCTTTCAAGATTGGAAAGAGTCAAACATAATTCGTCGAATATGCTTTGGTCATCAAAACTTTCCAAAAGTTCGATGCTAGCATCACAATTTTCAATTTCCGTCTGTAACTTTTTGACTTTTTCCAACTTATATTCGCAAAGTTTAACTTCCCGTCCAACTCTTGACACGCGTTTAGCGTCATTAAAAAAGCCGTCCGAAAGTTGTTCACTTTTTAATTCTTCCAGTTTTGCTTCTTGTCCAATCGGGTCAAAGACACTCCTTGATAAAAGCGAAATCATCTTTCATTTTTGATAATTGTTCTTTTTGAATATCCAAAATCATAAAAATCTCCTTAAATCTTTCAAGATTTTAGCACATATCATCAAAAAAGTAAAGGAAAACAGCCAGTGCAATCACACGCAAGTGCTTAAACAACAGACATTGTTAAGTGCAGTTTGTGTGCTTGTGCCTAGTCCTCTAATCCTGCGATATAGTCCAAAGACACACCAAAATACTTTGCCAATGCAATCACAGCGTCCAAATTTGGAACACGCTTGTTCGTTTCCCAATAAGTAATGGCTACATGCGATACTCCTACCATTTTTGCAAGTTGAGCTTGACTAAGCCCTTCCTCTGTTCTCAATTCTTTTAATCTTTCGCTAAATTTGCTCATAATATAACTCCTTTGACAAATTGTATAACAAATGTTACCAATATTGTTGACATGTAACATATGTTAGCGTTATAATAATACTAACATTTGTTACAAAAGGAGAAAATATGGAACAAATAGCAGAGATGTTTTATAAAATTTTCGAAAAAAGTGAATATAACAAAGACATTGCCATAGAAGACTATGACAATGTTGTAAAGCCGTTTTTTAAATCATTAACAAAAGAACAATTTTCAATATTTTTAAAATTGGAAGGAGAATACTTGGATTATGCGTATCTTTGTGCAAAAAAGGCAATTGAATTTCTGTTATCGTTACTTTTCAATGAAGAATGAATAAAATTTATTTTGAAGATACTGAAAACAGAGCAAAAGCGCAAGTTTTCAATTCATAATTGCTCATCACAAGTCCAACCCCTCTCATTTTTGTAATTTGTTTAATGGAACATTCAAATCTCACCTTTTTAAAGTCGCGCAAAATCGCCAACAGAGCATTTGCGTCGTGCGATTTTCGTTTGGCGCGAGCAAAGGCGAAAAACAAGCGTCAAAGCGATACTTTTTGACACACAAGTGGCAAAAATGAGCAAAAGCGCAGTTTTTCGCCTAGTCTTCCACCTTCTCAATCACTTCTGCGATATGTGCCTGTTTAAATTCCTCATCTTGTTTTATGAGTGATTTTTCCAGCCATATGAGACTTAATCCATACATGACATACATCACGCAAACCAAGCCCAAAGCAATCTTCAAAAACAAAGTGCTTCCTTCGCTGAACATGCTGTCAAAAACACCTGCAAGGACAAGAAAAATTGAGCCTAAAATTCTGCCTGCGCCCAAGCAAAATTCTGCAAAAGCATTGCTCTCCAAAATATGTGAATGAAGAGACAGCACTCTAACAACACCCGCGCGTCTAGAATCTGAAACAGACATCAAAATCACATTCAAAATGGCGTAAACAGCATAGAAAATGATAATTGTGGTCTTATTTGTTGCAGATAGGATTGCAATAACCGCCAATGACACCAAAATAATTGTTGGCAAAATAAAGCCTTCTGCTCTTTTCTTTCGATAGAATTTCAAATAGAAGAACATTGTCAAAAGAGAGCAAGCTGTAAAGATAGATTGAAACATTCCAAGTGATGTGTTACTCTCAAAAGTTTTCATGACCAAAATTGTTATTAAAGTCGTAAAACAATCATAAGAAGCCCCGCGGAAGAAGTTGGAAAGATACACAAACCGAAGAGGTTTTGTTTGTTCTTTGTTGGCACGCATATATTTTGCAAAACTAGGCAAATTGAAGGATTGTTTGTATGATTTTTTTGGTCGAATCAAGAATGAGAATATGATAAGAGCCACACAAATAACAAGCAAGATAGCCGCAACTATGGCAAAATTCAAATCAGCAACAATACCCAAAGTGACAGGAAAAATTATGTAAGTAGTTTGAAACATAATGCGTTTAACAGCAAAAAATCTCACTTGATGTTTGCTGGAAATTGTTTCCGCAGTAAGCCCATTGAACCCTCCTGAGAAAATACCGAATCCCAAGCCATAGATAATTGCCAAAAGTGGCATAAAACTAACTAGATTATCTTTCAAAACATTGACCAAAACAATCACGACAGTAAGTATTATAGAACCGATAGAAACAAAAATGCTTTTGTTTATTTTTTTAAGGCCAAACCCTGTAAAAGCATAACAGATGGTAAAAACTATGTAATAAATCACATAAAACAAACCAATTGTAATGATGTTTTGAGAAGTTGTTGCAGTTGGATTATTTAGAATTTTTGAAATTAAAAACAAATCAACAAAAATACAAATAACCGCTTGCAAACAATCACATGCAATGATTGAAATTGCACTTAAATCAAAAATTTTACTTTTGTTTCCCATGTTCTTTCCTCTTATGTTTATATCTAATCAGCAATTTAACAATTTCAAAATACGGAATTACCAAGATTGCCGTACCGATAGCAAGCAACCACTGCCACCAGTTTATATTTACTATTCCCATCGCTGTTTGAAGTGGTGCAATTGGCAAAAGCACAACCAAAACAGTCAAAAATGCCGAGCCCAAAAAACTCCAATTCAAAACTTTGTTGTCAAAAGGATTGCTGGAAAACAGCGATGCGGTTTGACTTTTAAGGTTGTATGCATGAAAGAGTTCAACAAAACAAATGTAAATAAAACAAATTGTTGTTGTTTCAGCAGAAGTGAGATTCCAAACAAAAGTTGTAAGACAATAAAGCATAATCAAATTGACAGATACAAATAGTCCAGAAGCAAAAATATTGAAACCAACATCGCCTTTAAACAAATTTCCCCTGTGTTTTATCGGTTTCTTTTTCATGACATCAGGTTCAGCTTTTTCAAAGCCCAATGCCAAGCCAACAAAAGTATCGGAGACAAAGTTTATATACAAAATGAGTGCAGGAGAAAAGA
>JBJFCL010000037.1:0-1576 GCA_051888935.1 Candidatus Caccovivens sp. | reverse complement strand
GATCATCAAATTTGAGTGAAGAAGACATTGACAAAGCCATCAAAGAGGCAGAAGCACATGCAGAAGAAGACAAAAAGCGTAAAGAATTTGTTGAGACAAAGAACAATGCCGACAACATGATTTACAGCCTTGAAAAGTTGTTGAAAGAAAACGGAGACAAACTTTCTGTTGAGGACAAAAAACGCCTTGAAGACGAAATTGAAAAAGCAAAGAAAGAGTTTGAAAGCGACGATATTGAAGTGATAAAAAAGGAACTTGATGAACTTACAAAAGTTTCCAATGAAATTTTCACAAAGATGTATCAAAATGCAAATCCTAATGGTGCAAATGGCACAGGAGATGCAGGAAATGCTGGAAACAATGATTCCAACAATGACGGCGACCCAGAAGTAACAATTGAATAATTTTGCAAAAAAATCAAACAAATTTTCGAATTATTTTGAGTTTCAAAAAAGATTGTGTGAGAGCAAAATTATTGTGGAATCGAACCTTAAAGAGTATTAAAGGAAATTAAAATGGCTAATAAAGACTATTATGAAATTTTGGGAGTGCAAAAGGGTGCAGATGCGGACGAAATCAAGTCCGCATATCGTCGTCTTGCAAAAAAATATCACCCAGACTTAAACAAAACACCAGAAGCCGCTGAAAAGTTTAAAGAAATCAATGAAGCGTATGAAGTGTTAGGTGATGACAAAAAGCGTGCAAACTACGACCAATTTGGCTCTGCTGATGGTCCACAATTTGGTGGCGGAGCAGGTGGATTTGGTGACTTTTTTGGCGGTGGCGGACAAGGTTTTGGCGGATTTTCTGATATATTTTCGGACATTTTCTCTGCATTTGGCGGAGGCAGTGGAGCGGAGCGTGCTCAAAGGCGTGGAGAGGACATCAATGTGTCCATGAAATTGTCTTTTGAGGAGGCAATCTTCGGTGTGGAAAAGATTGTATCATTTAACCGCGTGGAAACTTGTTCAAAATGTAATGGCACAGGTGCAAAGAATGGCACTGAATATTCTACTTGTCCAGATTGTAAAGGTGCAGGGCGAGTTAGAATCCAGCAAAACACCATGTTTGGCACAACCATTCGTGAAAGTGTTTGCCCAAGATGTGGCGGAAGTGGAAAGGTTGTCAAAACGCCTTGTGACGAATGTCGCGGAAAAGGTTACAAGAAAAATCCTGTTCAAGTTCATGTAAAAGTTCCAGCAGGCATTGACAATGGTCAAACAATTCGTATGCGGGGTGAAGGTAATTCTCCAACGGGAGGCGCTGGTCAAAGCGGAGATTTGAACATAAAAGTTTCGGTTGCTGAGCATCAACTCTTTAAACGAAATGGCATTGACCTTGCATTTGATTTATATGTTCCGTTTACAACTTGTTTGTTGGGAGGAAAGGTTGAAATTCCTCTCACCAAAGGTAAGATGACATTGGACATCAAGGAAGGAACGCAAAGTGGAACAGTCATGAGATTGAAAGGCAAAGGCGTCAAAGTGCTAAATCGTGAAAGTTATGGCGATATGCTTGTTACAATCAAAAGCGAACCACCAAAAAGCATGAATAAAGATGCTAAAAAACTTTTGCA
>JBJFCL010000036.1:0-8045 GCA_051888935.1 Candidatus Caccovivens sp. | reverse complement strand
TCCTTGAAGTTCGTCTTGCCAAAGAACAAGAAAAATTGGAAGGGTTGTCGGCTGACTTGTCTGAACTTGAAGACGAAAAGAAAAATAGTGAGATGGAACTGACAACAGTTTCAAACAAACTTAAACTTATTGCACAAGATTTGTCACAATCAAATCTTAAACAAAGTGCGCTGAGCGGAAACAAAGAAGACGCAGATATTTTGGCTAAACAAAAACAAGAGCGTTATGGTGTGTTACGCGCTGAACGTGATGAGATTGTTTCAAATATGACCACTGTAAAGGTGGAAATTGCTTCTTGTGAAGAAAAATTGAAGGCTCTTGATGATGAAATTAATCGCATTTTGTTGGAACGCGATAGACAAATTTCCAATGTTGAGGCTCTTAAAACTCATTTGAGAGAAAACGAGAAGTTTATTGCAAGTGCGGAAGAGATGATTAGGGTGCAAATTGAAAACGCAAAGCCATCTGAGGCAAAAGATAAACTTCAAAAGATAAGAAGAGATAGGGAAAATCTTGAAAATAGCAAGGTTTCTATCTCTGCAAGAATTAAACAACTTGATGAAGAAAAGACGGTGACAATGGAAGAAATTTCAAAAGTCAACGACAAGAAATTTAGAGAAGAAAACAACCTTACAAAAGTGGATACAGAACTCGAACAAATGCAAGAGCGTATTTATGAAGAATATAGTTTGACATACAATGGTTGCTTGGAATTTAGACGCCCTGATTTTGATATTAGAGAAGCGTTAATTTCCATAAACAAACTCAAAAAAGATATCTCTGCTCTTGGTTATGTCAATGTCCATGCAATTGAAGATGTTTCCACACTTTTGGAGCGTTACAATGAAATGACAACGCAGTCTGACGACTTAAAGAAAGCAGAAGAAGATTTGGTAAAGATTATCAAAGACCTTTCAAATGAAATGCTCACCAAATTTAATGACGAATTTAACAAAATTAATGACAGTTTCAAAGTGGTGTTCAGAGAATTGTTTGGTGGCGGAAATGCTAGACTGGAACTTACAGAAGCAGAAGACCCACTTGAAGCAGGCGTGGAAATCATGGTGCAACTTCCAGGAAAGGCGGCAAATAAGTTGTCACTTTTGAGTGGTGGAGAAAAGACCTTGACCGCGATTGCACTTTTGTTTGCTATTTTGCGTCTTAAACCTCTTCCATTCTCGCTTTTGGACGAAATTGAAGCGGCTCTCGACGATGCAAATATTGAAAGATTCGCGATGTATCTCAAAAAACTTTCAAACACAACCCAATTTATTGTCATCACACACAGAAAACCAACAATGGAACTTTCTGACAGTTTGTATGGTGTGACAATGGAAGAAAAGGGTGTTTCTAAGATTGTTTCTGTTAAACTTGCAGACGCAATCAAACAGGCTGAACAGGGAGAATAAAATGGGACTTTTTAAAAAACTTGGCAATGCCTTAAAAAAGACCAAAGAAGCATTTGCAAGAAAGATTGATGCACTTTTGTCACATGGAGAAATTGACGATGAATTGTTTGACGATTTGACGGACATTCTCATTTCTTGCGACATTGGAGTAAAGGCATCAATGGAAATTGTGGAAGAAGTGCGAAGCGAAGCGCGTGCAAGAAAAGTGCGCACGGCAGATGGTGTGAAAAGTCTTCTGAAAGAAATTATCGAAAGTTATTTTGCTGACGCTCCAAAATTGGAAATTGAATATCCAGCAATCATCACAATTATTGGGGTTAATGGAGTTGGAAAGACGACAACAATTGGAAAACTTGCAGGTTATTTTAAATCTCAAAAAAAGAGTGTTACACTTGTTGCTGGTGACACTTTTAGGGCGGCAGCATCTTCACAACTAAATGAATGGGCAACACGCACAAAGACGAGAATAATCAAACACGCAGAAGGTGCTGATGCTGGTGCAGTTGTTTTTGATGGAATTGCCTCTGCAAAGGCAAACAAAACAGATGTGCTTTTGGTGGACACAGCTGGCAGACTTCACACAAAAACCAATCTTATGGCAGAACTTCAAAAAATTGAAAAGATTGAAAGCAGAGAGTATCCAGAAGCTCATGCATACAATTTTATTGTGCTTGATGCCACAACAGGACAGAATGCACTTTCGCAAATAAATGCTTTTGCAGAGTATGCAAAGATTGATGGAATAGTTCTCACCAAACTTGACGGAACAGCAAAGGGCGGAGTGATTATTGCTATTGAAAAAGAGTATAAATTGCCTGTTGTTTTTGTTGGAACGGGCGAAGGTTTGGAAGATATTGAAATGTTTAACGCAAAAGAATTTGTGGACGCTTTGTTCTAAATATTGTGTAATATGCCATGCGTAATACACTGCATATTGTATTATGTGCTTTGCATTTCTTTTGGAAATAAGTTGTAAGAAAATGTGTTTTAGAGGAGCAAAATGAAAAGAAAACTTCAAAACAAAATTGCTGTGATTTCTGGTGGAAGCAGTGGAATTGGATTGGCAATTTCAAAGTGTTTAAAAGCAGAAGGTGTCAAGATTTATAATATTTCAAAAAATGTATCAAATGAGTCTATCTTTGAAAAAAGTTATCAAGTAGATATCTCTGATGACGAAAGAGTGAAAATTGTCATTGACGAAATTTTAAGTCAGGTTTCAAAGATAGATTTGTTGTTCTGCAATGCTGGATTTGGAATTGGCGGACTGGTGGAAAATGCTGATATACAATCCATTGACAGTATTATGAATGTTAATTTGATTGCTCACATGAAAATGGCAAACTTATTTGCAAAAAATATAAACGAAGGTGGAAAGATTGTTTTCACAGGTTCACTTGCTTCGATTATTCCTCTTCCATATCAAGCTTGTTACAGTGCATCAAAAGCTGGAATTGAGAGTTTTTCAAGGGCGCTTGCAACTGAACTTAAACCAAGAAAAGTGTCTGTCACCACAATTATGCCAGGGGATATCAACACAAATTTCACAGCCAACAGAATTAAGCAAACGGGTGACAATAAAAAAGAAATGCATGGAATTGAAAAAATGGAAAAAGCAGAAAAGAAAGGAAAATCTGCTGACTTTGTGGCAAAAAGAGTTGTCAAAATTGTCAAGAAAAAGCATCCGCCACTTCGAGTTTCAATCGGAGGTTCAAGCAAATTGCTTTCATTGCTTGTCAAATTATTGCCCGTTAAATTTGTAAATTTTTTGGTGGAAAAAATTTATATTTAAAGAAAAATTATCTTTGAATTAAAAACATCTTACAGATGTTTTTTTATTTTATTAAATTCAATTTTTTAATTTTTTTATAGAAAATATGTGATTGTATTTTTATCTCATTTGCTCGTGCAGATTATCTCAATTTTTATTGAGAAAATGCTCAATTAATGCGTAATATTATAACTTGGACATTTTTTTGTCAAAACGGCAAAAATTGACATTTTTCAACATATAAATCCTTATAGGGGTTTTTATGATTTTTGAAAGTTTCACATATTTTTTCAGCAGAATTTGCATGTTTACAAACTACATCAACACGGCACAGGGATTTCCAAAACCGCTTTCACCAGAAGAGGAGAAAAAGCAGTTTGAAAAAATGAAACAAGGTGACCAAAAAGCGAGAGATGTGCTTATTTCCCACAATCTCAGATTGGTGGCTCATATAGTCAAAAAATACACCAATTCATTGGAAGTTGACGACCTTTTGTCTGTGGGAACGATTGGTTTGATTAAGGCGGTGGATTCTTTTGATTATAGCAAGAATGTGCAACTTTCCACTTATGCGGCGCGCTGTATCAACAATGAAATTTTGATGCTAATTCGCGCCAACAAAAAACACAAAAATGTTGTGTCTTTGTCAAGTCTTACTTGCAACAATGATGATGACAAAGACCTGGAACTGAAAGATGTTCTTTCTTCTGATGATGACGAAGTTTTTACACAGGTGGAAACAAGTCTAATGATGCAAAAAATCAAGAGGATAATAGGGGAAAAATTGGATGAGAGGGAGCAGAAGGTTATCAAACTTAGATACGGCATAGATTGCGATAAAGCACTGACCCAAAAGGAGGTTGCTGATGTGCTTGGAATTTCCCGTTCATACATTTCAAGAATTGAAAACAAAACCTTGAAAGTTATTAAAAGTGAGTTTGAAAAAGAGAAAAAAATTCGTTAAAAAATTTTAAATTTGTCAAAAAAAACTCTTGACAAAGTTTTTGAGTGCTATATAATTAAAAATATTGAAATACTTATTTTTTTGACTGTTGGGGGTAAAATATGGAGAAAGAGGAGTTTTATAACATTGTTGGAAAATTGATTGTTCCTCTTTTTACTGGTTCATATCTTGCAGGAGAAATTGAGTCTTCATCAAGAGATTTGGAAGTTGCCCTTGGCAAAGGAAATTCCATTCTTTTGAAACCAACAAAACTTGATGATTATCGTATTATTTTGAAACGTGGACAAGCATTTAAATCTTTTGAAGTCAACCTTTTGCGTTCAATTATTCGCGAAATAAATGAAATTTCAAACACCAATGTTCAAGACAAAATGTATCTTGCGCATCTTCAACAAATGGCCATTGAAAAGGCACTGGTTGAAAGTTTGACGGAAAGTGGCTCGCAGACTATTACGGGAATAATTTCATCACTTGAAAAGTGGGCATCAAGAACATATGAAGGTTCAACTGTAACCCTTGGAATAATGGTCAATTTGGCACAGAACTCCGACAGCGTCAATCAAGTTCATTATACCGATGTCATTAACAAAGATTTTTTTGCTCTCTTTACTGATGGCATTTCTTCGTTTGTGGAATTCGATAAAACTGGCAATCTTTTGGGATATGTAAATCTGAAAAATCCAAAATCCGTTTCCACTATTTCTCCTTATGTGTATGACAAACTTGCTCGTGTTTGCAATGACAAAAAGGTGGGGATTGTTTTGACGGAAAGAGGAGATATTTTGATTTTTTATGCAAGACAATTGATTTTTGCTAAGCGTAACGGAAATTGGTGTGTTTATTCCCATGAAGAAATTATTCGACTTCTTTACAATAATGTTTCTTACACAGCGAAACAAATTCGACGAGCAATCTACAACACTGCACTTGATTGTTCTTTTGCTTACAAGGGTGCTTGCATTGTTTATATCAACAAAGATAAGACTTTGAGTGCTTTAAATCATATTAATGCTGCTGATATTATTTCAGAAGAACATTTTAACCTCAAAAAACAACAAGAACTTGATGAGGCTGGAAAACTTTACAATCTTGCAAATGCTAAGGCAATTTTGGACAAATTTAGTTTGTCATATGAAGATTTTTTGAATAAAAATAAATACACAAAAACAATGGCTATTCGTCGCATTATAAATGGCAAAAAATTGTTTGAACTTGACAGAAAACTCATCGAAGAAATGACTTCTGTGGACGGTGCAACTATTGTTGACTATGACGGAACAATTATTGCTGTTGGTGCGATTATCAAAATTGAAGCGGGAAGTCAAGGTGGTGGCAGACTTGCTGCAACGACCACAATGGCAAAATATGGCGTGGCAATAAAAGTTTCGCAGGACGGAATAATGCAAGGATTTAGTGTGGACAAACAAAACAAAGTTAAGCAAATATTTAATGTTGGATAGAAACTATTGGAAATAATTTGCTAATGTTATAAAAATAGTGTAATATATAAATATGAAGAAAATGTTATTATCATTTATTTTGATAATATTTATGCTCACAGGCACTTGTGGGATTTTATTGTTGACTGATTTCCCACAGTCAAGCAATTCTTCGCCAGTCCAAGATACTCCAAATCCATCAGAAGATGTTGAAAAGTATGGACCAATAACCCCACCAATAATTGGTGGTTACACTGCTTATTTATATTTCAACAAGAATGCTGGCTCAGACACAGTTTCGAATATGCCTGACACACAATCTGTTTCACCACTAGACCCAATAACGAATGGTGAAGGAACGTGGTATACATCAATTACAATTCCAGACAATATTCCGACGCGAACTGGCTATACTTTCAAGTGCTGGAACAACCTTGCAAATGGAGCTGGCTCAAATTATAATCCAGGAGATTCGGTACCTTTAAGCGGGAGCAGTTCTATGATATCAAAAACTTTGTATGCACAGTGGACCGTAAACTCCTACACACTTACTTTCAACACAAATGGAGCAACATCTTCGTCTTTTCCAAGTTCTGTTACTGTGACTTATACCTCTGGCAATTATAATGATATGTCTGGGGCTTCAATATTAAGAACGGGCTACACTTTTCTTGGTTGGTACACTTCAAGTTCTGGCGGGACTCAAATTTATGGCAGTAACAATATTTGCGTTACGGGGACATCTTATTGGGATAGTAACAGCAATTGGTGCTATGCAGGAAATCTGACAGTCTATGCTCGATGGTCAGCAAAGATTATAAAAGTTACCCTTGATCAGCAGAGTGGTTCAGGCGGATTTACAGAAATTTATTACAAATATCAACTAACTTCTCCTTATTATTATTATCAAGACAGCAGTTGTAGTACGCCAGTGTATGGGACTTCTGGAACATCAATTTCTACACCTGGGAGGACAGGTTATTCCTTTGGTGGATATTACTCATCGACAGGTGGTTCTGGGACTCAGTATGTAAATTCATCAGGTACCGTAATAAATAATCTGTATTCAAGTTATTCAAGCAATGTCACTCTTTATGCTAAGTGGGTGGCAAATACATACACGGTGACCGCCAATGCAAACGGAGGGACACTTCTTTCAACATCAGAAAGTTGGAATTTGGCGTCAGATGGCTTGACTGCGACAAAAACCGTTACATATAATTCTCAATATGGCACTCTTCCAACAGCAACAAGATCATATTATGATTTCAATGGTTGGTGGACTGCAACTTCTGGTGGAACTCAAATCACAAGCACAAGCACAGTTTCCACTGCATCAAATCATAGTTTGTATGCACATTGGAGTATTCAAACTGCAACTGTAAACATCAAATTTATCAAAGAATCAAAAAATGGCACGACCACAGAATCGAATGCAGGAGGAAGCACTGCAATTAGTTACACAGGAACAAGCAATAGCACTGTAAATGAAAC
Organism: Candidatus Caccovivens sp.; assembly: GCA_051888935.1. Taxonomy (GTDB): domain Bacteria; phylum Bacillota; class Clostridia; order Christensenellales; family UBA1242; genus Caccovivens. The sequence continues at coordinate 971 of JBJFCL010000036.1, read as the reverse complement.
ATTGACAGGGGCAAAAACACTCACCGTGCGCGTTTCAAGCACAATAACCTTTACACCTACTGCTGTTGCGGGTTATGTTTTTACTGGGGTTACGGAGTCTGGCACAACACTTGCAACAAATGAAAACAAAACTTTTAGTGTAAACAAAACAAATGGAGCAACATACAATCTGTATGTGCATTTCAAAGAACTTAGTAAAAATACATTGAAATATGACAGCACAGAACAATATTTCTATTTTGAGGATGGTGAATGTCCGCAAGATTTGGTTGAGGATGTTGCATTAAACATCGATAGCGAGACAGAAAGTGGTGTGACCATTTCATTTGATTCAACAACTCATAGAATGTCATTAAATGGAACTATGGTTTCTTCAATTGGTTTGGGAGCAACAAGTTATTCGAATTTTAAGTTGGGGCAAACTTGGGTGCTCAGCATTAAATTGGTTTCAGGTACTGTGACTGGAACAGCAAGTACTTTTGTTTTGGATGTTCGCAAAAATGGGGCAAATGTTAATCCACTAAATCGTGCTGAAACATCTGACACAAGACTTGCAGGTGGCACAGCATCATTAACAATAAGTGAAAGTGGTGTAACGGGCGATTCATTTGTTTTGTGGATTTGGTATAACAATCAAAATATTGTATTTAATAATGCTGTTTATGAAGTTTATCTTTACAATGATTTAAGTAAGTATTTTAATAACAGCGTTAATAGTTCAGATTTGACATATGAGTATGATTTTGCATTGGGAAATAATTTTAATTTGAAGGTTTACACATATTCAGCTGATGGACTTAAATATGCAAAATTCACAACACCAACAAATTGGACCGAAAGCACTGTCTCAATAAGAGGCACTTCATTCACCTTTAAGAGTAATTCATCTTACTGGTTTAAAGTTCAACCGATAAGATGGAGAATAACAGACTATGGCGTGGATAAATTGCCGTCCAATTGGAGTACAGTTG
>JBJFCL010000035.1:0-8262 GCA_051888935.1 Candidatus Caccovivens sp. | reverse complement strand
GCGTACCTTTAAGTAGTTTAAAATTAATGACATACAAACTTGCCTTTGATAGTATCACAAGTTATCATAAGGAGCGAGATGTGTTTGAAATTATTGACAATAAAAGTAAACTACTTGGTGATGATTTAAAACAAGAATTGAGTCAAGATGCAAAAGTTAGAATTGCAGCATCTTGTTTTTCTATGTATGCTTTCAATGAGTTAAAAGAAGAATTGTCAAAAATAAAAGAACTAGAATTTATTTTCACATCTCCAACTTTCACAAAAGATAACTTTTCTGACAATATGAAGAAAGAAAAAAGAGAGTTCTTTATTCCAAAACATAACAGAGAGAGCAATTTATATGGAACAGAATTTGAAATTAAACTTCGAAATAAAATGAGTTTGAAAGCTATTGCAAAAGAATGTGCTAATTGGGTTAGAGACAAAGTGAAATTTAAAAGCAATATCACAACAGGTTCTATGCAAAACTTTATTGGGATTGAAAAAACCGATGGACAAAAAATTAACTACATGCCAACAAGTGGTTTTACTACGACAGATCTCGGATTCAATCAAGGGAACAGTTTATTTACAGCGATAACAAAAAGTGATCAATCGGATCAAAGTAAATTTTTATTCTCAATGTTTGATGAGATTTGGAACGACAAGAGCAAAGTTGAAGATGTCACACAGAGTGTTGTTGATTTTATAGGAAATGCTTATCAAGAGAATAGCCCAGAATTTATTTACTACATAATTCTTTATAACATTTTTACAGAATTTCTTGATGATATATCAGAAGACAATATGCCAAACGAAATGACCGGATTTAAAGAAACTAAATTGTGGAATATGCTTTATGATTTTCAAAAAGATGGCGTAATTTCTATTATAAACAAATTGGAAAAATATAATGGTTGCATATTGGCAGATAGTGTTGGGCTTGGGAAAACTTTCACTGCTCTTGCAGTCATTTCGTATTATTCTTTGAGAAACAAAAGTGTTCTCGTGCTCTGTCCAAAGCGTTTAGGAGAGAATTGGGAACAATATTCTGGTGCATGCAACGACACAACAAATATATTTTATGAAGATAGAATTCGATATGAGGTCTTGTATCACACAGACCTTGGTAGAGTGGGGACGGCTCATAATGGTAGGGACTTAAAACTTGTCAATTGGGGCAATTATGATTTGGTTGTCATTGATGAAAGCCACAATTTTAGAAACAACAATCCTGCAAAAGATAAAGAAAGTCGATATGACTTTTTGATAAATCATGTGATTAAAGAAGGTGTCAAAACAAAAGTTTTGATGCTCTCTGCTACACCTGTGAATAACAGATACAATGACTTAAAAAATCAACTTAGGTTGGCATATGCTCAAGATTATGAAGCATTCGAAAAAAATCTTGAAACCAAAACTTCTGTTGCAACAATTTTCCGCCAAGCACAAGCAGTGTTTAACGAGTGGAGTCGAAAACCTGCAAATGAAAGAAAGTCAAAAGATCTTATTGACAATTTAAGTATAGATTTCAAAGTTTTGCTTGACAGTGTGACAATAGCAAGAAGCAGAAAAAATATAACAAAATACTACAACACAAACAATATTGGAAAATTCCCAGACAGACTTCCACCTCGTTCTTATTCACCAGAATTAACTACAAGAAAAGATGTTCCACAATACAAAGAGATTTATCAAGCAATTAAAGATATGAGTCTTGCAGTTTATGGCTTGTTTGACTTTGTACTTGACAGTCAAAAAGAAAAATATGAAAGAAGATATGACATTGAATTTAAAGAAAACAATCTTGTAGGGAGTTTTATGAGAGGTCGTCAATCTGGAATTAAGAGATTGATGACTGTCAATCTTTTGAAGCGTCTTGAATCAAGCGTTGAAGCTTTTCGATTGACGATGAAAGGAATGCTTGATCTTAACAAAGATGAAATAAGAATGCTTGATAGATATGAAGCACATGATTTAAGACCAGATGCAGCAGCAGTCAAGAAAGTTTTCAATTATGAAAATTTTGACCAAGATGAAGATGGAAGTTTGAATTTGGTGCAAAAGGACAAGGGAAAAGAAGTAAGAATTGACTATGCCGATATTGATCGTAAATCTTGGCGTAGCGCAATGAAACAAGACATAAAAATCTTGGAGCATTTGCTTGAAGAACTTGACAAGATTACACCTGAAAATGACCTTAAACTTCAAACACTTAAAAACATTATTGATGAGAAAATGGAAAATCCAATCAATGAGGGAAATAAGAAAGTTTTAATTTTTTCAGCTTTTGCTGATACGGCAAATTATTTGTATGACAACATCAGCAAGTGGGCAAAAGACAAATATTCAGTAAACACAGCATTGATTGAAGGTGGCGGAAACAAGGTGACATTAAGACATTGTCCAAAACAAACCAACACCTTGCTCACAATGTTTAGTCCTATAAGCAAAAATAGAGACAAGGTATTTGGTTGGATACCTGACAGAATTAAAAGCTACAACGACCCAAAACTTAGATGGAGTCCAAAGACAGACAAGCACGAATTTGACGATTGCTTTGAAGATATTGACATTTTGATTGCAACCGATTGCATAAGCGAAGGACAAAACTTACAAGATTGTGATATTTGCATAAACTACGACATTCATTGGAATCCGGTTCGAATTGTTCAGAGATTTGGACGTATTGACCGTCTTGGCAGCAAAAACAAAGTTGTTGGACTGATAAACTTTTGGCCGCCACTTCCACTTAATGAATATATCAATCTCACAGACAGAGTTAAGAGCAGAATGACAATTGTTGACCAAACAGCGACAGCAGATGACAACATCCTTAATCCAGACGACCAAATTGATGACTATCGTGAAATTCAAATTAAGAAACTTCGCGAAGGTGAAAATATCGAACTTGAAGACACAAACAATGGAATAAGCATAAGCGACCTTGGGCTAAACGAGTTCAGAATGGATGCGGCAGAATTTTTGAAATGTTATGGCGAACTTAACAAAACACCAAAAGGTATGCATGCAGTGATTAAAGCAGACACAACAAAAGGAATTGTTCCAGGAGTCGTGTTTGTGTTGCGAAACACAAATGACAATGTGAATATCAACAGACAAAATCTTTTACATCCTTATTATTTGGTGTATTTGGATGAGCAAGGAAAAGTGATAAACAATCATTTGGAACCGAAACAAATTTTGGATATTTTGCGTTCAAGTTGCAAAGATCAAAAAGAACCAATTCGAGAAGCTTACGAACCTTTCAACAAAGAAACTGATGACGGACTGAAAATGGATAAATATAACAAACTTTTGTCTGATGCAATCAAAAGTATCATTGATGTGAAAGAGGAAAGTGATTTAAAAAGTTTGTTCACAAGCGGCAGTGCAGTTTTGTTTGAAGATAAAATCAAAGGACTTGATGATTTCGAGCTTGTCGCTTTCGTGGTGATTAAGTAAGGAGAAAATTATTATGTTTAAATTTCCAAGCAGCACAAAAGTTGAACAAAATTTCAAATTGACCGAACTTTTGAAAATGATAAAAGCGGACAAGGTTTTGAGAACAGATGCTCAAAACATTTTGAGCGTACAAATGACAAATGCGATTTCAGAGCAAACAACAGGCTTGCATTCAAGCGAAGAAGTCAATGAAATTTATGTGATGAAGATCATGTTGAATTCTGAAAGAGTCCCAAGCGAATTCATAAAAGCACTCGATAAAACAATTCGATTTCAAGTTTTGTATGAAATACATTTTGATAACAAAGTGAAATTTTTGACAGAGCCAAAAACGATTAAAGAGGATAAATTGTCAATTTTGAGATTGTTTGAAAGTGAGTGGGAAATATACTATCCATCAGAAGAAATGCCACTCGTTGGAAGTTTGACAGAATTATATAAATTGATTTTGACAAAGTTGAAAGGTCATGGCTTTCGAGCGGGTGAGAATATAGCATCGTGGATTCAACGAGTGCAAGAAATCGAAAAAACCAAAAAAGAATTTGCCAAGATTGAGAAGCTTGCAAACACAGAATCACAACCAAAGAAGAAATTTGAATATAATGCAAAACTTCGTGAGATCTATGACAGGCTGAAAGGGTTAAAAGAAACATGGGAATAAAAGAATTAAAAATTGATTTTGACGATTATTGCAAATGTAAAGAGTCAGCCATAGGGAAAAGATATGAAATGAGCATAAATCAATTTGAATCATATTGCAAAATTTGCGGCAAAAAGTTGCCAATTGATTTTGATATATGTAAATGCGAAAGTCATATTAATGGCAAAAAATATAAAGATAGTTTTCAAAAAATGTGGGAAGGACATCAAAGATGGACTTCATTGGTACGATGAATCGAGAGACGGAGGGTATTGGTATTTATGAAAAAATCAAAAGGTAAAATCATTTTGGAAGAATTTTGTAGATGCGAGAAACCAATCATTGCCACAAAAAACGGAGATTTTGGTTATCAAGAATATTGCACAAAGTGCAGTAAAAACATTCAAGATGGATTTCATTATTATGATGAACCGCAAAACTAAAGGAGAATATTATGTGTAAATCAAAAAAGCATAAGATAAATTGGAAAACTTTTGGAATAGCATCGGCAATAATAATTTCAGTTTTGCTTTGTGCTGCAAATATAGTTCTTTCTTGTTTTTATAGAAGCAATGATGGGGCAAATATTTTTACAGCGGTAAGTGGCTGGGTTAGTGGAATTTCAACAATAGTGCTAGGAGTTGTAGCGGTAAAACAGAACAAAAAATATAAACAAGAAAACGATGAGTTCAACAAAAAACAGGAAGAATTGATTAGAAAACAATACGATTTTGAAGTTTACAAAAATATTGTTGATACAAGAAGAAAATATGTTGAAAAGATAAAGCAGGACACAAATGAATTTTGTCAAAATTTCAATTACATGATTATATCATCAAAATTAGCATCTATGCATGCCTTCAAAGAGCAAGTTGGAGTTCAACCTTCAATTCAGATAAATGAGTTTGATGCAGGCATTGTTACGCCATATCTTGATCTCAAACAATCAATTGCAAATGACTGGAATAAAAAACAGACAAATGATGACTTAATAAAAACTTTGGACAATTATTTTTTAGGGATAAAGGTTGGTATCAAAGGTGTAGATTACTACCACATTGAAAATAGTATAAAACAGTTTAATGAAAAAATGTCACCTTTATATTTAGAATTGCTCGAGAATAAAAATAGATACATCACAGAGTTAGATGTAGACCTAAACATGATTTTGACAAATAAAAGTGAAGATGTGAACTTTCTAAAAGAACATTACTCGTATTTGAAGGAGAAGAACAATGGATAAATTAAAAATGCAAACAGGAAATATTGTTGATGAAAACATCGAGTTTTTGCAAAAGAAATTTGCAAATTGCATTGTTGAAGGCAGAGATGAAAATGGCAACATCACAAAAATGGTGGACTTTGACCTTCTGAAACAAGAACTTTCAAAGGTTGTTGTTGATGGCGACAAAGAAAGATACACAATGACTTGGCCTGATAAAAAACAAGCCATTTTGACGGCTAACTCTCCAATAGCAAAAACACTACGCCCATGTAGAGATAAAAGCGTAAATTTTGAGTACACAAAAAATATTTATATTGAAGGCGACAACCTCGATGTTTTGAAAGTATTGCGCGAAACATATCTAGGGAAAGTCACGATGATTTATATTGATCCACCATATAACACGGGAAATGACTTTGTATATAATGATGATTTTGCAACCGACACAGATGAGTATTTAGAACGAAGCAATCAGGTTGATGAAGAATGGAATCGTATGGTTGTGAATTCCGACAGTAATGGGCGTTTCCACACTGATTGGCTTAATATGATTTATCCAAGATTGAAAGTCTCAAAAGACTTGCTGACTGACGATGGCGTTATTTTTATATCTATTGATGATAATGAAGTTATGAATATGAAAAAATTATGCAATGAAATATTTGGAGAACAAAATTTTATTTCACAATTGATTTGGAGAAAAAAGACGGGTGCATCCGATTCTGTTGGCTTTTCTGTGATATGTGAATACATTTTGGTTTATGTTAAAAATCTATCTTTCGTTCAAAAAATATTTACACAAGATTTAAATGCTCATGATGTGAATAGATACAGGTTGTCAGATGAATATGAAAGTCGCCGTGGTAAATATTATATTGATAATCTTGACAGGGGTGGAATTCACTATAGTGATTCTCTCAACTATCCGATAACTTGTCCAGATGGTACAGTTACTTATCCAAATGGGAGAAAGGAATTTACGAGAGAAGGATGGACATGGACATGGGGCAAGGAGAAGCTTGAATGGGGGTTAAAAAATGGTTTTATAGAATTCAGAAAATCTACTTCAAAAGATAGTGGATGGGCTGTATGCTATAAGAACTATTTAAATGTAAACAACAAAGATGAATTAGTTGCAAGGTCCGCTCCTCATAAAAATATGATTATGGATATATTAAATACAAGTGCAACATTAGAAATACAGAAGTTATTTGGTGGTAAAGTTTTTCAATATACAAAGCCTTCAGCATTATTAAAATTATTACTTTCATATGTTAATACTAAAGATGGTATAATATTAGACTTCTTTTCTGGCTCTGCCACAACGGCTCATGCAGTTATGCAATTGAATGCTGAAGATGGCGGAAATAGAAAATATATTATGGTTCAGTTGCCAGAAGTGTGTGATGAAAAAAGCGAGGCTTATAAAGCAGGATATAAAACTATTTGCGAAATTGGAGAAGAGAGAATTCGCAGAGCAGGACAGAATATTGCAAGCGAGATTAAAAATGCAAAAATTGTTTATGGTGTAAAACCTAATAACAAACTTGAACCAACTGAAGAAAACAAAGCCGCAATTCAGATGGCGATAGATAAAATAAAAGAAGATGATTTCAAGTTTATTGATAATAGAGAAAAGAACATTCCAGACATAGGTTTCAGAGTTTTCAAACTTGATAGCAGCAATATGAAAGATACATACTATAAGCCAAGCGAATATACAATGAGCCTTTTGGACACATTGGATGAAAACATCAAACCAGACAGAACACCAGAAGATTTGTTGTTCCAAGTTATGCTTGATTTAGGACTTATGCTTGACAGTAAGATTGAAGAGAAAGATATCAATGGGAAAAAAGTTTTTATCGTTGGGGAATACAATGAAATGATTAAGCCGGATTTAATGTGTTGCTTTGATGCGAATGTGGATAACGACACAGTGACGGAAATTGCAAAAATGCAACCAAGATTTGCAGTGTTCCGCGACAGCAGTATGGCAAAGGATAGTGTTGCGATTAATTTCGACCAAATTTTCGAAACATACAGCCCAAGCACAACAAGGAAAGTGTTATAAATTTTATAAAGGAGAAAACGAGTGGATAATAAAAAGTTAACTAATGCAATTATTAAATTGCACAATGAGAAAGCATCGCAAGAATCGATAGATAATTTGATGGATACAATCAAAGAAATGCTTTTATTAGATCAAAAAGTTTATGCTGCAACCGAATGGAAGGAAAATGAAGGATTGGAATATAAAATTATTCGCTTAATTGCAGAAAATAAATACTTTATGATTGCATATTCAGGAAAGGAATTTTTTGAAGAAGAAAATGAAATGCAACTTACACATATAAACATTCAAGGATTGTTTAGTGTTTTTTTGGATGCTTACGAAAGTAATGTGTGTGAAGGAATTATCTTTAATCCAAAAACAGAGGTGGAGTTAATACTTCGTGCGGATCGAATTTTTAATTTAATTGCGGAGTTACAATGAAAGAAAGGTTTATTGAATATTTGAAAGAGCGTGGTTATAAAGAATATACTCCAAATGGTCGACCAAGCACAATTTATTCTTATATAAAAGGAATTGAAAGAGTGATATCCTGGGAAGGATTGGAAAGTTGGTCAGATATTAAATATAATATTGACAAACTTTGCGAGATTTATGGAGAAGGTGGACCAAAAGAAAAATTGGGGCGTCAGTCGAATAACACAATTATTTGTGCATTATTAAGATTTAGAGAATTTTTAGTATTTAGACTTTATGAAGATCTAAAAAAACAAAGTTAATAGTTGCGTTAAACGGAGAAATTAATGAAATTTAGATTTGGGGAGAATATGAAAGTAAAAATTAAAAACAAAAAATTGACCAAAGCAATTTTGGAATATCGCAAAAATCCCACATCAGTAGACAAGCATAAACAAGTGATTGATGAATTAAAAGATAT
>JBJFCL010000034.1:0-8292 GCA_051888935.1 Candidatus Caccovivens sp. | reverse complement strand
AAGTAAAGAAAAGCATCGTTTCAGACCTTGACATGAATATTGTCATTCCGGCAAAGAGTTTGGCTGAGATTTCCAGACTTCTTGATGATAGTGACGAAATAATCAATGTCTATGTGGACAAAAGTGCATTAATGGTTGATTTTGGAGACACAAAACTCACCACTCGCCTTTTGGAAGGAGATTTTGTCAACTACAAACAAATTATTGCGGCAAATTATGAGACAGTTTGTGTCATCAATAAAGAACAATTTGAAGATGCACTTGAAAGAGCAAGTCTATTGTCAAAAGTTGGACAAGGCAATTGTGTTAAGTTTGAAGTTAAAGAGAAGAACTTGTGCATAACTTCCAATTCTGAACTTGGAAATGTCAAAGAAAATGTTCCAGTCAACATGAGTGGAAAAGAACTTTTGATTGCTTTCAATGCAAGATACTTTATCGAAAACTTAAAAGCAAACACAGACGAATTTGTGAAGATTTGTTTCAATTCTCCTGCAAATCCATGTGTCATTGTGCCAGTTGAGGGAGATGAATTTTTGTATTTAATTTTGCCGGTTAGAATGATTGGATAAGGAAAAGTGTATTAAAAAAATAATCAATTAGATCTATCAAATTTAAAGATTAGCGATGTTTGTAGTTACTACAAGTTTCATAATTGAAAGTAAAGAATGTTTTGATGACTTTTATAAAAAAAGTAAAAAAAGGAATTGTAATATGATAACTGTAAGATGTTTAGAGAATGATAAATTATTTGAATTGTGTAGAAATTATCGTGACCATTTTAAGGAAGACCCCTTTTTCTTTGAGATGCCAACAGGAATAACACATCTGCCAGATGATTTGACAGAAGAAAAATTGATAGCCTCTTTGGAAAGATGTCTTTCTGAAAATATAAAACTAAACGAAATTTATCCATCGTTAAACAGCAATACAAGATATCAAAAAGGTGTTAAATATTAAAACCGAAAAAACAAAAAAGAAAAAACCTCGGTTTTTTTTATTGGAAAAATTTTATGCAAACACAAATAATTAGGTTATATATTTGATTAAATTCCTAAAAAAGACAAAAAACAAGGTCACGGACGGTTGACAAAAAACAAAAATTCCTTTATACTTTACAAGTAAACCATTTTTACAAATTTTATTTGTGCAATTTAAGGAGAAAAAAATGAAAAGAACATTACAACCAAAAAAGAGACAAAGACAAAAAGTTCATGGCTTCCGTGAAAGAATGAGAACAAAAGGCGGAAGAAATGTTTTGAAAAGAAGAAGAAACAGAGGAAGAAAACATATTTCTGCCTAAGGACTGAGCATGGACCATAGATTAAGAAAGAACAGTCAATTCCAATATATCTACAAAAAAGGTGAAAGAACACATACAGACAACTTTACATTGTTTGCCGTTAAAAGCAAATATAAAGGTTATAAAATCGGCTTTTCAATCAGCAAAAAACTTGGAAAAGCAAACAAAAGAAATTTGCTCAAAAGAAGGATGAGGGAGATAACAAGACAAAACTTTCAAATTCCTTCTTTTTGTAACTATGTTATACTTGCAAAGGAAAATGCCACACAGCTTTCTTTTGAGCAATTAAAAGAAGAACTTACAAGATTGTTTGAAAAATATGAAAAGAAAAAACATTCTTAAAAAAATAGCGTTGGCACCTGTGTATTTTTTCAAATACTGCATTTCGCCACTTTTGCCTCATTCATGCATATTCACTCCCACTTGCTCCAATTACATGGTGCAAGCAGTTTATGAATTTGGAGTTTTTAAAGGCTTTTGGCTTGGTGTCAAGAGAATATTTAGATGTGTTCCATGGCAAAAGAAGAGAGGATATGACCCTGTTCCTATCAACATAAAAGGAGACAATTTATGGATTTTATAAGTCTGAACTTGACAATTTTAAATCAACCCACAGGCTTTTGGCAGACCATTTTAGGTGCTTTTAAAGGTGCTCTCGGCACATATATGCTTGCTGTTATTTTGCTTGCAGTGATTGTTAGAGTGCTGTTTTCTTTGGTTGACATAATAAACAAAAAAGTCACAATGAAGACAAGTGCCATCAATGAAAAAATGAGACCAGAAATGGAGGCTATTCAAAGAAAGTATGGCAACGACAAAGTTGTTATGCAACAAAAAATGAGTGAACTCCAAAAGAAATATGGTGTCAATATGATGGCTGGTTGTTTGCCAATGCTTCTTACGCTGGTTCTTCAATTTACAGTCTTTTTGACATTGTGGTCATCACTTCAATCAGTGGCAAATTTCAATATTGCAGAAAAATACGAAAACATGAAAAATGTTTATGCAAATGTTGTTAACCTAAACACTAATGAAGCGGCTTTAAATTCAATATCTTACGCCGAAGGTGACGAACTTTCAATTTCAATAGATATCGAAAATAATTCAATGACACTTAAAAATGTCACAAAAAATTATACAAGTGAAGCTTTGCAATTGGATTTAACTTGGGATAACGAAAGTGTTTACAATCTATTAAAGAAATATGTCATTGTGCCTAATGAAGAAGATCCTGAACAACCAGTTGAGAGTGAAGAAGCAACCCCAGGGACAGAAGTGACATACACAGATACTGGCTACAACGAAATTCTTAAAACCTTGGCGGAACAAACGGCAGAAAAATATTATCTTGACAATCAAGAAGGATTTTTGTGGATCAAGAATGTTTATAAATCTGAATCTCCAACAAGCCCACTCTTTACAAAATCTGAAATCAAAAATTACCTTTCTGGATTCTATTCAGAAGAAGAAAAAGTGTTGGAAGAACAATTTGACTATGAAGGACAGATTTTTGATTATGTTGTCACAGCAGGAATTGGACAGAAAGACTTGGGATGCAATGGTTATTACATTTTGACAATAATTGCGGTGCTTTCATCATTCCTTTCAATTTGGCTTTCAAACAAACTCATGGGAAACAAGAATAACCCACAAGGTCAATCTAAAATGATGTATTTCATCATGCCAATAATATTTGGTATCTTTACATTTATGTACACAAGTTTGTTTGCAATCTATATCATTGTTGGACAACTTGTCATGATGGCACTCACACCATTCACAACTTGGGTTGTAAAAAAGTGGAACAATCACGACTTGAACAAGAAGAAAGAACAAGAAGTTGTTGAAGTGGATTATAGAAGAAAAGATATCTAAAAAATAAAAGCAAGATTTAGTTTAAGCAATTTGACTTGACAAGAGAAGAAATGAAAAACACAATATCAAAAGACAGAGAAACGCAAAACAAAAATGCGTGAGCATAAATATCGTTTCTCTGCCTTAACCAGCAAAAGAAAAACTCATTTCAGAGACTCTTGTCAAGTATACCATGGAATAAATTAGCCATTATGTAGATAGTAAAAAGCGAAAGTGTGTTACGTTTACCAACACTTTCGCTTTTTGTCTGCTTTAATTTGGTTTGTTAACGTGTGCTTGTCTGTTGGAGCGAAGCGACACCACTTGTTATCAAGACAAGCACACGTCTAAATGCCAAATTTAATTATTTTTTTAATTGATACAAAATTGATACAAATATTTTAAATTAATGCTATAATAAAAATATAGATTTATTATTGAGGTGGTTATGGAATTTCAAAAGTTTTATGAAATATTTGAAAAGTATGGTTTTTCAGACTCTGTATTAAGAGTTAAAAATTCTAAAAAATTTCAATATGTATGGTTTGGAGTAACGCCAAATCCACATAAGGATAATGAGTTGCTATATTGGGTTGGAAGTGAAGAAGATAATTTAAGTTGTGATTTTTCTTCATTAGACGATTTTGTTAATGCTAAAATTTTTGATGGAAATTCACTCAAAGAGATTTGGGATAATATTGAAATCATTGCGTTAGATTGCATTTCTCCAGAAGAATACACTACACCACCTTTTGAAAAAAGTATTGTTTTTAATTGTAAACATAAAGAGCTATCAACTTATGAAGAATTAAAAGCAGATAGAAAAGCATGGCTTAAATTTTTATCTGTTCCTCTTATTTGCTTGGTGTTATCGTTAGCATATTTTATTTGTTCTTTAACGATTATAACATTTGATAAAACTAACAACACAATAGTAAGTTCAATACTTATGGGAACAATGATTATATTTATTTTTATATGTTTTACTATTGCAGACATTCAAAGAGCAAAAAAAATTAAAAAAGTTTATTCGTTTGATAAAATAACAAAGTCAGTTTTTTATAAAAGTTTTGAGAAATACTGTAACGATAGTTTTAATGAGGCATCTCGTTACGAAAGTTTTAATGAAGATGGTTTATCTCCGTTTGGTCCTTTTGAGAGTTGCGGATTCCTTAAAATAAAAGATGCTTATATTATTTTTGCTGAAAATCCATCTGAAAATTTAGAAATGGTGTTCTTAAACAATTATGTAAAAGTATGGAACAAGCAAAATAATGTTGTTAAAACTTATATATACGATGACTATAAAGATGTAGAACACTTGTTAAATGAAATAAAAAATCAAATTGCATAAAGCGATTTGATTTTTTATTTAAATCCATTTAATAGCATTTAGTTTCAAAAATCATAGGTTTTGACTGCATAATCTTTTTTTGCAAGTTTCAAAAGTTTGTGACCTTGATCTTGCTTTTTTATTTTCTTTAAATAGGTTTTACAAGGGCGTTCCAAGTGTTTTGACCAACAATTCCGTCCACCGTCAAACCGCTGTTTTGTTGAAATGTTCGAACTGCGGAAGCGGTTTTTGGTCCAAAACTTCCATCAATTGTTCCAACAGGGATAAGATTGCTCTCCAACATTCTTTGCAAGAATGTGACATATGAACCTGTTGAGCCTTGGCGCAATGTTGGATATGGTGGAAGGAACAACAAATATTTCCAAGTGTTGTTTCCGACAATTCCATCAACCGATAGCCCATTTCTTCTTTGGAAGTTTTGAACAGCAGTCTTTGTGCCATTGCCGAAAATACCATCGACAGTCACACTGTATCCATTTTGAACGAGCATATATTGAAGTAAAAACACAAAATTGTTTCTAGTTCCAACTTTCAGAATAGGATAATTTGACAAAGGTTCTCTTGGAAGATAAGTAACTCCCAAATAATTGCAAACACCTCGACAAGACTCCTCTCCCACTTCAACTTGAAAAAGTGGATTTATCATAAGCCTTGCCTCACGCAGATTGGTCATAAAACCCGCTTCAATGAGAGACGAAACACAATTGACATTTGACAAAACTCCAACATCTAGTGGTTTGACACCGCGACCTGTTTGTGCTGTTCCAACAATCAAACTGTCATACAAGTTTTGAGCGAGTCTTTGACTCTGTGAAGCTTTTGGATTGAGAGGAGAATAAAAAGTTTCAAGACCAGAAGAAGAATTAAATTCCTCTCCGTATGCATTGTAAGCAAATGTAACAAGAAGTGTCAGATTTTGTCTGTTAATTCGATTGATTCTTGTGTTTATTGGAACATCGTAAAATTCTGGCTTGACATCGTAAACAGAAAATCCATTTCTCAAACACGCTTCAATAAAATAAACTTTTGCTGCACGATTAAATTCATTTTCATATATTGGTCTGTTAAGTCCAGGCATGATTGGAGTGCGTTTGCCAAGCGTTGGAGGATTTACGCCATGTTCATCATTTGCACCTATGTAATATATATCATTTGCCATAATTTCTCCTAAAATTTAAAAAGATATTTTCTTACCTTTTTATATATGGTAAAAAACCAAACAATGTTATTAAAATAAATCTTTTACATCTTGAAAAAATTCTTTGAACATGATAAAATATTCACATGGAAAGAATGGTAAGAAATGAATTGGAACGCTTTTATAGATTCCAGCGCTTTAAAACAAGGAGTTTAAAACATGGTTATGCTTTTAGTTTTGACCAAGAGTTTTATAATCAACTTACATTAAAAATTGGAAAAGATACCATTGGCTCAATAATTGACAAAAGCGACACAATTGGGAGATGTTATTTTTATGCACTTCTCCTTGCAAAAGGTTTGGAAGGCGCAACTCTTGTTCATGGTGTGTTGCACAGACTTGATATTTCTTTTGATAGATATAATGATGAATTTTTGCATGCATGGGTGGAAAAAGATGGATATGTTTATGACACGACTGCCAAAATGATTTTTGAAAAAGAAATTTATTATGAAAGAATGAATGCCGAAGCAAAAGAAAAATTTCCTTCTGAACAATTGTTGAACAATATCACTTTTGTTAAACTTGGAAAACACGCCATAGACCTTCGCCCTGCTTTAAAGAGTAGAATGGAAAAAATTTGCAGAGAGTGGAAAATACCTTTTGAAGACACAATAAACAACAAAAAAACAGACAAGTTGGAAAGAGTAAAGTAGTTTTTTGATATAAAAAAAAAGCAAGATTTCACTTGCTTTTTTTGTTTAATTTATGTAAAAAAGTTTGATAAGCATTCCATATAGCGTCTTCAACTTCTTCGACACTCAAATTTGAACTGTCAATGACAAAATCATATTGAGACAAATCGTTGTTGTCAATGCCATATATCTTTTTGTAACGCTCGTTTTCAAGATTTCTTCGATTTATGAGAGTGCGTTTTGCTTCAATAGGATCATCAACTTTTTCCTTCCCTTTTCTTTCGGATTTTACCAAACGATTAACCATCTCATCTTCGTTTATGTCCACAAAAACTTTGAAACTCTCTGGGACAAAATGCCAAGCAAGACGACTGTCAAATATTATATTTTGACCTTTCAGTTCTTCTCCAAGTTTTGCTGTTTGCTCATCAATAAGAAAATCATACGATGGGTCATTCAAACAATAAGCGTTAAATTCTTCTGCACTCATTCCGCGTTTTTCTGCTTCCTGTTTGAAAATATCACCAACCCCAATTCGTCGGAAATTGCGTTTTTGTTCCAAAAGTTTTGCTGTTGTAGATTTTCCGCTACAAGGTTTTCCAGTTATTGTTATATTCATAACACTCCTTATTAAAAATAAGTATATAACAAAAAGTTTGTTTGTCAAAATTTTTTTTAATTATTTTATTAAAAAATCTCTTTTTCAAACAAAACAAGCAAAATTTGTTGAGATTTTTTCATGAATGTGGTATAGTTTCATTAAAAGGAGAAGATTATAATGCGTTCATGCGAAGGTACTGGAAAAAATATTGAACAGGCAATTCAAAATGCCCTTTTGGAACTTAAAGCGTCAAGAGAAGATGTTGATATCAAAATTTTAAGCGAGGGTGGATTTTTAAAAAAAGCCAAGGTTGTTGTTTCAATTTCAGAAGATGCACTTGATAAATATGAAAAAAGAGAAAAATTTAAAGAAGAATTAAAAAAAGCAGAATCAGAAGAACAAGTTCTTGATGAAGATTTTGCAAAAAATTTTGTTAAACAAAAAATTGAAACAACAAAAGAAGAGACAAAAGAAGAGACAAAAGAAGACAAGACTGAAAAACAACTTACGATTGTGGCTGATGAAGAATATGTTAAACCTGAAAAAAATGCAGACAAAAAACTTTCTGCAAACGAGTTTATTCAAGGTGTTTTAAATTCTCTCAATCTTGAAGCAAACATAGAAAAACGCGAAGAAGAAAGATTTTGTTATTATTCTTTGACTGGTGAAAATCTGAATGACCTCATTGGACATCATGGCGAATGTATGTTGGCACTTTCTCAAATTATGAATTTGGTTTGTAAAAACGAAGATAGAAAAAAATATGTGCTTGATATTGAAAGTTATCGTCAAAAGCGTGAGGAGTCATTGGTTGCACTTGCAAAGAGAGTGGCAAACAAAGTTGCCAAGAGTGGAAGATATTATAAATTGGAACCAATGGACGCCAGTGAAAGAAAAATAATTCACACCGCTTTGCAAGACGATGATAGAGTTACAACACTTTCAAAAGGCGAAGAACCAAGAAGATATCTTATTGTCTTCCCAAAAGAATACAGAGACAGAGATTAAAAAGCAGGACTTTTCCTGTTTTTTATTTTATGTAAAAAAAGGATAACAGCAAATTCTTGATTTTTTTCATTTGCAGTGTTATACTACAAAAATATGGAAGATGCTGTTGTTTCTATTTCCACACCAATAGGAAAAGGTGCTGTGGCTATTGTACGCATGAGTGGCAAAGGTGTGCTTGAAATTGCAAGCAAAATTTTTTCTATGCCAAAAGAAGTTAAGCCACGCTATATGTATTTCGGAAAACTTAAACTAACAGACAATTCTTATGAAGAATGTTTGATGGTTTATTTCAAAGCGCCTTTTTCTTATACTGGCGAAGATATAGTGGAATTTCAGGTTCAC
>JBJFCL010000033.1:0-38581 GCA_051888935.1 Candidatus Caccovivens sp. | reverse complement strand
ATCGGTCTTTTGAGGTGGTCTTTTACGACAAATTAGGTGGCACCGCGGAATATGTTATTTCGTCCTAATGCAATTTTGCATTAGGATTTTTTATTATAAAGGAGAAGATTATGAGCACGAAAATTTCAGAAGTAAAGCCAGGTGAAGTGGAAATTCAAGGTTGGATTGAAAATTTGAGAGACAAAAAGAGTATGCAGTTTATTGTCATTCGCGACCTTTCAGGAAAGATTCAAGTGACAGTTGTCAAGGAAGAAAATCCAGAGATTGCCGAGATTTTTTCACACGCAACGCTTGAAAGTACTGTCAAAATCAAAGGAAAGGCAGTGGCAAATGAATATGTCAAACTTGGCGGAATTGAAATTTTGCCAACCAGCGTGGAAATAACGAGCAAGGCAGAACCTTTTCCAATAGGTCCAGAAAGTTCAATCGACCAAAGATTGGATTATCGCTGGATTGACCTTAGAACACCAGCAAAAGCCCTCATTTTCCAAGTGGAAACTGTGCTTAATCAAGCGATGCGTCAATACTGCATTGACCATGGGTTTATTGAAATTCACACACCAACTCTTATTGGTGCTTCAAGTGAAGGTGGTGCAGATGTGTTTGAAGTTAAATATTTTGACAAAAAGGCATATCTCATACAAAGTCCACAATTCTACAAACAGATGGCAATGGCGTCAGGATTTGAAAAGGTCTTCATCAACACGCCAGTGTTTCGTGCTGAAAAATCTCACACAAAAAAGCATGCCACAGAATTTTCTGGCTTTGATATTGAAATGAGTTATGTAAATTCTCAGGAAGATGTCATGAAGGTGCAAGAAGAGATGCTTGCTTATGCGATTGGACAGGTTTACGAAAAATATGGTGCAAAAGTCAAAGAACTTTTGGGTGTTGATATTGTTGTTCCAACTCTTCCTTTTCCAAGAATTACGGTAAGAGAAGCGTACAAGATTTTGAGAGAACTTGGTCTTTCAATCAAGGACGGCGATGATTTCACCACGGAGCAAGAAGTTGCACTTTGCAAATATATGGAAGAAAAGAACGGACATCAGTTCTTCTTCGTCAGCGAATATCCTTCAAAAGTGCGTGCTTTTTACACAATGGCGAAAGAGGACGAACCAGAATATTCCAAATCATATGACCTTTATTTCAAAGATGTGGAACTTACTTCTGGTGCACAAAGAGAGCATCGTCCAGAAATTTTGAAAAGACAGATTGAGGAGCGTGGAATTGACACAACACCTATGACAGACTACATCAACTTCTTCAAAAATGGCTGTCCTCCACATGGTGGGTTTGGACTTGGACTTGACAGATTTTTGATGCTTTTGCTTGACCTTCCAAATTTGAAGGAAGCAATGTATCTGTTCCGCGGACCAGACAGATTGACACCATAGAAAAAATGTCAATTTTCGATAAGAATATCAATGTCGATAGAACAAAAATCATATTTAAAGATTTTTTGTCGATAAATTTTAGGAGAAAGATATGAAAAGAGTGGAGATAAGAGATTTATATAAAGCATATCAAAGTTATTCTGACCAGACAATCACTGTTTGTGGTTGGGCAAGAACAATCAGAGATAGTAAAAATATTGGCTTTATTGAACTTAATGATGGTGCTTTTAAGAGCGTCCAAATTGTGCTTGAAAGAGCAAAACTTGCAGATTATGACCAAATTGTAAAACAAAATGTTGGGGCATCTTTTAAGGTCGTTGGAAAAGTCATTTTGACACCAAACGCACAGCAACCTTTTGAAATCAATGCCGACAATGTGGAACTTTTGGGTGCAAGTGACACTGACTATCCTCTTCAAAAAAAGCGTCACACAGTGGAGTTTTTGCGAACAATTCCAAACATTAGACCAAGAGGAAATCTATTTAACGCAGTTTTTCGCATAAGAAGTGTGGCAGCGTTTGCAATACACAAGTTTTTCAATGAGCGCAATTTTGTGTATGTAAACACTCCAATCATCACTGCAAACGATTGTGAAGGTGCGGGAGAAATGTTTCAAGTGACCACACTCAATCTTGACAATCTTCCTCACAAAGACGGTAAAGTGGATTATAGCCAAGATTTCTTTGGGAAGAAAGTTTCCCTCACGGTGTCAGGACAAATCCATGAAGAGACAATCACTCATGCTTTTGGAAAAACTTACACTTTTGGGCCTACTTTTAGGGCGGAGAACTCAAACACTTCTCGTCATGCTGCTGAATTTTGGATGATGGAACCAGAAATATGCTTCTGCGACTTGGACGAACTGATGGACAACGAAGAAGAAGTTGTCAAATATATCATCAAATATGTTATGCAAGAATGTCATGATGAACTTGAATTTTTGAACAAATTTGTTGACACAGGGCTTTTGGAAAGACTTCAAAATGTTGTGGAAAATGACTTCGTTCGTCTTGACTATACAGATGCAATTTCCTTACTTGAAAAGGTTAAGGATCGCTTTGTTTTCCCTGTTAAATGGGGAATTGATTTGCAGTCAGAACATGAGAGATATTTGACGGAAGAAGTTTACAAAAAACCGGTGTTTTTGAAGAACTATCCAAAAGATATAAAGGCATTTTATATGCGTCAAAATGACGATGGCAAGACAGTTGCAGCAGTGGATTTGCTTGTTCCAGGAATTGGAGAACTTATTGGTGGAAGTCAAAGAGAAGAACGCTTGGAAAAACTTCTTTCAAGAATGAACGAACTTGGGCTTAAACGCGAGGATTATGCATGGTATATCGACACACGCAGATACGGAACAAATGTCCACTCTGGATATGGCATCGGTTTTGAGAGATTGGTAATGTATCTCACAGGCGTGTCCAACATCAGAGATGTGGAACTTTTCCCACGAACAGTCGGCTCGATACAAGGATAGACTGTGAGATAACCAAAAATTTTGAGAGTGCAGAATAAAAAAAGATTCAAAGTAAAAGAGTGAAAAAATTAATAAATAAAATAAGGTAGTTAATTTTTATGTTCGTTTAAAATTCCAACATTAGAGATGTGGAACTTTTCCCACGAACAGTAGGCTCAATACAAGGATAACAAATTAACAATGTCACACCCTTTGTGTGATGTTGTTTTTTTTATTTGTATAAAAAGTTGTGTCAAAATTTAAAAAATTTAATAAATTGATATTAGATAGCTTATTTGCCTGGTCAAATTTGTTATCTAAGGAGAAAAATATGGCGAGGTTCAATCGTTGCTGTCGCAATCACCCATGTCCAATCTTGTGTCCTTTCACACTGGATTGTAATTCAAATCAAGTCGTCAATCCTATTATTGACACTCAATTTGGTTTTTTTAACAATACAATAACCAACACTGTGGCAACTCAATCGACGATTCCAGTTTCTCTTGTGCAATCAAGTGGCACAAGTATCACACAAAGTCAAACAGTGTCTGGTGCTGTAAACTTGCTCGCAGGCACTTATGAGGTTTCTTATTTTGCCAACGGCACAGTGCCAGCAAATGGAAATTTTAGTATAAAACTGGAATTAGACGGCGTTACGGTTTCAGGTTCGGTTTTAAATGCCAATCAAACAGCAGGCGATGTTGCATCGCTCACTCAGACAATGATAATCACTGTCCCACAAACTTCCACTTTGGAATTGGTAAATAATTCCGCTGATTCAACCGTCTTTACAAATGCAAGCATGGCGATTAGGAGATTGTAAAAAATTTATGTGCCAAAATTTTTGGCACGCCTACATATTTTTCTCAAAAAATGTTTGCTTTTACAATTTGGTTTGATTACAATAATAATGTAGATAGGAATTTTTGAGCAAGAATTACTTATTTACATTCCAATTTTATTGCATATATGAAATATATCGGCACAAACTAAGCAATAGGAGGCTGTCATGAAAAACACATTCAACGACATTATTGATGAATTAAACTGGCAGGCTGTTGTTATGTCTGAGGGTAATATTGAGGCCGTTAGTACTTTTGTGCAAGAACGCAATAGAATAAGAGAGAAAGAACAAGAAAAAAAAAGAAATTTCCACAAAAGAGAAATAATGTAATGTCAGAAAAAGTCAAAGCAATTGTTATAAAAGCAAGCGACAGGAAAGAGAAGGATAAGAATATTCTTCTTTTTTCTCTTGAACGCGGAAAGATTTGGGCAACATTGAAAGGCGTCAAATCTCCAAAAGCAAAGATGAAGGTTGCACAAAATCCATTTGTTTTTGGAGAATTTTTGTTAGAAGACGGCAAAGCGGGAAATGTTGTCACTGGTGTTGATGTCTTGGAAAGTTTTCATGAAATCAGCGAAGATATAGACAAATATTTTGAAGGTTCGGCGGTTTTGCAAGTTGTTTCACTTATGGAAATCTCAGAGAACAACGCTCCACTTTTTACTTTGACACTCAAAACGCTGAAAAGTATTTGTTTTTCAGTCGCACATGCGATTTACGCTTTGGACAAGTTTCTACTGGAAGTTTTTAAACTTAGTGGAACGCCAATTTACACAGAAAAATGTTCTTGTTGTGGAAGTGTGGCAAATCAAAAATACTTTATTGACTATAAAGATGGGGGATTGGTTTGTGCCTCATGTAAAGGCTTTGGTTGTGAAGAACTCTCAAAAACCACTTATATGGCTTTAAAAATTTTGTCTAACACAGATTTTGATAAACTTCAAACAATAAAACTTGTGGAAGGAAGTGAACTTGCTCTATTAAAAATCTTGTCACGCAATTTTGAGGCACAGTTTGATAAAAAACTCAAATTTATTGGTATTTTTGAATAATTACAATTCATCTATTGAAATATCATCAATTTTGTCACCAGAAAGACTGAATGTGACAAAATTTTTTTTGTTGTCTGCAATAGTTATGAATTGATTTGAGCAAAGTGGAAGAAAATGTTTTAAATTTCCAAAAAATTTCTTTAACATTTCACTGTCAACACTATCTTTCAAATTTTGTGAAAGGCAATCCATCGCAAAAGCATAGTCCTTGGCTTTAACGCTTTCCAAAAGTCTAAACGGAACGAGGTCAGCAACATCTTTGTAGTTTGAATACAAAAAGTTTTCACTTTCCACTTGGACTTCATTATCCAATTTGTATTTTGCCTCTTTTTGTCGTTGTAAACTATCGCAGAATTTCTTTGTTAAAACAATTTCGTTGTCTTTAAGTGAAATCTCATCACCAGAAAAATAAACCAGTTTGTTAGTTTGCATATTTAGAGCATAAATTTCATGTTCAAAGATAGCACACGCAAAATTTTTTATTTTTTGAGCTTTAAATTTTTCTCGCTTATGTGGAAAAGAGAATTTGTGCGTGTCAGTTTCAAATTCCAACTTTTTCTCATCGATAGAAATTTGGCAGGTTTTTCCTGAAATTGTCAACTTCTCTTTTTGAGTAATAGAAAGTGGCGATGGCTTTTCCAAAATAACAAAGGTTTGATTTTCTCGATGTAAAATTGAATAAAATTCACTTTCTTTTGAAAAGTCAATTTTGAAGGGGGTTTGTTCATGATTTTGAGGGTAAACAAACAAAAACTTCTCATCTTCGACTTCAATAGTTTCAAGATTATCAAGTTCACAAAATTCGTTTTCAGTTTTTATCAAACAAGGATATGTGGTTTTTAGAATGTATTTCATATTAAACTATATGAATTTAACCAAAAATTATGAAAAATATAGATTAAATTTTTTGTTTTTGGCAAGAATCCTTTCAAGGAGTTGATATGAAAATTTGGAGTGACAAAGAAGTTAAAAGTTTGTTTGAAAGTGTGGAAAGTTGTAAAGACGATGGAAAATCACTTAAAATTGCTTTTGAACTTCATGCAAAAACTTTCAAAAGAAAACCAAATAGTGTGAGAAATTATTATTATAAGGAAGTGGACAATCTCAAAGAAGATGCAGAGCGTTGCAAGCGACTTAGAATTGATTTGGACAAACACATCAAGAATCACTTTATGGTGTTTGGACAAGAGGAAGCAGATTTATTACATCAAATAGATGTTTTAACAAAGCAAGGATTCTCCGTGCGTTCCGCTTGTCAAAAACTCAGTGGTGGTGACCTTGCATTGATGACTCGCCTTCAAAATAAATATCAAAATGAAAAGAAAAAACAGACTGGGCAAGTTATACCATTTAGAGCGCGTCAAAAGTCATTGACAGAAAATGAAATTAATAGCCTATTTTTGGGATTGGTTAAACTGATTAAAAAGACAGCAGTGGAAGACATCATGGAAAAAACCAAGTTGGAAAAAGAGTCGTCAGCATTTTTGTTAAAGAAAGCGTTTGTTGATTTGGGCAGAAAAGACAAACAAATTGCCGAACTTCAAGAAAATTTCAAACTATTAAAATCTGAAAATGAAAAACTTGTTGCAAAACTTGAAGAATCTGGAAAAAACAAAAATCAGGCGTTAAAAGCACATTTCAAGCAAAAAAGATATGCAGAAACTTTGGAAAACTAAAAAGCCTTTGATTTCTTGTGTGATTTGTGTTAAAATCATAACATGGAAATCAAACTTATTGTTGGTGGAACGACCTATGAAGCGGGCGTAAACACTATAAAGCAAATTGATGTAACTGACCGTTCAAGGAAACATATTGTCGTTGTTCCTGATAGTTTTTCTATGCAGGCAGAAAGTTTGATTTTTGATTGTTTAAAAATAAAATCCACTTTCAACATTGAGGTTGTTGGAATTTCGCGTCTTGCCAGCAAAATATTAAGACAAAACAATGTCTCATTCAAACGAATTAGTGGGCTGGAAGAAACTTTCAATATATACAACGCTGTCAAAGAAAATGAAAATCAATTTGTTTATTTTCATAAATGCGGTGTGGATTTATGCTTGAAAATTTTGCAAATAATAAAGCAGTTTAAGGCGTGCCACATTCGCCCCGAGCAAATAAAACCCACAGGTGAGGAATTTTTGGACGGGAAAATGCACGACTTGAAACTTATTTATCAAAGTTTTGAGCGTCTTTTGAGCGACAAACTTGATTTATCAAAATTGTTGGAGTTTTTTATCGAAAATGCCAAAAATAATTTAGATTTATCGAAAATAAATTTATATTTTGCAAATTTTGACAGTTTTTCGCCAGAAATTAACGATTTTATTTGTAAATTGGCGGGGTTAGTAAACAAAGTTTGTATTGGTATGGCTTCTCCTGTCAGTGCTGGGAACGCCTTCATTTATGAAAACGATATATTCAAAAAGACTGCTCAATATGCAAAAGAATATGGCATCAGCGTTTCTGTGGAAAAATTTCCAATTTCATATGAAGGTGCAAGACTTAAAATGTTAAAAAACTTGTTTGCCTTCAATGTAGAAACGGGCAAGGACGATTATTTCACAAATATTATTGCAAAAAATAAAGATGATGAAATTGAATTTGTGGCAAAATACATAAAATATCAAATATTTCATGGTGCTCGTCTCAAAAATTTTGCTGTTGCAGTTTCTGATGATTCTTATTATGAAAAAATAAAGACAATTTTTTCTAAATTTGGGCTTCTTGCTTATTGTGATGATGCAACAAACTTATCCGAAACTGTTTTGGGAGAATTTTTGCAAAAAATTATGCAAATTGCAAGGTTTGGATTTAATAAAGAGAATATCGAATTTTTGGTATCTCATATTCTGACTTCTTGTGATGAAAAAGAAAAAATTTTGAGTGAGATTTTCTTTTATAATATACAAGACGAAGGAGAATTTCTTGTACGCGAGCCAAATTATAAAAAACTTTTTTCCTTCATATCGCAATTGAAAAAATGTAAAAATACTCATGATTTTGTGTTTGTTTTAAAGCAAATTTTACAAGAAACAAATGAAAAACAACAGTTTTTGTTGAACTTATTGAAAGAAGAACAAAATTTCAAAAAAGAAAGTGAAAATGCTCAAAGTGCGGAATTGTTGTTGCAAGTTTTGGACAAACTTGATGAACTTGGAGTCGACCAGCCAATTGAGTTTGAAGATTTTGAAAAAATTTTGGCACTATCTTTACAAAGTGTCAAAGTTGAAACAATTCCTTCTTATGTTGACGCTGTTTTTGTGGGTGATGCAACAAGCAGTTATTTTGAAGATGTCGACACTCTCTTTGTTTTGGGTGCAACAGCGAGTGCTCTTCCAAAGGTGCAAAAAGACACGGCACTTATTGATGATGAAGAAATCAAAAAATTGAGGTTGCAGTTTGCGATTGAACCTGAAATAAAGGTGCTTAATCGTCGAAATCGTCTCAAACTCTTTGAGTGTCTGTTCCATGCAAAGAATCATTTGATTGTTTGTCAACCACTTAGTTTGGAAGGAAAATCTTCACAGTGTGCTGGCTTTGTGCAAGATTTGTGCACCATGTTTGGAGATAATGTTGTGCAAACAGAATCTCTTACCGATATTGATATAAATCTTTTAAATGACGAAGAAAAACTTAACAAAATGTTGTTTTATCTTGGAAGTAGCACGAATTTGCGAGATGCTTATGCCAAACTTGCTGTGAAAGGTGATTACAATTTGAGTGTCAATTTGATTCCAGAGAAAAAGCAAATACAAAGCATTCAAATAGGATTAAGAAACAAAATTTCTGCCTCCGAATTGGAAAATTATTTCGCTTGTCCATTTAAAAGATTTGTGTCGTATGATTTGAAAATAAAACAAAAAGAAAATATTGAACCAAACAAAAGAATTTTTGGAACTTTTGAACACACTCTTTTAGAAAA
The DNA here is from genome assembly GCA_051888935.1 of Candidatus Caccovivens sp. Taxonomy (GTDB): domain Bacteria; phylum Bacillota; class Clostridia; order Christensenellales; family UBA1242; genus Caccovivens. Next base: position 29,907 of record JBJFCL010000033.1, on the reverse strand, counting down.
ATTTGTAAGTGAATTTAAGAATGAGTTATTTAAACTTGATGAAATTCAAATTGACGAATTTTTGTCAAAAAATTTGAAGATTTTGGCAGAAAAAATTTATGATAAAAAAGTTATCAAACCAAGTTTTCTAAAAATTCTAAAAAATGAAAGCAAAATTATTTTAAAAAATATTGTTTTTGAGCAAAAAAACAGTGATTTTAGGCCTATTTTGCTCGAAGAAAAGATTTTTGTGCCATTGACAAGTGATGTAAATTTGGTCGGTTTTGTGGATAGAATTGATAAATGGAAAGACAATTTTAGAATTTTGGATTACAAAACTGGAAAGACTGAGAGTATTAAGAAAGAATTATTTTATGGAAAGAAACTACAACTATTTTTGTATGCCAGTGCGGTACAGAAAAAATTGGGGCTGAATTGTTCAGGAGTTTATTATTTTGATTGCCAAACAAAATATAAAAAACAGAACATTTCCAAAAATTTGTTGAATGGTCTAACGACCAAGGATAACGACATTGTTTTGGCAACAGACACAAGACTTTGGCAAGATGGTTTTAAGAGCGATTTGATTGGTATGAGTCGAAAAGTGAATGTTAAAGACGATGAATTTGCTTTCAAAAATGGCAATGGCGTAGAAAATATGCAAGAGTTGTTTGATTATGCACAAAGGTTGTCAACAGATGCAATGTTGGAAATTCAAAACGGTTACATAAAACCAAAACCTTTTGCGAATGAATGTGAATTTTGTCCATATTTTTCCATCTGCCGTCATGAAATTGATGACGGATTTAGACAAATGCAAAGTGTTAAAGATGAAGATTTGAGAAAAGGAAAAATGAATGAAGATTGAAGAACAGGAAAAAATCCTTGCAAATGACAAAAAAAAGATGTTGGTCAGTGCCTCAGCAGGCAGTGGCAAGACATATATTATGATAAAATACATCTGCAAGCTTATTTGCGAAGAAAAAATCCCTGTGCAAGATTTTTTGGTTTTGACATTCACAAAAGTTGCGGCAACAGAAATGAAAGAAAGATTGCAAGCGCGCCTAAAAGAATATGGAAATGACGAATTTATTGTTTCTCAAATTGATGCTTTGCCGACTGCAAATATTTCAACGATTCACTCTTTTTGTGAAAAAATGCTAAAAAAATACGCAAATTTGGTGGGACTAAACGAAAATTTTGCTGTTGCAGATGAGATGCTGTCACAAAAAATTAGGAATGTTGCTTTTGAAGAAACATTGAAATGCTGGGAAGAGACAGACTCAGAAAATTATTTTACACTTGCTGAACTTTTTAAAAACGATAAAGATAAAATTAAAAATATCGTTTTTGAAATTGAAGAAATCGTAAATTCTGTGGCTAATAGAGAAGAATTTTTGGAGAAATGTCAAAAGAGTGGACAATTTGAAAAAGCGGAAAATTCTCTTTTCGAAACATATAAAAATCTTTTACGCGAAAATATTGCAGAAGTCGAAAAATTGCATATATTTGACTTTGAACTATCTTTAAAAAAAGCACTTGAACCAGTTCTAAATAGTCAAAATTTGCGTGAGATGAGTGAGGTTGAGTTTGCGTTTCCGGCACTTCCAAAGCGTAAAGAGGTTGGCGATGACGCTGTTGAAAAATTGAAAGTTTTAAAGAATTCTATCAACAAAACTTTGGGGAAAATATCTGCTCTTAATTTAAACGATGAAGATAATGTTGAATTTCAAAAAAATGGAATTTTGGAAAAATTGTTATTAAATTTATTTAAAACATATGAAAATAAAGAAAATTCCATAAAAAAAGCACAAAATCTTTTAGATTTTTATGATTTGGAAAAATATATGAATATTTTATCTGAAAACGAAAATCTTTTTGCTGGAATTAAGTATGTTTTTGTGGACGAATATCAAGATACCAACAAAGTTCAAGAAAGAATAATAAAAAACATTGCAAAAAATAGCAATTTCGTGGCAGTTGGCGATGTTAAACAAGGGATTTATGGTTTTCGACTTGCAAGCAGTGAAATCTTTTTGAAAGATGAAAAAGATTTTGCAAATGCAGATGACTCGACTGTGAATTATTTACAATCCAATTTTAGAAGCAACCACAAGATTCTTGAATTTGTCAATGATATATTTAAAGTTTGTATGACAAAAGAATTGACTGGCGTTGATTATGGTGAAACTTCATTGTTACATGGAGTGGCGGAATTTGAAGATGATGGGCAGAAGTCTGTGACAATTGATATAATCACGCCTGATGAAAAAGTTGTTGAGCCGCTGCCAGATGTTTATAGTGTTAAAAATGCTTCGCTTGTGAGACCTCAATCAAACATGAAAGTTTTGCTGGATATTAAGAGGCGCATTCAAGAGGTTTTAAACAGCAAGATTTATGATAAAGGTGTTTTTAGGAAGTGCCGATATAGTGATATTGCTATCTGTGCTCGAAAAAGAAGTGGGCTTTTTGAAGAATTGGAGTTGTTTTTAACGAAAGAAGGAGTGCCGATTATTTCCAATTCTAGAAATGCATTAACTGACGATCCAGAGATTAAGATGCTTGTAAATTATTTAAAAATCGCACTTAATATGGACGACGAAGTGGCACTTTTGAGTTGCATTTTGAGTCCATTTTGTGAAGTATCTTTGCAAGAAATAGTGGACGAAAAAGGCGACAGGAATTTATGTGAATTTGTTAAAGAAAATAAAAAGTTTGAAAAATTCAACAAAAATTTGGAAAAATTCCGAAAAAATTGCATTATATATGGAATAAAAAATTCATTTTTGACACTTTTTGAAGATACAGGTTATCAAAGTTATATAAATTTAAGAAAACCGAAATCATCAATTTTTGTAGAAAAATTTTTGACTGTAATTGATGAGAGTGGTTGCAACTTTGATTTGCCAGCGCTAATAAATTATTTTGAAAAAGTGGAAATAATTGTCAGTGGTCAAAATTCCGCAGTTTTAGATGCTGTGCTACTGACGACCATTCACAATACAAAAGGTTTGGAGTATCCAATTGTCTTTCTTATTGGTTGTGACCAGAGCCTTTCAAAATCAAGACCAAAGTCAGATATGGAAATCAATGAAGAGTTTGGTCTGGCAGTGAAATATTACGACAAATATGAAAACAATGAAGTTGTTGGCGTCAAAATGCGGGCAATTCAGGAACAAAAAAAGCAAAAAGATTTTGTGGAAGAGTTGATGATTTTTTATGTTGCTTTGACTCGTGCAAAAAACAGACTTTATTTGTTTGGTGTTTATGACGAAAATTGTTTTGAAAAATTTGCATTAAAAAACTGTGATAGTTATTTTGCTTTCATATTTTTTGCCCTTTCAAAAGCGAAAAAAGAGTTTTTGATAAATTCGACTTATGAAGATGAAATTATGCAGATTAACTTGATTGAGGGAATTGAGCAGACAAAGTTATCGCAAAAAGAAAATTCTGTTTTTTTTGAAATTCAACCAAAAATTGCTGAAAAAATTGAAAAATATTTGAATTTTTCTTATAATTTTAGTGAAAATCAAAATTTTAAACTTAAAGAGAGTGTAACAAATCTTTCAAAGTTTGACCAAGAAGAAAACCTTTCAAACTTTTCAAATGAAAATTTTAATTTTGCAGGAGCAGGTGTTGAAATTGGCAATGCATATCATTTGGCTCTTAAAACTTTGGATTTTGATAAAATATCGTGTTTGAAAGATTTACAAGAGCAAATGGCTTTAAATCATGAAATTTTTGATGGAATAGAGCATTTAATTGACAAAAATGTCCTTTTGAGAAACATTTTGCTTATCAAGACTTTGATAAATGGCGGACAAATATATAAAGAAACAGAATTTATTATGAAAGAAAAATTATCCACCCTTCTTGATAATTGTCCATTTGATGATGAGATTTTGTTGCAAGGTGTTATTGATTTGTTTGCAATTTTTGATGATGGAATTGTCTTGATTGATTATAAGTATTCCAACTCCAAAAGCGAACAATATTTGATTGATAAATATTTATCACAATTAAAATTTTATAAATTGGCATTGGAAAGTGGATATGATATAAAGGTCAAAGAAGTGTATTTATTATCATTAAAATATAATAATTTAATCAAAATTGATATATAATTTTATGCTTTTTGTTTTAAGGAAGAAAATTCAAAATAAAATATTTTTCTTCCTTTTTTATCGTTAAAATAAATATTCAAAAAATATTTAAAAAATTATTAAAATTTATTAGTAATTATTTTTTTGGTTGTGATATACTAAAACATATAACAGGAGGTTATTATGTTTGCAGATATTGTTACAAACATCGTCGATTTCTTTTCTAATATGGCAAATCTCATCACGGCTGATATTTTGTTTGTCTTGGCTCTTGCCATAGAAGCTTTGCTTGTGATTTTCTTTTTGGTTAAGTCAGCTTTTTCATATGAGGCTTCGCTTAATCGCTCTCTTGAAAAATTGAACTATTGGTTGTTTGAAAGAAAAGTGGTCACCGAAGAGAATATCAAAGATTTAAATTTACTCTTCAAAACCAAAGCACCAAAGAGACTGTGCTATTATTGGCAACAATACATACTTTTTAGAGAAGGCGCCCCTTCTTCTTATTTGTCAACCGAAAATTTGATTGAGAAACCTCTTAAAACGAGTTCATACAATTCAAACATCAAAAACCTCTCCTTATTTACGACCATGTGGGCTTTTGTGTCTGCTATGTTTATGCTGATTGTTTATGCCGTTGAAGCAAATGCATTGACAGGTTCAGCTGTGGCTATGGCAATGGTTGTGGCATTGTTTGTGTCAATTATTGGACTGATTTTCGTTGTTTATATGCGTGCGAGAAAGAACGCTGTTTTGAATGCTTTGTATCAAAATGTTTCACTGTTTGGACGCTTTATGGACAATGCCTGCATTGACCTTCCTTCCTATATAGATTATCAAATCTTGTTTACACCACAAGAAATTGAAAAAGGACAACCTGTTCTTCGTGAGTTTTTGGACTACAAAGCAAGAAATGAAAAAGAAGAATTTAATAGAGCAAAAGAAGAAAATATTGAGCATGAGACATATGACTTTTCATCAACTGGTGTCGACGGTTCTATCGTGCTTGACCGTGCAATGAAGGAAAGCGAGTTGTTCCTCAAAAAGAAAGAAAAGATTTTGGTTAAAATTTCCCAAATTGAAGCTGAACTCGACAGTCGTAAGAAAAACTTTGATAATGTGCAAAAAGATTATCAAACAAAGATACAAGCATCAAAAGAAAATGTCATTCGTTTGCGTCAGATGCAAGAAGAAACCACAAACAGAATTGAAAGCAATTATTATAGAAAACAACAAACCCAAGAAATTGCCAAACAAGAACAATTCGAGCAAGAATTTGAAGGACTTAGAGCAAAATATCTTTTGGAAAAGGGTGAAGGCGAAGAGGAAATCAAAAAACTTAATGACGAACTTGATAGGGATAGAACAAATGTTGAAAACATCATGTTGGGTCAATATCAAGCATTCTTTGACAAATTTTGTAAAAGTGCTGAGAAAGTTGTTGCAAAAGCATTTGGTGATAAAATTGAATCATTAAAAGCAGAAAATGAAAAAGATAAGCAATATATTACTGAACTTGAAATTAAACTAAAAAATATTCCGCAAGGTCAATATGATGCCGAAACTCAACAAAGTGAAAATGAACAGTTGTCCACCGAAGGCAGTTATGACGAAAATGGAAATTATGTCTATGCAAATGGAACTTTCTATGACCCGCAAGGAAATTTCCACGATGTTGACGGAAATGTGTATTCACAAGATGGAAAGTTAATAAGTCAAGCAGAACCGCAAGAAACAAAAACTGAGGAAAAGAAAGTTGTTGATTTTGACAATTTTGATAGTTTTGATTTTATGACAGATGACGCTGTTAAAGGTGACATTTATGGGGTTGCAGAGAATGTCATAAATGAAGTTGATAAAGATGGCGACATTGAAGTTGTAAACAATACTTCCAAAAATAATCCACTTGATAGAATGGAAGATGAAACTGATGAAGCAGAAAGTTTGCAAGAAAGTGAGAGTGTGACAGAAGAACCTGAAACAGAAGAAATTTCTCTTGACACTTTGGAAGAAAATCAACCTATTGAAGAAGAAGTTGTAGAAGAACAGCCAAAGAAAAAAGCTGGGCGCCCTAAAAAAGTTGTAACAACACCAGAACCACAAAAACTTGCTGGAAAACGCGGTCGTCCAAGAAAAATTGTTACACAAGAGTCAACTGCTCAGGTGCGTAAAGTTGGAAGACCTAAGAAAGAACAAACAGAGACGGCGAAAACAACAGAAACTCCAAAGAGAAGTGTTGGGAGACCAAAAAAAATAGTTAAAACCGAACCTGTTCAAACGAAAAGAGGTCGTGGTCGTCCAAAAAAAGTTGATACTATTCAAGAAATCAACAAAAGACTTTCTGAGGAAGAAGCCAGACTCAAAGCAATGAGAACTTCACTAAATAAAGAACTTGAACAAGCAGTAAATGGCATTGACAAGAAAAAAGTTGACACAAAACAAGCAAAACGCGACAAAATCTTAAAAGAAATTGATAATTTGCAAGAAGAAGCGAAGAGCGTAATTTCGAATCAGGAATCAGATAGCAAAATTGCTGAAATAAACACAAAACTTGAAGCACTGCTTGAAGAAATCAACAAATTGAGCTAAGAAAAAACCACCATACGAATTTGGTGGTTTTTTATTCTTTATTAAGATATCAAATATGAAAAAATTAAAATATCACTATGACTCCTGTTATCAATCCATATATCAAAAGAGCAATTGAACCGAGAATGAAAAGTATTCCCAAAATAAAATTGATGACAGTTGCTTTGTTGCGAATGAAGGTGCGGTTGTACGCTCCATTATACATAAGCGCCAATCCGACAAAATATGTTATATAAGTGACAGCAAGAAACAAATCCAATCTTTTTATTAAATTAAAATAATAAAGCAGGGCGAAAGATATTGCTAGTATGCTTAAAAAGATACCCATAATCATATACTTTTTTGCACCACGACTTAACTTCATAGATTCTCCTTTATTATTATCATGATAAAATTTTTATAAAACTATGTCAAACAAATTTCGACAATTTCAGTCAAAATCAGGAATCATACATTCGCTTGCACTTTCAAAATCTTGTAAATAACCATTTTTTAATCCCAATTTCTCCATATGGGAAATAACTGCTTTGTACTCAATAGGTTTAAGTTTTCTATTTAAACTGCTTTTTCCATTTGGTGTGAATTGACTCATTAAACTTAAAATTCTGTCTGAAAATTCTTGTTTTATTATATCCAGAACTTCAAAAGAATTTTGAAGATGTTCTGGCAGTACCAAATGCCTTAAAATAACACCTTGCATCATCAAATCTCCATCAAAGAGGTCAGGTTTTTCTTTACACATTTGTTTTATTGCTGGCAAAGCACATGAAAAATAGTTGTTGACTTTCGAAAATTCTTGCCCAAGTTTGTCGTTGGAATACTTTAAATCTGCCAAAAATATATCCACAAACTTACAAACTTTTTTGATATTCTCAATTGTTTCATAACTGTTTGTATTCCATACTATTGGAATTTTTTTGTCAAAATTTTCAAACACTTTGCATAATTCATCTGAAAAATGTGTCGGTGTAATTAAGTCTATATAAGAATGATTGGATTGGTTTTCTTCTAGATATTCTCTTAATTCATCGGCGGAATATGATGTTCCAACTCCTCCCCGAGAAATTTTGTAGTTTTGGCAATAATCGCATTTAAGGTTGCAACCTGAAAAAAAGATGGCAAGAGCACCTTTTTCCCCTGTTATACAGGGTTCTTCCCACATAAAATTCTTTATTATTTTTGCAACCTTGATATTTTTGTTTTCGTTGCAAAATCCGAGTGATTGATTTCGGTCTATTTGACATTGTCTTGGGCAATTTTCGCAAAGTTTTTTCATGCGACTAATATATCACAAAAACAATTAAATTCCAACTATTTTAAATTTTATAGCAAAAACTAGACAAAATTTTTAATATGTGTTACAATTATCTCATAATTTTAAAATATAAGGAGATTTTTGTTTTGAGTCACCCCAGTATGCTTTTAGCAGTATCGTTTAATACTATGCACGGACTTCTCATTCTTGGAATTGTAGTGCTTCTTTTGTGTAGTGCTTTCTTTTCGTCCGCTGAAACTGCCTTTTCGTCAATGAACTTAATAAGAATTCGTACAATGGCAGAGAACAAAGTTAAAGGAGCCAGAAAGGCACTCTATATTTCCGAACACTCTGATAGAGTTCTTACCACAATTTTGGTTGGGAATAATATTGTTAACATTTTATCAACAACAATGTGTGCTTATCTCCTTTCGCAATTTATTGACAATGCCACACTTTTGAATGTCATGAACACTGTTGTTATGACAGTCATCATTTTGATAACCGGAGAAATCTTGCCAAAAGCACTTGCAAAAGCTTATCCTGAAAAGTTTGCTGTGAAGATTTCTGGAATGATTTATTTCTTGATGAAAATTTTGTATCCTCTTGTCATTATTTTTTATGCAATTCAAAAACTTTTTACAAAAAAGCGTAATAAAGAAGGCACCAATGTCACTGTGACAGAAGATGAACTTGAAAGTATCATTGACACTATGGAAGAAGAGGGTGTTTTGAAAAATGAAGAAACGGATATTCTTCAAGGAGCACTCAAAATCAAGGAAGTTACTGCTCACGATATCATGACACATCGTGTTGATGTTGTGTTTTTGAATATTGATGCCACAACAGAAGAAATTGAAAAAACTTTTATAGAAAACCAATACACACGACTTCCAGTTTATCGTGACAACACAGACAATGTTGTTGGATTGTTGAATATAAAAGATTATTTTAGTGCAAAAATTTCAGGCAAAGATATTGTTCTTAAAGATATTATGACACAGCCACTTTTCACTGCGGAAAACACAAATGTTGACACTCTTATTCATGATATGCAGAAGGCAAAAAAGCATTTGGCGATTGTGCTGGACGAAAATGGTGGAGTTTCTGGAATTGTTACTTTGGAAGATTGTGCAGAGACAGTCTTTGGAGAAATTTATGACGAAACTGACCAAGATGAAATAGAACCTATATTTGAACAAGTTGGTGATGATGAATATAACATCGATGCTGATATAACTGTTGAAGATTTGTTTGAAAGGTTGGAAATTGAAAAATTGCCTGATAATCCATATCAGTCAATTAACTCATTTTTGTTTGACTTATCCGAAGATGTTCCTGAATCAGGTGATAAATATGAATATTACACTGTTGATGAAATCATAGATGATGAAGGTAATTTGACACAGCACAAAATCAATATGGAATTTACGGTTACAAAAATGGAAGGACATCGTATTGAAATGGTTAATTTAAAGATCAAATATCTTGATGAACTTTCAAATCCAAAATCGAAAGAAGATAAAGAATAAAAGACAAGAATTGCTTGTCTTTTTTTTGTGAACAATCAAATGAAAATTTTATTTTAGTATTGCATAAAATAATTAAAGGCTGTGTTTATGAAAAATTTAAAAAATATAAAAAAACTTGTTTCAAACACTCCGCTTGTGCAGATAGAATATAAATTTGAAGACCGTATTGGAAAGGTTTTTGCCAAATGTGAGTGGTTCTCTCTTACTGGAAGTATAAAAGATAAGGTGGCGTATCAAATCTTTTATGATGCCTACAAAAGTGGAAAATTAAAAATTGGAGATAAGTTTGTGGAAGTGTCCAGTGGGAATATGGGAATTTCTCTTTGTGCTGTTGGGAATATTTTGGGGAACTTTGCCACAATCATCATGCCAAAAAGTATGAGTGAAGAACGCAAAAAACTTATAAGACTTTATGGGGCAAATTTGGTGGAGGTTGACGACTTTAAAAGTGCGTTTCTTCTTCAAGAAAAATATAAAGAGGAAGGTTATTTTTGCACCAATCAATTTGCAAACATAAGTAATACAAAGGTGCACAGAGAAATAACAGCAAAAGAGATATTCAAGAAACTTAGAAACAAACAAATTGATTGCTTTGTTTCGGGTGTCGGCACAAGCGGAACACTTTCTGGAATAGGAGGATTTTTAAAAGAAAAATTACACACAAAAATTGTGGCAATTGAACCTGCAAATTCACGAGTGTTGACAGGAAAGAAACCTTATTTGCATCACAAAATACAAGGTATAAGTGATGAAATTGTGCCAGAACTCTATGACGAAAATTTGATTGACAAAATTATTCCAATCACAGATGAAGACGCCATTGCCATGAGTCAAAAATTATGTCAAAAACTTTCGCTAGGCGTGGGAATTTCCAGCGGAGCGAACTTTGTGGGAGCGGTGCTCGCAGGAAGTTCTAGTGTCACTGTTTTTGCGGACGATAACAAAAAATATCTTTCAACAGATTTGTCGAAGCCAATAACAACTCCACTTGTTGACAAAATTCAACTTTTAAGTGTCAAAGTTTTATAAAAAAAGTCCTTTTTCAAGGATTTTTATTATTCTCATTCTTAAAAAATAAAATTGCGAATTGATTTGGAGCGGACAACGGGAGTCGGACCCGCCTCTCAAGCTTGGGAAGCTCGCATACTACCGATGTACTATGTCCGCATAAAACCCTTCCAGTTTTTGGGCGAGGGTTGTTAGTTGTTCTTGTTTATCAATTCATATAATTTGACATCATGATATTTGCCATCTTTGAGAGCATGGTCTTGCAGAGTGGCAACATAATGAAGTCCTGATTTTTCCATTACTTTTCCACTTGCAGGGTTTTCAATATAGTGTTTTGCAAACACTTTGTGTAATTTCAAATTGTCAAAAGCAAACTCTATTATTTTCTTGCAAGCCTCAGTTGTCAATCCTTTTCGCCAATGAGCTGGTGCAAGCCAATAGCCAATTTCAGCGAAATTATTTGATTTGTTTATCATCAAAGAGATGCTTCCAATCAATTTGTTTGTCTCTTTGTCTATGATTGCAAAATCATAAGTTGTGCCTTTTTCTCTTCGTTCTTTTTGACCACTTATCCAACTTTCTGCATCGGACAAGTGATATGGACTTGGAAGTGGAAGATATTTTGTCATCATTTCATCTTGACAAAATTTTGTAACATCTTCGCAATCTGTCATTTCGAAGTATCGCAAAACGAGTCTTTTTGTTTCCAACATATTTTACTCCTGAATGTTTGGCGGTGTGACTATTGGTCCAAGAATGGTGTTGATAGTCAAATTTGTTATGACATTTGAAATGTATGAAATGAGAATTCTAACTGGCTGACTGTTTTTGATGTATCCTTTTGGGTCTGGCAGTTTGACAAATTCAATGCTATCCACTGGAATATCTATGCTCATTGTAACAGCCATTCTCATGATATTTGCAGGACTTACAACCAATTTTCTTTCAACTGTCACTTTGACAATTTCTTCTGACACTTTTCTTACATCAATACTGTCTTCTGGCTTGATGTTAATCATGGCGTTTGGTTGAGGCAAATTCAACTTGTCGAACACGATTTTTTCAAGCATAGGTTTGACTAAATGTGGTTTTATGATGTTTTCTTGCTCCATAATTTCTCCTTAAATTAAGTTTATTGTATCACACTTTAATAAAAATTACAATAAAATTAAAGGACTGATTTTTTAACTTTTTTGATACATTTTTTTATTTTTATATTTGCCATTTTTAAATCGCTTATGATAAAATGTTTGTGGAGGAAAAATGAAACATTTAAGACAAGATATCAGAGTGGCTATCAATGAAGATAACCCTTCCATTCAAAGAATTGAAGACAAATGCGTTCGTTGCGGACATTGTGCAAAGGTTTGTAACAATTTTGTGAGCGTGAATAATCTTTACAAATTGGAAAACACCTGTGACAGAGCTATCTGTGTAAATTGCGGACAATGTATCAAAAATTGTCCATATGATGCCATTGTGGGGAAAGATGAATACAAACAAATTGATAGTTTGCTCGGCAAAAAAGTGGTTATAGTCTCCACTTCACCTTCTGTACGCGTGGCACTTGGGGACGAATTTGGATTGGAAAAAGGCAGTTTTGTGCAAGGCAAGATGGTGGCACTTTTGAAGAAATTGGGATTCAGTTTTGTGCTTGACACCAACTTTGCTGCTGACCTTACAATATGCGAAGAGGCAAGTGAACTTATTGAACGCATTACCAAAAAGAACAGGCCACTTCCACAATTTACAAGTTGTTGTCCAGCGTGGGTGAAATTTGTGGAGACATTCTACCCTGAATTTTTGCCAAATATTTCCACTTGCAAGAGTCCTATCGGAATGCAAGGTCCACTCGTCAAAACTTATTTTGCACAAAAAATGGGCATTGACCCTAAGGACATTGTCAATGTTGCCCTGACTCCTTGTGTTGCGAAAAAGATGGAGATTAGACGAAGTGAGATGAACATCTCAGCAAAATACAACAATGCACCAGAAATGAGAGACATGGATTTCTGCTTGACCACCACAGAACTTGCAAAGTGGGCAAAAGAAAAGAATATTGACATCAATGACCTTAAAGATGCCGAATTTGATAATTTTATGGGAGAGGCAAGCGGTGCTGGTGTAATTTTTGGAAACACTGGTGGCGTCATGGAAGCGGCTGTTAGAACGGCTTACTCATACATAACAAACAAAGCACCAACAGAACTTCTCTTAGATTTGCAACCTGTTCGAGGATACGACGGATTTAAAGAAGCAGAAGTTGACATTGAGGGAACAAAAGTCAAAGTAGCTGTTGTGTTTGGACTTGCAAATGCTCGTCGAGTTTTGGAGAAGATTAAGAAAGGTGAAAAGTATGATTTCGTGGAAATTATGACTTGCCCAGGCGGTTGCATTGGTGGAGGCGGTCAGCCAAAACAATATGAAAAAGAAGTTCAATATCAAAAAGCGCGCATAGAGGCACTCTATAATCGCGACAAAAATATGGCGCTTAGAACATCACATGAAAATCCTCAAATTATAAAAATTTATCGTGACTTTTTGGGAAAACCAAACTCACAGATGGCGGAATTGTTGTTGCACACAATGTATTTTGACAGAAGCGGAGATTTACATTGTGAAAGACATATTAAGAACAAAAAAGGAGAGAAAAAAATGAAAATAATTAAATATAGATGCAAAGTTTGTGGAGAAATTTTTGAAGTTGCAGAAGGCAAAGAACCAGTTTGCCCTAGATGTCATATGAAAGGCGATTCTCTGGAAGTTATTGGCGAGCGTTATGTTGACGAAAAAGTTGAAACAAAAAATATCTACGCTGGCACTGAGACAGAGAAAAATCTTCACACTGCTTTTTCTGGCGAAAGTCAAGCACGCAACAAATATACTTTCTTTGCAAACATTGCAAGAGCAGAAGGTTATGAACAAATTGCAGACCTTTTCTTGAAGACCGCAGAAAACGAAAGAGAACACGCAAAACTTTGGTTTAGAGAACTCGGTGGACTTGGCGACACTGCTCAAAATCTTTTGGCTGCTGCTGAGGGGGAAAACTATGAATGGACAGATATGTATGCAGAATTTGCAGAAACTGCTGAAAGAGAAGGATTTTTTGACCTTGCAGAGAAGTTCCGCAAAGTTGGAGCAATTGAAAAAACTCACGAGGAAAGATATAGACAACTTCTTTCAAATGTTGAGACAGCAAAAGTTTTTGAAAAGAGCACAGTAAAGATGTGGGAATGTAAAAATTGCGGACATATTGTCATTGGCACAAGTGCACCAGAAGTTTGTGAAGTTTGTGGTTATGCAAAAAGTTTCTTTGAAATTAAGGCTGAGAATTACTAATATTGAGAGAAAATAAATGAAAAAAGTCTTGATAATTTCCTCAACGCCAAGATTTGGTGGAAACAGTGAAGTCCTTTGTCAAGCATTTGAAAAAGGAGCACTTGAAAACAAAAATGAAGTTGTGTTTATTAAATTGCGTGAAAAGAAAATTCATCCTTGCATAGGGTGTTGGCATTGCAAAAATGCACCTTGTGTTTTTGACGATGATATGACAGAAATTCAAAAGCATATGCTTGAAGCAGATGTTATTGTGCTTGGCACGCCAGTATATTTTTACACAATGTGTGCACAACTTAAAGCGTTGATTGACCGAACAACACCGTTCTATGAGAAGTTGCAAAACAAGGAATTTTATTACATAATGACAGCAGATGATGAGGATAAGAACAATTTGCAGAAGACGGTTGATAGTCTCAGAGGCTGGTCTCTTGACTGTTTGGAAGGCTCGAAAGAGAAAGGAATAATCTTTGCAACTGGAATAACAAATTTGGGCGATGCCAAAGGGAGCAAATTTGAAAAGCAGGCATATGAAATGGGAAAGAATGTTTAAAAACAAAAAAGACAATCCGTTTTGGTTTGTCTTTTCTTTTTCGACAAAATTTATGTTTGGAATTTTCTTTTGTTGGCACAAAAACTTTACATTTTTTGTGAAAAAAACTATACTATTTGTGAACTGAATTTTGAAGTGTTTTCAAAATTTGATGTATACGAGGAGAATTATATGAAAATAAAACCATTATTTGACAAAGTTGTGCTTTTGCCAAAAGAAGCAGACAAGGCGACCAAGAGCGGAATTATTTTACCTTCCGCCTCAGCAGATAAATCTCAAATTGCAACAGTTGTTGCTGTTGGCATGGGAGGATTGGTTGACGGCAAAGAAGTCGAGATACAAGTGAAAGTTGGGCAAGAAGTTTTGTACGCAAAATACAGCGGAACGGAATTTTCGCTTGACGGAAAGAAATATATTGTTTTGAAACAGTCAGATATTTTGGCCGTTTTGGAGTAGGAGGAAAGTATGTCAAAGATGATGTTACAGGGCGAAGAAGCCAGAAAAAAATTGGAAGCGGGCGTAAACAAACTTGCAGACACTGTGAAAATAACGCTTGGACCAAAGGGAAGAAATGTGGTGCTTGGCAAAAAATATGCGTTGCCACTTATTACTAATGACGGCGTCACAATCGCGAAAGAAATTGAACTTTCGGACCCATTTGAGAATCTGGGTGCAGAACTTATTCGTGAAGTTTCTGTTAAGACCAACGATGTTGCTGGTGACGGAACAACAACCGCATGTGTTTTGGCACAGGCAATTATTCGTGAAGGTCTCAAAAACTTCTCAGCAGGAGCAAATCCTATCATTTTGAAGAAAGGCATTTTCAAAGCAGTGGAGACATCTTGCGAAGAACTCAAAAAATTGTCAAAGCCTGTTTCGAGCAACAAAGATATTGAACAGGTTGCAAGCATTTCTGCCGGCGACAAAGAAATCGGTGAGATTATTGCAAAAGCTATGGACGCAGTTGGAAGTGATGGAGTTATCACAGTTGAAGAGTCTCAGACAATGGATACCACTCTCAATATTGTGAAAGGCATGCAATTTGACAGAGGCTATTTGTCTCCTTATATGAGCACCAACACAGAGAAAATGATTGCTGAACTTGAAAATCCTTATATTCTCATAACAGACAGCAAGATTTCAAGTTTGGCAGAAATTTTGCCACTTTTGGAAGCACTTGTAAAAGTGGGAGGAAAACTTCTTATCATCGCTGACGATGTTGAAGGGGAAGCTCTTACAACACTCATTTTGAACAAAATTAGAGGTTCGCTGTCTGTTGTTGCAGTCAAAGCACCAAGTTTTGGTGACAAGCGTAAAGCGATGTTGGAAGATATTGCCATTTTGACTGGCGGAACTTTTGTTTCAAGTGAACTTGGCATTGACTTCAAAACTCTCACGCTTGAAGACCTTGGCAGAGCAAAGACTGTCAAAGTTGACAAAGACAACACCACAATTGTTGAGGGTGCTGGCGATGGCAACGCTATAAAAGGCAGAGTAAAACAAATCAAAGAACAAATTGCTGTGACCACAAGCGATTATGAGAAGGAAAAACTGACAGAAAGACTTGCAAAACTCTCTGGTGGCGTGGCTGTGATTAAAGTTGGTTCAGCAACCGAAGTGGAAATGAAAGAGAAAAAACTTCGCATTGAAGATGCTCTTGCTGCCACAAAAGCTGCATCAGAAGAAGGTATTATTCCAGGAGGTGGTGTGGCACTTTTAAAGACCACTCCAAAAATTAAAGCATTAATGGAAACACTTTCTGGTGATGAAAAAACTGGTGCGAGCATTGTCCTTCGTGCGATTGAAGAACCAATTAGACAAATTGCATACAATGCTGGAATTGATGGCGGAGTTGTTGTAAACAAAATATATGAAAATTTGAACGAAAAAGCATATGGCTTTGATGCATTGAAAAATGAATATGGCGACCTTTTGGAAAAGGGAATAATTGACCCAACAAAAGTTACGCGTTCAGCACTTCAAAATGCCGCTTCTGTCTCAGCAACGCTTCTCACCACTGAGGCACTTGTTGTTGAAATAGAGGACAAAAACAAACCAGAAGAGAGAGATGTTTATTAAAATTTGAATAACAACAAAGAAAAAAGCGGAAATTTTTCCGCTTTTTTTATATGAAATTTGATGTTTTTGAGAGATTATTGCCGATTTACTCGTTTGTTAGTCATTTTTTTATAATTATTTTTGCAATTTTAAAAGGAAAAATAGGTCTTCTTGTGGTATAATGCTTTTGTTGAATATATTTTTGGGGAGATTTAATGCAAAGTCGAGGTTTTCCTGTTGATTGGCTGACTGAACTCAAACGTAAAAATGACTTGGTTTCAATTGCCTCCAACTATCTTAAACTGGAACAAAAAGGAAGCAGGTTTTGGGCGTGCTGTCCTTTTCATAACGAAAAAACACCTTCTTTTGCTATTTCAAATGAGGGGATTTATCATTGTTTTGGTTGCAAAGAATCTGGCGATGTGATTAAGTTTGTCCAAAAGATGGAGAATGTTGATTTTCTTGATGCTGTCAAGATTTTGGCAGACAAAGTCGGAATGCAACTTCCAGAGTTGCAGTCTTCTGACAAGCGTAAGGAAAATCAAAAGCAGAAAGAGAGAATGTTGAGTGCTTTGGATTATGCTTATAAGCACTACATGGAAAACTTGTATAACAAAGATGCCAAAGTTGCACAAGATTATATAAAGCAAAGAAAGTTCACTAGAAGAGAATTGGAAGATTTTAAGATTGGTTATTCAAAAAATTGGACAGACATTGTGCAGTATTTGAAGAGCAAAGGATTCTCTGAAAAAGAGATGCTGGACGCTGGCATTTGCCAAAAGAAAAGTGGTGGTGACAATGTTATTGATGCATATGGTGGCAGATTGATATTCCCTATTTTCAATGCGTTTAATGAATGTGTTGGTTTCAGTGGAAGAACATTGGAAAAGAATCCTGAATTTGCAAAATACAAAAACACAGCTGAAACACTGGTTTTTCAAAAGCGCAAAATTGTGTTTGGAATCAACATTTTGAAGGCACAAAAACAACAGCAACTTGTCGATAAAATCATTTTGGTTGAAGGACAAATGGATGTTATTGCAATGCATAAAGCTGGTTTTAAGTCCACTGTTGCGTGTATGGGCACTGCTTTAACGCAAGAGCATGTTCAAGAATTAAAAAGATATTCAAGCAACATTTACCTTTGCTTTGATGGTGATGGCGCAGGAACAAAGGCGACATTGCACGCAATTGAAATGTTTAGGAATGAAAATGTCAACTTAAAAGTGGTGAGATACACTGGGGGAAAAGACCCAGATGAAGTTTTAAATAACCTTGGAAAAGAAAAACTTCAAGAATTTATCGACAACGCCATGCCTTATATGGAGTTTTTGATTGAATATTATCGTTCTAAGCATGACCTAAAAAATGCAGAGGAAAAAGGAAAGTTTGTCAAAGAGATTTTGGCTGAGATAAAAAAACTTGGAAGCGAGACATTATTTGAACCATATTTGGAAAAAATAAGAGATATCACAAAAATCCCATTGGATATTCTAAGGCGAGATATAAATGTTCATAGCGAAAAGCCAACAATAACAAAAAAAGAAACCAATCAAACTTCCAGTGAAAAAAGTGATGATAAGGCTGTAAAATACATCTTGGCGTCACTATTGCACAAAAAAAGTGTTGTTGATGACAAAATTGATTATCGCAGACTATTGGAAGGTTATGAGTGGTATTTGGACATAATCGACCAAAACTTGCCACTTTCTTCAATTTTTGATATTGAAGGAGCAAGCGAAGATGACTTTTTGATGGACATAGTAAATTTCAATTTTTCACTCTTTGAAAACGATGAAGAAAGGTATTTCAAAGAATGTCTATGGAAAGTTGCCGAACAAGTTTTGAAGAAAATGCAAGCAAAACTAAATGAAGAATATAAAGTAAGCGAAGATTTGGACAAGCGTGCTGAGATTGCCAAAAAAATGGGCAAAATTGTCATGCAACTGAATAGCAAAAGTTTGGAGGAATTTAATGTCAGAAGAAAAATATGATGCAGCAAAAGTAAAAATGGTACACGATAAATTATTGGCACTTGCCATGAAAAAAGGTTCAATTAACGAAGAAGATGTTTATTTTGCTCTACTCAAAGTGGGCGAAAACGCCAAAAATATGGAAAAGTTTTTGGCTAGTTTGCAAAAACGAGGAGTAAAAATTATCAAGACAAACGAAGAAGACCTTCTACATGACAATTTTTCCGACATCGCTCTCTCTGCCAATGTTGACGACCCAGTGAAGATGTATCTTAAAGATATTGGAAAAGTTCCGCTTCTTTCTGCCGAGGAAGAAAAAGAACTGGCAAAACGAGTTATGCAAGGTGACCAGCATGCAAAAAGCGTGCTTTGTGAATCGAATTTACGCCTTGTTGTCAGCGTCGCAAAGAAGTATGTTGGAAAAACGCCTATGTCTTTCTTGGACCTTATTCAAGAAGGAAACATGGGACTTCTTCGTGCGGTGGACAAGTTTGATTACACAAAAGGTTTCAAATTCTCAACTTATGCAACTTGGTGGATAAGACAGGCAATCACTCGCGCCATGGCTGACCAGTCCAGAACAATCAGAATTCCAGTGCACATGGTGGAGACGATTAATAAATATGTGAAAGTTTCTCGTGTGCTTATGCAAAAACTTGGTCGTGAACCGACAATCGAAGAAATTGCAAAAGAAATGGATTTGTCTGTTGCAAAAGTTATGGAAATTCAGCGTACTGCACAAGACCCAATCTCTCTTGAAACTCCAATGGGTGAAGAGGACGATGGAAAAATGGCAGATGTTATTGTTGATGAATCGGCAAAATCACCAATTGAAAGTGCAACACAAACATTGTTGCGAGAACAACTTTTGGCTGTCATCGACACATTGACACCTCGTGAACAAGAAGTCATTCGTCAGCGTTATGGACTTTTGGACGGTCGTCAAAAGACTTTGGAGGAAGTTGGAAAAGAATTCTCTGTCACCAGAGAGAGAATTAGACAGATTGAGGCCAAAGCACTTAGAAAACTCAAACATCCAAACAGAAGTAAAAGACTGGCAGATTTTGTAGAATAGGAGAAAATATGAATATAGAAAGTTTATTGAAATATCAAAAGTTGGACGAAGAACTTTTTAAGGTGGAACAAAAACTTAAAAACAGTCCAGCAAGAAAAAAAGCAGGAGAACTGACTGCAATTGCCAAGAAAGCACAAACAAGGTCAACTGAACTTGAAAATGAAGCAGAAAAATTGATAAATGAAATTTCGGATATTAAAGAAAAGTACAACCTTAACAAATCAAAAGCAGATGAAATGCTTTCAACAAATCTTGACAATATGAGTTTTGAAGATATCGAAAAATATGGCATATTGAAAAACAAAATCATGTCCAATTTGGGTATTTTGGAAAAAATGCTGCAAAAAAATGCAGAGAACATCAATCACATTTTGTCTGAGTTCAACAAGACTAAAAAAGCTTATGATGAAGCAAGAAATCAATATGCTGTTTGCAAGCAGAAGATTGACGAAGAAACCAAACTTCTTGAACCAGAAAAAGAAAAAATAGAGAAACAACTTCTTGTTCTAGAAAAAGATGTTGCACCTGACATTATGGCAGAATACAAAAAGAGAAGAAATGACAACATTTTCCCTGTTATTGTTCCTCTTGAAGGTAATAATTTTTGTGGGAGATGTCGTATGGAACTTCCAAAAGTGGCCATTTCCCGCATAAAAGAAAAGGGTGTTATCACTTGTGAACATTGCAAGAGATTGGTTTATCAAAAATAATTTTAGACACATTAATAATCTCTTGTGAATAATAAAAAAGTAACCAAAAAACTTGGTTATTTTTTTCTAATTTTTTTTAAAATTTGGTATTGACAGTTGTGGAGTGAGGTGATATAATGTGGGCACTAAAAGGAGAAGAAAAAATGGAAGAAAAATCATTGGAAGAACTTGAATTGGAGTATGAAAAATTTGCACCATCAGTTGGGCTTAGAAAAGATGTCTTAATCAGCAACAATCGCGAATTTGTTAAAAGAAATATGCCAAGACAAGACGGGCTTGCAGACAGAAGCCCAAAAAATAAAAAATTGTCAAAAAAATACAGAGAAATCAAAAAATCAAAGAGAGAATTTGAAGAGCTTTGCAACGCAAAAAACTTTGACAATGTTGATGGACGCGGAATGTAAAACTATAAAAACACGGCGAATTTGTCGTGTTTTTTTGTTAGATTTGTTTTGTGTGTTTTAAGAGAGTTTTTATTGCCAAAATAAACCTTTCAACTTCTTGATATGTGTTAAAATATGAAAGACTGACTCTCACCGCTCCACTTTCAAGTGTGCCAAGTGCTTTGTGTTTGAGTGGTGCACAATGATATCCACTACGCACACAAATGTTCCATTTTTCGTCCAAATATGTTGCCACATCGTTGGATGAAACTCCTTTTATGTTAAAAGCAAAAACTCCGCTGGTGTTTTCTGTTTTAGTGTAAATTTCAATTGGGAGTTTGGATAGTTCATAGTGAAGATATGTTGTCAAATCTTCCAATTTTGCTTGAATGGAGGCAAAGTTTTCTTCTACAAATTTGATGCCTTCTCCAAAACCTAAAATGGCGGGCGTGTTGAGTGTTCCGCTTTCAAAACGCTCGGGAGAATATGCGGGCATAACAGGTTCAAGTGAATTTGTTCCTGAACCACCGAAACGCACAGGGGCTATGTCAAAATCACCATTCATGCCAAGTGCGCCAACGCCTTGTGGACCATAAAAACCTTTGTGAGGAGCAAGAGCCAAAAGATTTATGTTCATTTTTTGCATATCATACAAAAAATGTCCACCACCTTGTGCTCCGTCCACCAAAAATATTATTCCCAGTTCTTTGAGATGTTTTCCAATTTCAACAATATCTGCAACATCACCATTTACATTGGAAATATGGTTACAAATCACCATATAAGTGCTGTCTGTCAGTTCTTTTTCGATGTCTTGCCAAACAATTCCCAATTTTCCCGTGCTTTTTGCCACCGAAAAACTTACACCATGAGATGTTTTTAGATACTCCAAAGGACGCAGCACACTGTTATGCTCATTTTCTGTACAGACAATATGTCCATTTGGTTTGCATGTTCCAAGAATAGCCAAGTTTAAAGAGTCTGTGCAGTTAAGGTTAAAAATTACTTTGTCTGCGGTTGTACCTATGTGATTTGCCACAATTTCTCGCACATTTTCCACTGCCAGTGCAGTTTTGATTGCTTGTTTATGTCCACTTCTTCCCGGATTTGCAGTGTATAGATTTAGTGCGTTTAACACCGCTTTTTGTACCGATTTTGGTTTTACAAAACTTGATGCAGAATTATCGAAATAAATCATTTTTCCTTCCCAAAAACAAATTTAATTTATTAACAATATAATATTTTAGGGGAGATTTTGTGAATGAGGAGTTTTTATGAATTACACTTTGGCTATATTTAGAACCCGTTTTGCAACCTTAAACTTCGCAAACCTTCTTCGTGCAAACAATGTTCCTGTGGCAATAATAAACACACCGCCTTCGATTGGTAGTGTCTGTGGCATCTCTGTTAAATTTTTAAGTGACTATTTTTCAAAAGTTCAAACGCTTCTCACAAAAAGCATGGCGTTTAGCAATTTTGTTGGATTTTATGCTTTCTCTAAAAATGATGGGAGGTTGTTTAAATTGTAGCCAGATAAAAGAGCATATAATTGCTCTTTTTTCATAAAATAGCGATATGAAATGGTTTTTTGCAATTTTTTTTAGTTTGTCATTTATCTTTTTAAGTGTGTTTGGCGTAAATTGTGTGTATGGCTATCTTTTTCCATTGAAATATCAAGAGGAAGTTGCTTCTGCTTGCAATCAATACGATGTGGATAAGGCGATTGTCTTTTCCGTGATCAATGTTGAGAGTCATTTCAATAAAAATGCCATCTCCTCACGCGGGGCGGTAGGACTTATGCAAGTGATGCCGTCCACTGCTCAATATCTTGCGGAACAATTAAATCTAAACGAATATGACTTGACAAATCCTGAGGACAACATCTTGTTTGGCACTTATTACATTCATGTTCTATTAAAAAAATTTGAAAATATTGAAACTGCGCTTTGTGCCTATAATGCTGGGCCAACAAATGTAAAAGGGTGGTTGGCAGATGCTGAAAAGAGCGATGATGGCATTACACTCAAAAATATTCCTTTTGAAGAAACGCGAAATTATATTGAAAAATATCGCAAAAATTTCAAATACTACATCACAAAATTTAATTAAGTGAAAACGGAAGAAGTTTTGTGGGAGAAATGAAAAAACAAGCGACAAAGCGAAATGTTTTGACAACTTGTTTGGCAAAACTGAGCCAACAGCGCAGAAAAAAGGGTTCCCGCAAAACGGAAGAAGTTTTGTGGGAGAAATGAAAAAACAAGCGACAAAGCGAAATGTTTTGACAACTTGTTTGGCAAAACTGAGCCAACAGCGCAGTTTTTTCATATGGTCGGGGTGATGGGATTTGAACTCATGACCTCTTGGTCCCGAACCAAGCGCGCTAGCCCCTGCGCTACACCCCGAAGTGCATTCAAATTATATCACTTAACAAAAAAAATTACAATAAAACAATGTCAAAACTTAAACTCATTTTGTTTTTTTATGTTTTTATGCTAATCTTTATATATTATGAAAAAGAATGTTATATTTGTAGATTGTTTTAACACGATAATTTGTCGAAACAAACCGCCAAAAGCCGTTATTTTTGATTGGGCAAAAAAAGTCGGAGAAAAATTTGGCATAGAACCTAGAAAGATTTATGAATATTTTTATTGTTTTCAAAGAAAAATCTTTTTAAAGAACAAATTGTCCACAAAAGAAGGCGAGTTTGTTTTTGAAGACATTATTAAAATGATTGCTCGACGCCTAGAAGAAGATAAATTTGAGCAATCTAAAAGTTTTATTGAAAACGCATTGAAATTGTATATTGAAGCGGAAAAAGAAAGTCATTTTGTAAATGAAAAAATTGTTGAACAACTCCGATTATGGAAAGAAAGTGGCAAAAAGATATACATAGTTTCTGATTTTTATTGTGGGAAAGAAATAATTTCAAAATGGCTCGAAGAATTGCATGTGTTGGACATTTTTGACGATATTTTCGTGTCGTGCGATTTTAAAAAATCAAAAAGGACAGGAAGATTATACAAATATATCATCAAACAATTAAATCTCAACAAAAGAGAAATAATGATGATTGGGGATAACTTTCACGCTGATTTTCTCAAAGCAAGAACGATTGGAATTTTCTCTAAAAAGATTAAGTCTATTTCGAAAAATAAGGTGGATAAGAATTTTAAACTTAGTGTAAAATATGGTGCAAATTTTCCAGAATATTTAAAGATTTTTGATAAATTTGGAGGTAAATTAAATTATTCTAATTATGCTTTTCCATTTTACTTATTTAATAAAAGACTTTGCGAAACACTGAAAAAAGAAAATGTTCATAATCTCTTTTTCATATCAAGAGAAGGACAATTTTTAAAGAAGTTGTTTGACAAATATTGTGCCATCAATAATTTTCAAATTCGTACACATTATTTTTATGCTTCAAGAAACTCTGTGCTTGTGGCTGGACTAGATTCTCTTGAAAAAGAAGATTTTTATCTTATTTTGCGTTCGGTTTTAAATATGACAATAAGGCGTTTTCTTAGTACTTTAAATTTTTCAAAAGAAGAAATTGAAAGAATAGATTCTGAAATTTCTGTAAATATTGACAAATCATCTACAAATTTCACAAAGTCAAAAGAATTTGAAGCTTTGAAGCAAAACGAAACATTTAAAGTCCTTTATGACAAAAAACGCGAGGAGCAACAAAAAGCATTTGCTGGCTATCTAAAAACATTCAATGTGGATTTTGAAAAAGAGGGATTTCATATGGTCGATGTTGGCTGGTATGGTACAATTCAAGATTGCATTGCAAAATATTTTACTGGACGAGTGGAAACGACGGGCTATTATATGGGGACATTTGAAAAAGAGAAATATCCACACGCAAACAAAATCGGCTTGTTTTTTGCAAAACCAAACAATCATAGATTCGGAAATCAAATTCTTCGTCATAGGCGTTTGGACTACGAACAACTTTGTCGAGCAGACCACAATAGAGTCAAAGGATACAAAATTGCAAACAATAAGTGTGAAATAATCTTGGGGGACGAAGTTAATGACAATTTGGTTTTCAATAAATTGATTGGACCGCTTCAAGACCAAATTTATGATAAATATGCAAAAATTTGTGAACTTGATTTCAAACTTTATTCAAATATAGAGGCTGTTGTTTTGAAAATGTTTTATAAAATGATTTGCCATCAATCCAAAGATGATTTTGAATGGCTTAGACAAGCGGAAGATTGTTGCTTTGATAATTTTGCTCGCATTGGCTTTACAGCAAAAAAGTTTGCTGATTCACTGAGAATTTTCGCATACAAGGCTTGGGATTTATGGTTTAAAATCAGATTTTATTTGAAAATAAAACTTTTAAAATAATTCATTTATCTATTTTTTAAGAAAATGGAAATCAGTTTAAGATAAAACTTACACAATAATCCACCAAAAAGCACGCTGATTGTGTTGAACACTATGTCCGAAAGTTGGACTGACCTTTGGATCGGCAAGATAAATTGAAAAGTTTCTATCAAAGTCCCACTCAAAATTCCAATTCCAAATAGAGTCAAAAGTCTCAGCCACCATTTTTTTGATGAGAGAAAATAATAGACAAACATGCCAATAGGAATCAACATGACCAAATTGGTGATGACATCAAAAGTGGTCAAATTGGAAAAACTGCAATTAAAAGTTTTCGAACACCATTGTCCATCAAAATCAAAACCGATTGTGACATATTGACTGTCAAAGTCTATTTTTCCAAAAACGCCAACAAATAGTACTGCAAGAAAACATACAAAAGCACAATAAATTGCAACATTTTTGATGTTGCGATTTTTTATGCACAGCAAAAGAAAAGGCAATACAAGATAGCAAAAACAAACAAAAATCAAAACAAAAACGAGATTTATTTTCATGTTATCCTTTAATTTGGTGCGGATTGAGGGAATAAGCACGAACTTTGGGGATTATTAAGAGCAGAAGTTATCTGCTCGGTTGTTTGTGTGTTTTCTTCTAAGGTGAGTTTTGGCTTTTCTGGCGGTGTTGTGAAATTGAAAAGAATGACTAATTTATCTTCATATAAGTAAATTTGTCTAACGAGAGTGTTTATTATTAATTTTCGTATTTTTATATCACTCATATCTTCAAAAACATGTTTTCTCAAAAAGTGTTCTATTTCTTCTTTTGTAAGCAATGAATAATCTTTTAGTTTTTCTTTATTTATAGCTATATCTATTTCAGCAAGTTCTGTTTCAAGTTGTCGAAGTCTTGTTTTTGTCATATCGGTTATTATGCCTTGTTCAATGGCTTTAAGCATATTTTGAATAGATTTAAAGATATCTTTTCTTTGCTTTTCAAGTAGTTTTAGATTTGTGTTGTCCTTCATTTGATTTTGATGACATTCAAAAATTTTAGTAGATAAGTATTCTATGTTTTGTTCTGTTTCTAAAAGTTTTGAAATTGCATTTATAACTATATCTTCCAACAATTGTTTTTGAATAGATTTTTTATCGCAATTACATCTCTTTTTGCGTTTTGAAGCACAAGAATAATAATAGTGAATTTCTTTTGTATGACTTGTTCCACTTTCGCCAAACATTTTATGATTGCATTTGCCACAAATGAGTTTGCCAGACAAGATATAGTCATAAATTTCTTTTTTGCGACTTGGCGCAAGTCTATTTTCTTCATTTATTGCATTCACTTTGTTCCATAAAACATCATCTATTATTCTTGGAAAAATTTTGTCATAAACAATTCCATGATGTTCCACAATTCCTGTGTATCTTGAATTGTGTAAAATGAACAAAACATATTTTTCATCAAACTTTTTGCCATTATTTCGATGATAACCCAAATCATTCAATGTTTCTGCAATAACTCTTGCTCGATATCCATTTGAATACATTTCAAAGCACTTCAATATTATTTCTTTTTCGTATTCATTAATAATATATTTCTTGTTTGTTATGTCATATCCAAAAACATGCTTACCACCTGTTGCATTTCCTTTAAGCCAACTTTCTCTCAGTCCACGATTGACTTTTTGCGTAAGTTCTTCGCTGAAATATTGATTGAATCCTTCAAGAAGTGCTTCCATTAAAGTTCCTTCCGGAGTGTCAGGGATATTTTCCATACAAGATACAATTTTAACTCCATTATCTTTTAGTGTTTTCTTGTGGATAACGCTTTCATATTTGTTTCTTGAAAATCTGTCAAGTTTGTAAACAAGCACAACCGAAAATTGATGATTGCTACTGTCTTTTAACATTTTTTGAAAGGCAACACGATTGTCGTTTGTTCCACTCATTGCACGGTCAATGTAGGTGTCAATAATAACAATGTTATTTTTCTCTGCATAATCTTTACAAACTCTAAGTTGCCCTTCAATGCTTTGTTCAGACTGACTGTCGGAACTATAACGGGCATATATTACTGCTGTTTTCATTTTTTTTATTTCTCCTTTTAATTAATTTTTTTATTTGTCTTTCGACAGGGGCGAAAACAAACGGAAACGAATATTAATTATTTCATTTTAAGTTTTAAGGCTATTGTCAAAGGTTGCCTAAAGCAATGCACTTTACCTTTGACAATAGAGAGTTTTCGTTTAAACTTCGCACCCGAAAGACTAATCAACTTGTATCAAGACAAGCACACGCGAGAATCTCATTTTGTATCAAGATAAGCATATGTTAGAGTTGGAATTTGTTAATGCTATGCTTTTCTTTGAAGCTAAAATATTGTTGAGAATAGCAACAAAAAATTCATTGTCTGAAACAGACAAGTCCAGTTCATTTTGAAATTCGATTTTAAAAGTTTGCATAATTTTTTTTTACTCCTTTTTTGTAAATTTGGAATTAAAAAGACATAGAAATTTTCAGTTTTTCTACGCCCATAAAATGCAACCACTGCGAAAATCTCGGCTTGTCATTTTTGCGTTGTCTAATTTAATTTCAGTGAGATGTTAACATAAAGATTTTTGATTTGCCATGAATTTTACCCAAACTTTACCTATACAATTTCCAATCTAAGTTGCACTTTTATGGCAAAAATAGGATAAAATTTGCGAAATTTACATACATAGCATTGCATATCTATCTTTAAATTTTCTTCTGCGTTTGTAAACTTTGTCTACGCTAATTTCTAAAAATTCAGCAATGAGTTTTGGTTCAACTCCGTTGTAATAATATTGAAAAATTTGATATTCAAGTCGTGTTTGTATAATTTTAGATAACACCTCTTTAACTTTGCTGTAATCTGGCTTTTCTTGTAAAATTTCTTTGTCATTTGCAAGTTCCAAACATTCTTCTTCATCCACAGTGTTGTTGAAATATTTGAACTCTTTTCGTAAATAAATTTGAATCGTTCTAAGGCAAGCGAATTTTATTGTGTCAAATTTTCCCGACTTAGATTTTGAAGTTTTACAAATCTCTCCAAGTTTATGCCCAATGAATTTGCAAAGGAATAAACTTGCTTCTCGCACTAAATCATATCCGTCCGAGTAAGTGTCCAATTGTTTGTGATAGCAAATGTCCTGCCTAAGTTGACTTTGCAATCTTTCGACTTTTGCTGTTGCACTATATGCATACTTTTTAATACATTTCAAAGCATTCAGTGCCAAACATTGAGATATTTTCTCGATGTTTTCTAAGGTGATGATTGTGTCATCGTCCAAAATCCCTTTTTTCTTTTCAACTTCTTTCATATTAAACTCCTTTTATTTGCCTTTTGGCACAAACAAAAAAGAGCATAGTTTGAATGAAATTAAGAAAAAGTTATATGTAAACAATATTTAAAAACTACATTTTGATATATGAGATAACCATTTTTTGTCATCTCAAAATTTATTCTTTTGCACAATATTTAATTTCACATATTTTTATTTAGCAAACAACAAGTCAAGGAAGAAGAAATATATATTTTATGCAAAGAAAAAAGACTAAGGAATGTCCTTAATCTTAAAAAACTAAAATATATATTTCCCTTGACTTGTTGCGAAAACTATGCACGCAATCCACCAGCCAAAAGGCAAAGAAAAGGAGTAAACAAGAAAAACGGCATCGTAAAAAAATGAGAAGGCGCTAGGCAAAGAGGTTTACCTTGCCAGCCTCTCATTTTAGATGCCGTTTTGTTTTGCGTGGAATTGTTTTAAATTGTGTAATTTTTAAACTTCAATTTTTGTATTAAAAATTTCTTTCTTATTTTTAAAAGTTTACATTCCAATTTTTATCACTTTTTCACCAATTTGCGTTTATTAAATTCGACCAAATTACTTTTTATTCTTTCAGTTAAAACTTTTATTTTTTTCAGTTAAATTGCTGGCGTGTGCTTGTATCAAGACAAGCACACGCCACGATCTCATTGTGAAAAATTGATTAGATTTTATGAATTTTAATAACAAATTAATTTGAGTCTATGATATACTCCTAGTAGGCAAAGAAAATTTTTAAGATGTTTTTTACATTAGATTTGAAAAAGTTCTTGTATTGTGCCTTTTTAAGGAGGAAATTATGCTTAAAGTTTTCAATAAAAAATCAAAGCAGAAAAAACAGCCGGAGAAACAACAATTCTCTTGGCTGAAAGGCAAAACTTCTGAATTAGACCTTGATGAGATCACCGATATAGAAGAATTGCTGGAAGATTAACTTACAAGTTTTTGTTTTTCAATGTTAAGATATTTGAAAAAGGTTGATATTGGCATATTTAGAAGTTCGGCTGCTTCACAAGATTTTATTTGTTTGTTCATATAAAGTTGAATAACTTGTGTGAAGTTTTCTGGTAAAGTTAGTTTTGGGCGCCCCATATGAACTCCCTTTGCTTTTGCTATTGCAATACCTTCAGCCTGTCTTTGCTTGATGTTATCTCGTTCTGTTTCTGCAACAAAAGATAATATTTGTAGCACAATATCAGCAATAAACCTGCCAACTAAATTTTGTGGAGTCGTGCGAGTGTCGAGTAATGGCATATCAATAACAAGAACATCACATTCTACAACCTTTGTGATATGATACCATTCATCAAGAATCATTTTGTAATTACGACCAAGACGGTCTATTGATTTAATTATCAATAGATCGCCTTTTTTAATTTTTTCTTTGAGAATTTGATAGTTTTCGCGATTAAAATCTTTTCCACTTTGTTTATCAATATAAATATTTTCAAAAGGAATTTTATATTTTTTTAATTCTTCCATCTGTCTATCAATATTTTGAGTTATAGATGAAACTCGGACATATCCATAAATCATAGTATTACCTCCAAACACATTTTATAATGAAACTAACGCCAATTGTTTGACTAAGTTTAGTTTTATCTATAAAGGTACGCATTAATGTATTGTCCAAAATTTTGGATTTCAAGCAATAAATTTT
>JBJFCL010000032.1:0-40257 GCA_051888935.1 Candidatus Caccovivens sp. | reverse complement strand
TGCCGTTTGCAACATCATACGCGATATTGTTTGTGTCACCAGTGAAGAAAAGGTTAAGTCTTGTAAAACCTGTACCCATAATGTTTGTTTTTGTGGTAAATACAGTCTCTTCAATCGGGGTACCACCAGTCGCCTCACTCCAATTATATCCAACATATGAATAGCCCGAAGCAACGGTCAAATTGCTTACTGTGATTGTGGCACCATAATAGATATATTGATAATAATCTCCAACTTGGCTTACAGAATTTCCTCCGTTTGTTGTGATGTCTACTTTATGTAAGCTTTGTGAACCAGTGGCATTTGTTCCATTTATCATCATATTCAAATCAAAATAATATTTGTTTCTTGTGAAATATAATTTGAATGTTGTTGAACCGTCACCTGCAATTGTTGCTGTCAAAACATTGTTTGCGTTTTCTTCGTCAAAAGTGAAGCCGGTGATGGTGTATAAAGAAGGATTGATTGTCACTTCTGTGCCAGTTGTTGCTTTAAGTCCATCTGTGTAAGTTGCGTGAAGAGAGAATGTCATATATTCATGAGAGATTGATGTATCTGTGGTCAAGTCTTGAACATATGCCTCAATCTTGTAAGCAACATTTTGTGCCGTTGCATTTGCAGTAACAGACACACCCACTAAGCCTTGTGTGAATGTTGCTGGATTTGAGGTTGTGGAACTCATTGTTGCCCCAGTTGCTGACCAACTTGCAAATGTATAACCTGTTTCAGGTGTGGCAGTTAAAGTTACTGTTGCACCATATTGAATTGTAGTTCCGTTTACACCCGTTCCAGAAGTTGAAACAGATGCAATTCCTTTGCCTTTTGTGATTGTCAAAGTGTAAGTGTTTCTTGTGTAATAATAGTTTTTAACCGCACTTCCGTCGGCCAAAATTGTCAAACTTGATGCTGTTGATTTTGCAGTAAATCCAGTAATAGATTTAAGTGCTGGTGTCACGCTTGCGCCTGTTTTCCCATAAAGAATTTCGGTGTTGCCACTCAAAAGTTCATAGTTTGTACTATTTTCAGCCGTTTCTGTGACCCCAAGTTTTTGTGTCCAGTGTTTTACTTTGTATGGAGTATCTTCTCTTTCTATCCAAACAGCATTGATTGTGACATCTTCGGTAGTGAAAGTTGTGCTGCCAACAATCTTTCCAGCGCTATTGATGATAGTATTATCATTAGCGTCTACATATCCGGCAAAATCATAACCTGTCTTTGTTGGAATTGTGATTGTGCTGATTGCGTTTGAACATTCTATGTTTGAATACCAACCAGTGTTGAATTTCAAATAAATGGTTTGTGTTCCAGCTGTTGTTGCTCCATTTCCATTCAATGTGATGGTGTATGTGTTTGCGCTTCTGATTGCATAAAGGACAAGTCTATTGTTTGTGTTGTCCAAATCACCATAACAATTTGAATTGAGTGTAAGTTTTCCATCAGACAATTTCTCGGAATAGTTAACTCCACCCTGAGCACTTGTACCCCAGAAACCAAAGGAGAAACCAGGCACTTCAAAACCTAATTCACTTTCAGTTTTTACTGTGTATGGCGAATCGAATGTTGCCAAAACAGTGTCTGTGTATGTGGTGTCAGCACCAGTGTATGGATTTTTGTGATAAATCACGGTGTAAGTCTTTGGTGTCCATTGTGCATAGAGTGTGATTTCATATTTGTTGTTAGTAGAGTTGTATGTTCCAGAAACGACACTATCATTTGTCATTTTTGTGCCACCAGTTGTGCTGGTATACCAACCATTGAAGTTGTAACCATTGCAACTTGGTATCAAAAGTCCTGTTGCAGAAGATTCGCTTGTGCTGGTCTTTGCAGTTGAATATTTGTCACCATATTTTGCATAGAGCGTTGAAGCACTGATTGATGGTGTGGTTGAACCTGGTTTGTTTAAATTGAGACTGATGACAACATAATCTGCCTCCCAAATTGCATAGAGATTAATGTTTCCATTTGTCACCAAATTCTTTACAGTTGTCGTTGACGAATATGAACCATTGCTACCTGTGATTGTTCCGTTTGTTAAACCTGCAAAAGTTGTAAGTTCAGTTTCACTTGTTGACCAACCTTTGAATGTAAAACCAGTTCTTGCAACAGGGGCAGTGAAAGACCCTGTCACATCATATGTGGCAGTGAGTGGACTCGCTGTTCCAGAAAGTCCAGAAATATTTGAAAGTGTGCCAATTGCACCACCATTTCCGTTGAGTGTAATGGTGTATGTGTTCGCTTCCCACTTTGCAAAAATTGTTCCTTGTGTTGCATTTGCGATGATATCATTGTCAAATGTTGCACCATTTTTATTAAATTGCGATGTTGTTGAAAGTGCTGTGCCAGACAAATCTGATTTTGCATACCAACCTTTGAAAGTGTAGCCCGTTTTTGTTGGAGTTGGAAGTTCTGCTATTGTGTATGCACTATCATACGCCTTACCTATAACAGTTTCAACAGCACTTCCGCCATTTGAAACATATACCAAATTATAACTTCTTGCCGTCCAATTTGCATAAAGTGTAAAACCATCTAGACCTGCACCACTGCCAATATTTGCAGTAGTCCAATCCAACAGCAATTGACCGTCGGCACTAAATACCTTTGTTCCACCTGTTGTTTCAGTGTACCAGCCATTAAAAATCCAACCTTCAAGTGAAGCGGTAGGCAAAACAACATTGCCACTTGGTGTGTAAGGATATCCGCTTCCTGTCCTTGCAGAATAAACCTTTTGTGATGGCGTTGTGGAAGTTGAATATGCTTTTGAATCGTAAACCACAAAAACATTTGATGCATTTGCAGTTGGATTTGCTGATGCATTTGATGGCTTGTTTGTGTTTAGTGTCACAGAAACAACATTTGCTGTCCATTGTGCTGTGAGTGTCACATCTCCATACATGCCAGCAAGAGCTTTGGTCTTATCCGCAGCTATGGTTGCTTGTGGATTTGCATAAATGTTATTTAAAGTCCAATTTCCATCAACAGTTGTTGCTTTCCAACCTGCAAAAGAATAACCTGTCTTAGTTGGATTTATTGGAAGACTTCCATTTCCACTTAAACCACCACTTGATTGTGTGCTTACTGCTCCGTGAATATTATATCTGATTGGAGCATCGGATTGTGCACCTCCATCAAGAACATAGGTTATATTGTAAATTAGATAGTTGTAGTCAAGTTCAATAATCAAATTGCCATTGTCTGCGGCGTCAACAGTAACCACAAAACTTGTGGCATTTGTTCCTTTAAGTGTATCACCTTCATAATATCTGTTTGTTGCGTAAGAAAAGCCGTTTATTGTTCCAACTGCATTTTTCGCAGTGTCAAGCGAAATGCTTGAACCTGTGTCCGCCTGATAAGTCCCCTTGGTGTTGTTAGAGTAAGAACCATCAGTATTTTGAGTTCTATATTTTATTGTATAATTAACAGATTTTGCAGTTGCACTTGCAACAACATAATAAGTTTGTGTGGTATTAAAAGTAAATGTATAACTTGCGTTTGCACCTTCTTTCTCCCCTACCTCTGTTGTAGGATTTGAAGATTCACCTGCTTTCCACTTATTGATTATGTAACCCGGTTTTGCTATTGCAGTGAGTACAACCTGAGAGTTGTAAGCAATTTGAACACTTCCGCTTGTGGTGTATTCTGTTCCATTGATTGTAATATTTTTTACACCTGCGCCAATGGTGTAGTTGAGAGTATATTTGTTTGGAGTCCAATGTGCATAAAGAGTGACCTCATTTTTTGCATCACCATTTTGTTCGTCAGGGTCGTATGCCCAATAACCACCATCAGTCAACCAATTCTCAACTGCTGTTGTCACAACAGTTCCGTCTGCGTTGAAAATCTTGTACCCGCCGTCTTGTGTTGTATAAAAACCATCAAAAGTGTAACCAGTTGCCCAAGCAACAGTCAAAACTCCCGCTGGTCTGTCACTTGGTGCAGAAATAGCACTAACCTTCTCTGCAAAAGTTGCACTATGTTTTGAAGGTCCTTTTGCATCAGGAGCAGTGGTCAAAACAAGATTGATTGTGATATCAGTTGTTTCCGCCGTCCAAACTGCTTGCAATGTGACATCTCCGAAAATTGTTCCGTTGTTTGTCAAGACATAACCTGCTCCAAAATATGAAGTTTGAGCGTTGGACCAAATTGTACAGCCTTCTGCAATAGTTGACATGGAAGAAACTTTCCAAGACAATAAATATCCCTTTCTGTTGATATTTGTGTAGCCATACAAAGATATGCTTGAATCAGAAATCTTGTAATTTTGTAGTCCTATTGTTGTTTGTGTATCAGTTCCAGAAACTCCCTTATCTATATAAGTAATTGTAAAGTTTGTTTCTGTCCAATATGCATATAGAGTTTGAGTTGAACCATTGGCACCAACATCTTTTATCCATTGTTTTGAAGAGTTCGTGTAACCAGAAACATTTGCAATATAAACACCATTTTCATCTATCACACGAGTCTTACCTGTGGTGTCAGCCCCCACTGACAATTGCTCCACATAATAACCACCAAATGTGTAACCAATTCGTGTTGATTTTGGTACAACAATTGTGCCACCAGTTACAGCAGAATAGATATTGGAATTATTATATTCAGCATAAGCATTTACATCGCTTCCACCATTGCCACGCAAATCAAGTTGATATCTTTCAACAGTCCAATGCGCATAAAGAGTAATGTCATTTGCGACATTGTAATACAAACTGTTAATAGCATTTCCCTCAGAACCCACATATGCAGTTCCGCCAGCATTTGTTTCTGTAAAATATCCGCCAAAAACATAGCCGGTTTTTGTTGGAGTTGAAATGATAGAGCCATTTCCTCCATCAACAGTTGTTGTGCATTCTTTATCGGTATAATAATATGGAGGGCCTTGTTGATATTTATAATAATATGCATCAAGACCACCTGTTCCACCTTGCTTATCAAGCGTTACCTTAAACACTTGTGGTATCCATTTTGCATAAAGAGTTGCTGAGTCTGCTCTTGTCCAAACTCCATCAGTAATATATCCTTCAACATTTGTTGTGCTGTATTTTCCTGATGTAGTTATAACAATATCTGTTCCGTTCTTTGTAGCAGTCCAACCAGCAAAATCATAACCTATCTTAGTTGGATTTGTTATTTCAGAAATTGTTGCACTGTCAAATGTTGCTGTCACACTTGAAGTTCCAACAACTGTCGCATTATTGCTATCCAATGAAATGGTGTATGTTTTTGGTTCCCATATTGCATACAGAGTTGTATCCAAAGAAGTAAATGTCAATTTTCCATCAACAAAAGTTCCGTCCACATTGATTATCTTTGTCCCGCCAGATGTTGCTGTGAAATATCCTTTAAAGGTGTAACCTGTGCGAACTGGCAAAGTGGAAAGATTTGTAATCTCACTACCAATAGCACCAGAAACATCTGCGTGCCAACTTGTGTTGTATTTCAACCAAATTGTATTAAGTCCTGGGGTTGTGATTCCTTTTGTTGCATTGTCATTCAAGGTTATTTTGTAGTTATTTGTGACCCATTGTGCAATCAAAGTTACATCACCATATTTATCTGTAAGTGAAACGCCTTTGTATATAATTAACGGATCCCAATTTCCAACTTTACTTTCTGGTTTCCAGCCTTCAAAAGTATAACCAGTTTTTGAATAATTTGGAAGAGTTGTTGTGTCTATGGTTGTATAAGAAGTTGGAACAAGCGTAGAGAGGATTTCGTCCCCATCTTTATATGTAATATTATAAGTTACAATTTCCCAAACCGCATATATATTTTGAGTCGAGGCAGTCTTAAAAATTGTGTCAATATCTACATTTACAGAGGTTGCGTCTCTTGATGTCGCCCAACCTATGTGCTTGTAACCATTTTTGACTGCTTCTGGCAAAGGACCATACGCGGTTTCATAAGTTATATCTTTTGTAACTGACTCATCCCATTGAGAACCGATCCATCCATGAAGTACAGATATCTTTCCACCATTGGCGTTTGCAGTAACTTTAAAGGATGCAACATCATATTGAGCATAAAGTGTCAAGGTTGAACCATTGGCACCTACATCATAAATCCACTTACTGCTTGAAATATAACCAGTGACATTTGCATTTGCACTGCCATTTGTGTCAAAAATTTGGATTCCGCCTGTTGCAGAAGTAAAGTACCCTTTGAAACTATAACCATCTTTTGTAGGCAAATATTCAATCTTGTTCACTTGCCCGTCAAATGTAACGCTGTGAGTGTGTGGAGAAACAGGTGCTTTTCCACCATTTGTCGTGTCGTCCAAATTTAATGTGTATGTTTCTGCTATCCAATGAGCATACATATGAATAGGACTCGTTTCGGTTCTAATTGTATATGTATCCCCTGCTCTACCAATCAAAGTTCCTTCGGTTTCAGCTGTATACCAACCATCAAAGTAATAGCCAGCAAAGCTTTCTGGTTCAGAATTTGCTTCTTGGTCTCGCAAAATAATTGAACTACCATAGGTTGCAGAGGTGTTGGCCTGTTGTCCTTTACTGTCATGATAAACAACTGTGATTGTTTTAATTTGATAAATTGCTGTGATTGTTGCAGTTTTTGTGGTGTGATCAACTTCAAAGTTTCCGTCATTAAAGACAACCGTTGGAGAAACTTTTCCGTTCTCATAACTCATTGTAGAGTTCTTTCTTTGATAACCATTAAAGTTGTAACCAGTTAATGTTGGAATTGGCATAGAAGTTGCCCCTGCCAAAGTTGTTCCTGTTGCATTAAGGTTTGATCCATAAATCACTGTAAGTTCACTAGGACTTACTGTTCCATCTCCTGCATCAATATAAAGAGTGTATATGTCTCCGTGTGAAACATATTTGAGTGTAACATTTCCCCAGTTTCCTGTGCCCATATGCATAGTTGAAATTGTTGTGCCTACAAGGTCTATCCATGAACCTTCTGGCTCAATTCCTTGTGCTTCGTTTGAAACAACCGTCCAGCCATCAAAAATCCAACCCGCTTTTTTGTTGGTAAAAAGAGTTAAATCATCATCTGGTGTGTATTCAAAAACATTTGTCGTTTGAACATTTCCATTTGAATCAAACAAAGTATCGGCAGAACAATTATAAGTAATTGTATATGAGTTTGCTGTCCATTTTGCATATAAGGTGGTGTTGCTTGCTTTCACCCATTGTTTTGACTCATTGGTGTATCCTGTCACACTGGCAACAAAATTACCCGAAATGTCAATAACAACAGCCCCAGAATTTTGTGCTGTTGTCCAACCAGCAAAGGTATAGCCAGTTTTTGAAGGATTTGTTATTGGCGAAATAGTTGAGCTATCGTAAGTCACATTTACACTTGTTGTCCCAGCAGTTGTTGCACCATTTCCGTTTAGCGTTATTGTGTATGTGTTTGCCGTCCACTTTGCATAAATTGTGGCAGTCGTGCCAGCAGTTGACACATCTGCAAATGTTGCAGTTGAAGTGGTGAAAGTTTTTGATGTGTCAAGTTTGGTGTTAAAACTTGAATTGTTATACCAACCATTAAAAGTGTAGCCTGTCTTGGTTGGTGTTGAAAGCTCCGCAGTTGTAAAAGTTGTGTCGTATATTTTTGATTTGTTTGCAATAGCGTTACCACCATTTGTTTCATACACCAAAGTGTATGTGTTCGCTGTCCACTTTGCATAAATTGTGGCAGTTGTGCCAGCAGTCGACACATCTGCAAATGTTGCAGTTGAAGTGGTGAAAGTTTTTGATGTGTCAAGTTTGGTGCTAAAACTTGAATTGTTATACCAACCATTAAAAGTGTAGCCTGTCTTGGTTAGTGTTGGAAGCTCCGTTGTTGTAAAAGTTGTGCCGTATGTTTTTTTGTTGTTTGAAACGGTGTTTCCGCCATTTGTTTCATACACCAAAGTGTAATCATTAGCTTTCCATTTTGCAGTCAAAGTGGCATTTTCTGAGCCCATTTTTACAACATTTGCTTCAACTGTTGTCCCTGCACCAGTGACAGTCCATCCATCAAAAGTATATCCTGTACGAGTTGGCGTTGGAATATAATAATAACTTTGGTATTCTTTTGAAATGCTGTACGCCTCTGTCAATGCAGTAGTTTCATAAACTGCAATATTCGAAAACGCAACTTTTGCGTTTGGCAAATTTGGGTCGACTCTCAAATAATATTTCAATTCGTCATAGCCAGATGCCACCACAAATTGTTTGGAACTGCTTGAAATAGTTCCATAGTTTGCAGTTCCCAAAGGGTCAAAGAAATAATATTTGTCATAAACATTGTTATAGAACATACCAGCCCCGACCGATGGAATGATTGATGAATCCAACGATTGATATGACAATGTCAGCACATAAGTTTTTCCAGCTGTCAACTTTGCATTGATATATGTGTGGCCATAATTATCAGTTGCACTTGTTCCTATTGACTGAGCATATAATATGCCACCAGAAACATAGTAACTTATGTTAGAGCTATTTATTTGACTATCGATTGTTCCGTAATCTTTAACATTTTGAAACAGGTTGTTATACACATTTCCGCCGTTTGGATTTATT
This sequence comes from Candidatus Caccovivens sp., assembly GCA_051888935.1. Taxonomy (GTDB): domain Bacteria; phylum Bacillota; class Clostridia; order Christensenellales; family UBA1242; genus Caccovivens. Next base: position 31,726 of record JBJFCL010000032.1, on the reverse strand, counting down.
GTCAACACATACGAATTAACGCCCCAAAAAGCATACAAAGTTATGGCGTCGCTTGTTGTTCTAATCCATTGTTTGCTTGCATTTGTGTAACCATCTACACTTGCAACCAATGCACCTGTTGTATCAATAACAACAGAGCCATCATTTTGTTTTGTTGTCCAACCACCAAATGTATAACCTGTTCTTGATGGATTTGTTATTGCAGATGAAAGAGTTGAACTGCCATATGTTGCTGATACACTTGCAGTTCCCGCAACCGTCGCACCATTTCCGTTTAATGTGATAGTGTAAGATTTTGGAGTCCATTTTGCATATAGAGTGGTGTCACTCGCTTTCACCCATTGTTTTGCTGCATTAGTATAACCATCTACACTTGCAACCAATGCACCAGTTGTGTCGATTACAACAGCCCCAGAATTTTGTGCTGTTGTCCAACCGCCAAAAGTATAACCTGTTCTTGATGGATTTGTTATTGCAGATGAAAGAGTTGAACTGCCATATGTTGCTGATACACTTGAAGTTCCCGCAGTTGTTGCTCCATTTCCATTTAATGTGATAGTGTAAGATTTTGGAGTCCATTTTGCATAAAGAGTGTGGTCACCAACCGTTTTTACTATTGTTGTTGATGTCACTTTGTTTGTGCACGCACTATCAAGATACCAGCCTTCTAATGTGTATCCTGTGCGTGTCGCATTTGCAAGAGTTCCATATGCACTGTCATATGCCACTTCCTGACTTGTCGGAGTAATTGAAATTGTGCTGTCTACGACATTTCCATTGAATGTCACCGTATACTTGTTTGCTGTCCACTTTGCATAAAGAGTGTGGTTACCAACCGTTGTCACTGTTGTTGTTGATGTCACTTTGTTTGTGCACGCACTATCAAGATACCAGCCTTCCAATGTGTATCCTATTCTCGTTGGTTTGGACAGTGTTCCATAAGTTGAATTATATGACACAATTTTTCCAATTGGAGACACTTCCGTTGCAGAACTTTCTTTTGCAACTTTTATTTTTATGTTTGCGTTTGTGTATACTGGATTATAAGTTATATATGCTCGAACAGCTATATAGCCATTAATATCATTAAGTGTAGAAGGAATTGTCATTGTATAAATATTTTGAGAATTATCAGACTTGATAGCCACATCTCTATACGCAACTCTGTTTGTTCCTCCTGCATCATAAAAATCATAAGTAAGGAATGGTGTTCCGCTTGTTCCAGCAGCCGTTCCGCTAATTAATTGAACATTTATAGTATATTTATCATCCGTCTTAAACAAAACAGGTATGCGCATAATCTCAGTTGACGCTGTAAGAGTTCCATTTAGGGTAATTATACTTGTCTCCTCATTCCAAGAATATGTTACTCCATTAATTGTTGAACCATTTGAGCCTACTCTGTTCATAACAAACATATTTACAGCCACTGAATCGTGATTTACATCATAATTCACAATATAAGTGTTTGCTGTCCATTTTGCATAAAGAGTGGTGTCACTCGCTTTCACCCATTGTTTTGATGAATTGGTATATCCCGACACACTGGCAACCAGTGCACCAGCCGTATCAATGACAACAGAACCGGAGTTTTGTCCAGTTGTCCAACCCGCAAAGGTGTAACCAGTCCTCGATGGATTTGTTATTGCAGATGAAAGAGTTGAACTGCCATATGTCGCCGTTACGCTTTTAGTCCCCTCAGTCGTCGCATTATTTTGGTTGAGAGTGATTGTGTATGTGTTTGCTTTCCATTGTGCCGTCAGAATAACATTTCCATACTTTCCGGTAACTTTGGTTCCACTTGCATATGTACTTGTTCCCCAATTGTAATCTCCGGTACCATTTTGGCTAGCCTTCCAATTGACAAATGTATAACCAGTTTTAGAGTAACTTGGAAGTGTTGTTGAGTCGGTAGTCTTATAAGATGTTGGAGTAAGACTTGAAATCGTTGTACTTCCATCTTTGTATGTGATTGTGTAAGTGTTTGCTGTCCATTGCGCATAAATAGTAGTATTGCTTGTAGTAAAAGTTGTTTCTCCACTTACAAAAGAGCCGTTTGCATTGATAATCTGAGTTCCACCAGTTGTTGCGGTATAAAAACCAGCAAAAGTATAACCAGCACGACTTGGAACAGTCGTAATGCCGGATATTGAAGTGGTCGCCGTTGAGTCAGAGTACCAACCTGTGCTATATTTGAGATAAACAATTGAAGGAGATGTGCCTGTTCCGCTTTGACTATCCAACGAAATCGTGTAAATAGCAGGCGACCAAATTGCATACAAGTCACCATCTTGTGTAATTGTTACACTGGAAGACCCAGCACCCTCTGGAGAGTAAGACCAAGTATGAACATAACCTGGCATAGAAAAATAAATACTTGAAGTACTTAAAGTTGCAGATGTGTTAGTTTTTTCACAATACACTCTGTTCGCCTGAGGCACACTTAGCTCACTTGAATATTCTTCGTCGTTTTTATATAACATAACACGATAATAATTTTGTGGGTTAGCTATTCCATTTTCCCAATTGTGCTTATATTGTGCCGTTGCAAAGTTGATTGGATACACACATTCATAAGTGGATTTATTACCACCTGTTGTATATACTGGTGCCAAATACAACCATTTGTTTTCAAAATCCCACGCACCTTCCCAATACGAAGATGAAGACGATGCGAAAGTTCCAACTTGTTTTAATATTACATCGTCATTAACATAAACCAAATTGCTTGAAGTGGTAGAATTGTTCTCGATATTACTTTTTGTAGTAGAATCTGTACAAACTACATTTTTCACATAAACCAAATTCGCACTTATAAAGTTTGCATTGCTTACGCTTCCCAAAATAACATTGTCCACCATATTGATTGCAAATAGATCATCACTGGCGAAAAGTTTACTATTTGCGCTACTATCACAATAAACAATGTTGTTGAACATATTGATAGTAAATCCAATATAATTATCAACATTGTCAATTAAAGTGCCGTTATATTCAATAACACAATCTTTAAATGTAAAGTCCATTTCTCCACTATCTTGGTTCCATAAGTTTGAAACAAGAGTTCCTGTTGATATGTAGCAACCATCGAAGATGAAATTTAGATTAAATCCGTTTGTAGTACCATTAATAGACATTGCATCAATAATTTTTTTTGACTTGAAACCACAATCTTCAAAAATGAATCGAATATTTTTAACACCTTTTCCTGCCAGTGTTTGAAAATAGTCGTCCCAATCAGTTGATAAGTACAAATCTTGACTGTTTTTAAACACAAAATCAACAGCGTTTACGTTTGAATAGCCACTTATTGCACTCGTAATGTAACTTGTTGTGTAAGCATAACTAGAAAGATTGCCGTGAGTTAGCGTCAACAGACCATTTGAGTAAGTTTCTACATAAGTCGAACCGCCTGTCAATTGAAAATTTCCAAAGTTAAACGTCAAAGTTTGCCCATCATTAACATAACCAAAATTAAAAGCAAGATAAACAGTTGTATAACTTCCGGAATTAAACGAAACGCTTGCCGTTCCACTGCTTGCACTTGTCGGGAGATAAGTTATGGCAGAATCAAAATTTCTATCAGAACAATTACTATTAGCTGGCGTCGAGTACAAAACCATAATTGGCAAACCTGTATACCCAGACAGCGGAGTATAGGTTGGCACAGTGTAGTTAAACGAGAGATTGTACTGTGTGTTAGTGGCCACCTTGACAGGAAGAGCAAGGATTTCCCAACCACCAACCGTTGTCAGAGATACTGCGTTATTATCAGTGGCGTCATCATAAGTAATTGTAAACGAATCAAAGTTATAAGTTTTCCAATTATTCATGTTTGAAATATTGCCAGTGCTGGTTGCAAGAGCGCCAACATTTTGTTCTTCTTCATTCACATCTTCGGTTTCGGAAATGAAAGAAGTTGGCATAACCGTCAATGACGACACACCCATTCCAAACATTGTGGCAAACAAACAAGCACTTGCCAAAATGTAAAATCCAAATTTTCGCTTAAGATTATCCATAATAACATCTCCTCAATCTTCTTCTGGATATTTAAAAATTGTGTACAAACTTTTAAGACGACAAATGTCTCTCAAAAATCACCTTTTGAGAGAACAAACCGAATTGTTTTTTAATTTGCGTTTTTTCTTAATATTTACAAGAAAATTTACAAATTAAAATCGTTGAATTATGTAAAAAATGTTTTGAGGTTTGCCCACAATTTTTTCTTACGCATATATTATAATATAATTAACAAAATAAGTCAATTTAATTCAATGCTATGCAAGCATTTTTTAATAATTTTGAAAATGTATAAAAAAATAACTATTCAGCCGTTTTTCAGAGAAAGACAATTGTAATTAAAAAAGCATAAAAAATGCGATTTTTTTGCGATTTTTGCTTATTTCTATAATTTTTTATTGTTTTTTTTGGAAAAAACTATAAATTTTCGATAAATAACAGTAAAAAACAACTAAAATTTGTAAAAAATTAAATATTTTTTTAAAAAAAACCTTATTTTTTGCCTATTTTTTATGCTTTTTTATAAATTAAGTAAAAGAAGAGGACTCTATATTGTTCAAATAAAAAGGTTCAATTTTAAAGCAACACTTTCAATTTGCACATTTTTACACAACAAAAATAGATTGATATTAGGAGTTAAGAATGAATCAGACCCTAACTATAATCTTTTCTTTTGTCTTTCCATGCTTAATGACAACTTTGGGGGCATTACTTGTGTTTTTCTTTAACAAACCCTCAAAGACTCTCAATATTATTACGATTGGTTTGGCATCAGGCATCATGCTTTCAGCATCAATTTGGTCTTTATTGTTGCCCGCTTTTGAAAACGCAGAACAAGATTGGCAAAATTTGTCGTTTATTCCAGTCACAATAGGTTTTGTCCTTGGTGGAATATTTATGATTTTTCTAGACTTTTTAAGCACAAAATTTTTTAAAAGTAATCAAGATAACCAAAAACCATTCAAATTGTTCACGGCGATAACAATACACAATATACCCGAAGGAATGGCAGTAGGCTTTTCTGTTGGCACTGCTGTCGCTTTGCAAAATGCATATATCGGGGCATTTATGTTCACTCTTGGAATCGCGCTTCAAAACTTTCCAGAAGGACTTGCAACTGCATTACCTATTCATAATTGTTTAAAAAATCGCAAAAAAGCGTTCTTTTTAAGCACTTTAAGCGGAATTGTTGAGCCAGTTTTTGCATTGGCTGGATTTTTTCTCGCATCATACATTACTTGTTTGATGCCATGGCTCTTGGCATTTTCAGCAGGAGCAATGATATATGTCATAATCCAAGAATTGATGCCAGAACTCCACAACGAAAAATCTTCTCTTGGCACATGGGCTTTTATTGTAGGTTTTGTGTTAATGATGCTCTTAGATGTTTGCCTATAAAAAAATTTAATTTAAAAATATTTTAAATTTATTTTTGTAATATATTAATTAAAAAATAAATAAAAATTAAAAAAAATATTAATTAAAAAATAAAAAGCCCATAATTAGCGGGATTAAATTATTTGTTAAAATATTTTTAAAAAATTATATTAAAGTAAAAAAAACACTAAAAAATCAATAAAAAAACAAAAAAAAGAAGCATTTTTGCCTCTTTTTTATATTTTTAATTATTTTTTAAAATTTTCCAGTCGAACCAAAACCACCTTCACCTCTTACAGATTCGTTCAATTTATCCACTTCTTCAAAAACTCCTTTAAAATATGGAGCAAAAACTATTTGCGCAACACGCTCCCCATTCTCAATTTTTTTCGTTTCAGTTGAGTGGTTATGTAAAAACACCATAACTTCTCCACGATAATCACTATCCACAACGCCGACTTTATTTGCAGGAGCAAGTCCCTTTTTGCAACCCAAACTACTTCGAGCATAAACAAGTCCAACAACACCTTCTGGCATTTCAAAAGCAATGCCAGTGGAAATTTTTTGTGTTTCGTGTGGTTTTATTTCAATTGGTTCTTTACAGCAAGCATACAAATCAGCACCAGCAGCAAATTCTGTTCCGTAAGTCGGAACAATTGCATTCGTATTCAATTTTTTCACTTTTATGTCAATTTTTTGCATATATTATCTCCATTTTAATTTTTAAGATAAAAATTCAATAATTTTTCCGTTTTTTAAGGATTTTTGAACATCAATAACTCGTTGATTCGAAGAACCACAATATTTTAATCTCAAATCTTTAAGTTCGTCAACAAATTGTCCATCTACCAAAACATCTATGTATTTCAAAACCTGTTTTTCTTTTAAATCTCTATCAAACAAAAAGCCCGTCCAAACCCATATTGTTTTGTTTGGAAATTTTTCCTTAAATTTTTTAGCAAGTTTTGTCGTACCTTCAATGTTAATTGGGTGCATTGGTTCTCCACCAAGAATAGACAATCCTTCAATATACTCTTTGTTGCAAAGTTCCAAAATATGTTCAATAGTTTCATCGGAAAATTCTTTCCCAGCGTTAAAATCATGTGTTTCCGGATTAAAACAATTTTTGCAATTAAAGGCACAACCCTGCATAAATACAGAAACACGCACCCCAGGACCATTTGAAATATCCATTTTTCGTATTTTGTTATATCTCATTTTTATTCCTCTGCATCTTTATTATCCAAATGAATTACACGCTCTTTGATTTCTTGCGTTCTTCCTTTATTCCAGAAATTAGTGCCAATATAACCACAAGTTCTTCTTGCAACATTCATCTTGTCATGGTTACGATTTCCGCAATTTGGACAATACCATTCCATATTGTCGTCAATTTGCATCTCGCCACTATAACCGCATTCGTGACAATAATCAGATTTTGTATTAATTTCTGCATACATGATGTTGTCATAAATGAATCTTATAACTTGCATAACCGCTTCCAAATTATTTGTCAAATTTGGCGCTTCAATATAAGAAATTGCACCACCAGGACTCAATCTTTGGAATTCACTTTCAAGTTTAAGTTTTTCAAATGCATCAATTTCTTCGAAAACTGGAACATGATATGAATTTGTGATGTAATTTCTGTCTGTAATACCCTCCACTGTTCCAAAACGCTTTTTCAAGCATTTAGCAAATTTGTATGTTGTAGATTCAATTGGAGTTCCATACACACTATAATCAATATTTTCTTCAACTTTCCAAGAGTTGCATTTTTCGTTCATTTTTCTCATTACAGCAAGACCAAATTCCTTACCCTTGCCATTATCAGTGTGACTTGCACCAGTCATAAACTTCACACATTCATACAAACCAGCGTAACCCAAAGAAATAGTGGAATATCCTCCATGCAACAAATCATGAATACTCTCACCTTTTTTAAGTCGAGCAAGCGCCCCATGTTGCCATAAAATTGGAGCAACATCAGAAGTCGCTTTGCTCAATCTCTTATGTCTAATTTGCAATGCTCTGTGACAAAGTTCCAACCTATCTTCAAAAATCTTCCAAAATAGGTCCATATCACCATCAGAAGAAAGTGCAACATCAATCAAATTGATAGTGACAACCCCTTGATTAAATCTTCCATAATATTTTGGTTTGCCATTTGCGTCCACATAAGGAGTAAGGAAAGAACGGCAACCCATACATGGATAACATTGACCATCGCCATTTTTATCAACTTTAAGTTGTTTCATAACTTTTTCAGAAATGTAATCTGGCACCATACGCTTTGCTGTACATTCTGCTGCAAGCTCTGTCAAATAGTAATATTTTGAATCTTTGCGCATGTTATCTTCTTCCAAAACATACAAAAGTTTTGGAAAGGCTGGCGTTATATAAACACCTTTTTCGTTTTTCATGCCTTGGATTCTTTGTCTTAACACTTCTTCAATGACAAGAGCAAGTTCTTCTTTATATTCTTCTGTTTCCCCCAAATACATACAAACACTCAAAAATGGGGCTTGTCCATTTGTTGTTGTCATCGAATTGATTTGATACTGGAAGGTCTGCACACCATCAGTTATTTCTTTGAGCAAATCTTCTTTTGCAAATTTTTCACATTGTTCATTTGACAAATTGCGTTTTTGATACTTTTTGAAATAATAATTATAACTATCTCTCACAAAAGGTGCAAGATGAGTCAAGGTTATGGTTGCGCCACCATATTGACTAGAAGACACCGCAGTGATAAGCTGTGTTGCAATTGTCATCGCGGTCAAAAATCTGTGTGGTTTTTCAATCATAACACCATTTATGTTTGTGCCGTTTTGAAGCATATCTTCAAGATTGATAAGGTCACAGTTATGCAAAGCATTTTGTGCAAAATAATCGGCATCATGGAAATGAATAATTCCAGCGTCATGTGCCTCAACAATATCCTGAGGAAGCAAAAATCTTCTTGTTATATCTGTGCTGGTAATTCCAGCAATATAGTCTCTTTGAGTTGTGACAACACGAGAATTTTTATTGGAATTTTCAGTATTCCAATATTCACTTTCACCATCAATCAATTCTTTGATAGCAAGGTCTGTGGTATTGCTTTTTCTTACCAATTCTCTTTTGTATCTATAAATGATATACTTTCGTGCGAGTTTAAAGTGTCCAAGTTCCATCAATTTTTCTTCGATTATATCTTGAATATCTTCAACAAGCAATCTATTTTTCTTTAAACCTTCAATATAGTTTAAAATACTTTTAATATCGTCTTTGGACGCTTTTTCGTTTTGCTCCTCAACATCATTATTAGCCTTCTCAATAGCCACCTTGATTTTGCTACGGTCATAATCTACAACTCGACCATCACGCTTGATAACCTGCATAATCTAAACCTCCATCACAGTTTTGTTCAAAAACGATTTTACACTATAAATTGTGTTTTTGTCAAACTAAATTACTATATGTTGTATTTTTTCAAAAAATCATGCGAAAAAAATTTTTATTTTTTTTGCAAAAAAAACTTGACAAGATTTTCAATTAGAGCACTCAATATTCTCGTTATATCTTTATAACTTTTGTTGATATTAAATCTAATAAGAAATCTATTCGCAAAATATTTTTTGTCATGTTTTGTCAAATTTTGCATAAAAACTGCGAGTTCGAAGCATTACTAAATAAGCCAATTCGATATTACTTTGGCACAACTGGACATAAAAACGCATGTAATTTGCAAAGAAGATTTAGCATTTTACACAATGCTCAATAAAAAAAATAGTATGAGAATTACTATTTTTTTAGTCCAAATTTAAATTTTTGAATTTTTCGACCACTTTTTCATTGAATCTCTCTTAAATATTTTTCATTTAGAATGGATACCTAACAACCATTGCCTTTCCAGCATCATATTACTTAATCAATCTTTCTTGTTTCATTCTAGTTTCTTCTTCTGCAACGATTTCTTCTATGGTCTTAGTCCCTGAAAGGACTTCTTCCATATTTTTCAAATCTTGCTTAGAAGGTGGCATTTTTTCGCACCCCATTGAATGAATAACTCTCTTTTTGATTTTCTCTTGCTCTTCTTCCGATAAAACTTTATTTTTATCCACTTAACACCATTCCTTTTGTTTAAACCCCATAGATTTAAAACATTTCAGTACTTAATCAGTCCTTCTTTTTTTAATGCGGCTATTTCTTCTGCAACAAGTTCATCTTTGGTTTTTTCGCCATTCAATAATTTTTTCAATCCTTTTTCATCTTCAAGAGTCAATGGCATCTTCTCACATTCGAAAGTATGCTTTACTTCTTTTATAATTTGTTTCTTCTCATCTTCGGTTAATGAATTAGCCTTTTTCTTTTTATCCACTTAACACCATTCCTTTGTTTAAACCCATAGATTTAAAACATTTCAGTATCATATGATTAAATCTCGGTTTTGTCTGGATCAACATTGTAAATTTCTAATATAAAAAGCGAAAAACCCGATATGACAAGACCTCGGGTTTTGCTTGCAATTCCACTCGTGGTAGGAACTCTCCAATTCTTTCAATATAAGATAACTTATATCCTAGTTGATATTCGATAAGAATGAACGAATATCGAAAATTTCTCCACTAAGGCAGGAACTCTCCGAGCTCAGTTGATGCCTAACATCAACTCTGTAAATATTATACTCAAAAAAAGCAAAAAAGTCAAGTCTAAGACACAAAGTAAGAAATTACTCTCTATTATGGGAAAGTTCTGTATACCACAAACCATGTAAGTTACAATAAGCGTACGTACCTGCAACATTTTCTTTTGCAATAGTAAATTTTGCCTCTGGTGTTACATCAGGCGTTAATTCTTTTAGATAAAAACCTTTATTTGTCTCCAAAACTATTAACTTAATAAAATGCTCTGGCGTCATAGGATGAATGACACTCCCAACTTTAACAATGACACGACCATGCTCTTGCTCTATAACTGGAAGGTGTTTCTCGTGCGATGCATCAATAATGTTTGCAGAAAGTAATTCCATATCTTTATTACAACAACTTGGAACTGTTCCTCCTTTTTCTTCAACAACAAGTCTCCCACAGATAGGGCATAAATAAATTTTAATTTTGCTCATATTTTCTCTCCTTAAAAAATTGTAAACTTATTTGTTTGAAAAGGCAAGTAAATCACAATATTTATCAAATTTGTAACATCGCAGTTAGCCTTGAATTCAGTTTGTTTAAAATCGCTAAAAAGCATCACAAACAATTTATATATTTTAAAATATATTATTTTTCGACGAAAATAGATTAAATACGATTGGTGTTTGATTTGGTTTGCCAGTTCCTTATGTGATATAATCATTATGTGTCAAAAAATGCTTATGCCCTTTATGTCAACAGGTTGACACAACAAATTCAATATGATTTAAGTTAGACTTGCTCAGCGTTGTGCTGTATTAGATATGCCCGCATATGTTTTTCTCTACAACTTTTTGTTGTGGTTGGTTTTTTATTGCAATTTTAACTTAATTCATGTTTTAAAAGGAGGACGATATGGAATTAGACAAAATAAGAAAGGTCGTTAAATTTGCTTTAATTAAAATCGGTATTCGCTGTGACCTCGTTGGTTTTAATTATCTTTGCCTTGCTGTTGAACTTGTCATTTTGAAACCAGACTTAATTCACAAACTATGCAAAGGCCTATATGCCGAAGTTGGAAAAACATTTAATGTCAGCAAACAAAATTGTGTTGAAAGAGATATCAGGCATGCAATAGAAAACACATACATAAACAAAGATTTTACAGAACTAAACAAAATGTTTCACACGCAAATATACACCGTGCAAGACAAACCGACTGCGGGAGAACTCATACGACTTGTGGCAGAGTATTACAATCTTGGATTGTACAAAGAATATGCAGAACTCATAAATTTGCCAGCTTAATTCAAAAAAGAAGGTTTGGCCTTCTTTTTTTTGATAAAATTATTTATTTCTTAATAAAAAATTGAAATTGAAACTTGTTTTGCATTTTTTGCGAGAACAAGTTTTACAAAAAACTTAACACAAAATCATTGACAAAACTTCGTCAATTTGATAATATATAAAACGCATGGAGGATTGGCTGAGCGGTTTAAAGCGGCGGTCTTGAAAACCGTTGATGTGAAAGCATCCGCAGGTTCGAATCCTGTGTCCTCCGCCAAGAGAGGATTATACGAAACATTTTGAAAAAGGTGTTTCGTTATTCTTTTTTTAGATTGTTTTGAAACCTATAAATAGATATCAAGCGGCAAAAAAATAAATTTTCTCAAAAAAATAAACCATTTTTTTTATTTATGATATAATAATTAAAACGCAAAGGATAAATAATGCAAATTTTATTTCAAATTTTAACAGTCATATTATCTGTTTTAGCCATTGTCCAAAAAGACAAATGGAAAATGATGTTGATTTATATAATAAGCAATGTTTGCAACATGGCGATGTATTTTGTCTTTGGAAGAATTGCTACTGCATTTATTTGTATTGTTGCATCTATAAGAACATTTGTCTATATGTTTTATTCTTATAAAAAGATAAAACCGAACTTTTTCTGGCTGATTGTTTTTGAGACGGCTTTCATCATTGCCACAATATTAACTTGGCAAGACGCACTCGACCTAATGCCATTGTTTGCCATGCTTTTGGTTGGATATGGAAGTTGGCAAGACAATCAAACGATATTAAGAATATCTTATATATTCAATAAAGTTCTCTATATGATTTACAAAGCAATAATAGGTGCATATATATCTATGTCTGTTGAGGCGATAAATTTGGCTTGCATAATAATTTGTTTTATTTATTATTGTATACTTAAAAAAGATACTCCAATTTTGCAAGCAATTTTCAAAAAGAAAACACTTCAAGAGCTTGCGAATAGAGATAATGATGAGAGCAATACAAAACTCCACTAATCTCATATAAAAAAGTTTCAATAGTTTTTCATATTGTTATTGTAATTATTTATTATAAATTTGTAAAGAATTTTTTGTGTAAACAAAATTGTTGTTTACAAATTCTTTTTTCTTCACAACTTCAAAACTTTTGTTGGTATACTTTCAGCAATGGTTTCATCGTGTTCTACAAAAATCATTGTAGGTTGATAATTTTGTATCAACTATGCAATCTGCCTTCTTGAAAAATATATCTATGTAATTCAAAGGTTCGTCCCATATACATAAATATGTGTCCGCTAACAAAGGCTTTTTGCAATCAAAACTTTTTCTTTTGACCTTCGAATTTACTATTCTCAAATTTTTTCAGAATTGATTTAAACAATGATTCGTCTATATGATTTTAATAAGCAAAATGTATCAATTATAAATGATGTATTTTCAAAAATATTATCAGGATGATTGTCATAGTTAAATGTCACATTGAAAACATTTATCAACGACATAATAAACCTTCTTTTTAATTGATTTTGATATATCATATTGTCAAAATTAAAGAAAAATTACATACAAAATTACTATAAATAGGAATTGATAAAACCAATTTAAAAATTGTATTTATCGCCTCTTCACCACAAAAGAATTCTTGCATTATGGGCAAAAAGTCTATCTTTTATTTTTAATAAAATCATCGTATTTTTTTGTATCCGAAATATCCAAAGCAAAAGCTTGTCCAAACTCAACAAAGTTGTTAAATGTATAAAAAGTTTCATTTATAGAGTTTTTGTCAGTTACCAGCATTATTTCTTGGACTCCTCTTTCTCTTTGTTTTTTGACACCAAACTGCATTAATGTTGATGCTATATGTTTTCGTCTAAAAATTGGTATTGTGCTTACTTTTGTAATAAAAGTTTCAATTTTGTTGGTAAGCATAATAACCAATGAAACAGGAATTGCTTTATAATATGCAATATAAGCGGAAGTTGTATATCCGTCACACTCTTGATTTAATTTTATATTTTTTAAATTTTGTACTTGTAATTTTTCGTTTGGAGACAAGTCATTGATGTCTGTTTTGGAATGATATCCTTTTAAATAAACTTCAATAATATCATCAATGTCATTTTGATTGGCTTCTTTGCATTCAACACCTTGTATTTTGCACTTTGTATTATTCAAATTAAAACCATCAATAAGTTTCATCCAAACATCATGAAATTCTGTGTGAAAAAACATACTTAACATTTGTGCAGTACTTTCATATTGATTATACTTTTTGCTATCAAATGGCAAATAAGCAATTTCTTTGACACCATATTTTTTGCACTCGTCCTTTATGTCAAGTAAGGTCTCATATATTTTTGAATAGTTTTTTAATATACCAAAATTACAATAAGGAGAAGCGTCGACTGTATTTGATATAATCATGTCATAATCTTCGCCCAATATAACATTGCTACCCCAAAAATTTTTGTTGGCATAAAAATATCTTTGGGCAACATTCTGATATGACTTGGTGACTTTTGAGTATTTAATGAGCGAAACAATAACAAAAATCAGCATAACGATTTCTGATAAAATTGTTGTATACGCTCCCAATAATATGTCATATGGAATAAGTAATAGCGAAGATGCAACATAGCCGAAGCGTAATACTTTGATATTGTCTTGCCAAGATGTGTAAGTGATTATAACCAAGTTCACAAGCATCAACAAATCAATTGGAGATTGCCACATAATTATGGATATGACAACATAATAAATTTCAAACAAAATCAAGATTATGACCTCAGGTTTTTTGTTGAACTTGTTGAAATAAAGAAACACCAATGTTCTAACCAAAGCCCCAGCACACAACAAACCACCAAGGAGACTTCCACACAAAATATATGTGGATATTAAAATTATATTTGTGATGGACAACCACAACATCATCTTCCACTTTTCTTTCTGAAAAAATGAAATGCAAGTAATAAGAGTCGCAACCACACCCATGCTTTGAATAACCCAAAACATAAACACTCCTTTAAACATTTTTGTTGATATGTACTAAAATTTTTGGTGTCAGTTATAACAATGAGATTCAAATAGACAATAGATATTTGTTGTTGAGTTATTCTTTTTTTAAGTGGATTTTAGGTCTTTAATCAAAAGTCACCTTGTTAAACATCTTTATACATTCCAAGTTGATAGTACTCTGCAATCAACCTAATAAGTTCTCCGGAAGTTGGTCTTTCGCCTTTTTTGTAAATTTCAACACCAAACATTTCATTGAGACCTTTGAATGTCTTTGTACTTGCCGTTTGGTCAATTGCGTGACGAATACTGCGTTCGACACAATTGTCGTTTTTGACATTAAACCTTTGACTGATGCGAACATAAAGATTCTTACATAAACAGTTTATCAGTTCTGGTTCTTCAATAACCAATTCAACCGCATAACACAAATAACTAAATCCAACCAAATCACAGCGAATACCCGCTCGCATAAATGCCAGTTTAATCTCTCGTCGCATTGCGGATATCTCATTATCATCCATAATTGTCCTCCTCCATTTAATTTGTATGATTATATCATTTTTGAGAAGGACGACAAAATTTTAAGATGTGATTTTTTTCGCGTTTTACAACTTATTCAAGCCATTATTCAACACAAAAAATCTTTAAATATGCACAAAATATATTTTACACCAAAAAAAACTTAAATTCGACAAAAATTTCTATTTCTTTAAAATTTCATTAAGTCCAATCAAAATTCCCAGTTTTCCATATTCATATGTCAGTCCGCCTTGCATATAACAAGTGAATGGCTCAACAAGTGGGCCATCACAAGAAAGTTCAATTGTCGAACCACTTGTAAAACTTCCGCTTGCCATAATTTCTTCATGAGGATAACCTGGTGTCGAAGATGGAATTGGAGCAACAAAACTATCAACCGCTGTGCCCTTTTGAAGACCTTGACAAAACTTAATTAAATTTTCTGCTGTTCCAAGATTGATTGTTTGAATTATATCGGTTCTTTCTTCATCAAATTTAGGGTCGGCATCAAATCCCATTTTCTCCAACATTCTGCTTGCAAAAGTCATTGTCTTTAAACTTGCACAAACAACACTCGGTGCTTTATACAGTCCTCTGTACATGTCAAAAAGTTGATTGTAATTTGCACCTATATCTTTGCCAATGCAAGGAGCAGAATATCTTTCCGAAATATCCCAAACCAAATCTCGTCTGCCAACGATATATCCACCTGATTTTGTGATTCCTCCACTTAAATTTTTCATAAGGGAAGCAACAAGAATATCGGCGCCAACTTCAATAGGTTCTTTATCTTCAACAAAGTCACCATAGCAGTTGTCCACCATGATTATGCAATCTTTGTCGGCTTCTTTGATTGCTTTGCAAACTCTGGAAATTTTTTCAATGGTCAAGCTTTTTCTATGAGAGTATCCGCGCGACCTTTGGATTTCAACAAGTTTAACTTTGCTTTTTTTCAATCTAGCAACAATGGCAGGGATATCAAAATCATCATTTACAAGGTCAATTTGCTCATACTTCACTCCATTTTGAATGAGTGAATTTTTGCTGTTGCCCTCCAAACCTATTATGCTTTTCATTGAATCGTAAGGTTCCCCGGAAATCGAGATGAAAGTGTCTCCGTGTTTTAAAAGTCCAAAGAATGTCAATGCAATTGCATGAGTGCCCGACATGATTTGAGGTCGCACAAGTGCATCTTCTGCTTTGAATATTTGGGCATAGATTTTCTCTAATTTTTCTCTTCCTGCATCAAAATATCCATATCCTGTGACTTCTGCAAAATCAACATTTGAAAGATGGTTTTCATGGAATGCTTTTAAAACCTTTGCACTGTTCAAAAGGCAAATTTCATCATATTTTTTGAAAACATCTGAGAGTTCTATCTCTACTTCGTTGGCAACTTTTACAAGTTTTTCATCAATATTAAATCCGTAATACATTTTTTCTCCTTTACAAGATTTAATTTTACCACAAATAAAAGATAATTCAAAATGTTTTCATTTGACAACTTGAATCACAATATATATAATAGAGATTATGCTTGAGGTTAATATGCAAAAGAAAAATATTTTTAAATCGTTATGGAATTATTTTACTACTTATGAAAAAATATGGCTGTTAGTGATGTTGTCTGCTGGCGTTGTTATTTCTATACTTTTCCCAGAATCACAAGGTTGGGTTAGAGTGTTTGAAATCATCACACTCATCGGCGGTTGCACTTGTGAACTTTTGGTGTCAAAACAATCAAAATGGTGTTTTGTGATTTCCTTTTTCTTCTATGATTTAACGCAAATTGTAGTTTATGTGGCAGATGGTTATTATGTTTCGGCACTGTTTGAAGTTTTGTTTTGGATGCCAATTTTGGTTGTTAGTTTCTTTTCTTGGGACAAGAAAAAAGACATAGAAAATTCTTCCGTGACACAAGTCAAACAAATAAATTGGAAAAAAGATTTGCTTATCTTTATCATAGTGCTTTGTGTTTCTCTTGCAACTGGATTATTGTTCACATTTTTGGGTGGATTTTTTGAAGGTATGTCAGAATTTTGGTATATTGATGCTCTTGCCAATACTTTCAGCGTTTGCAACGGCTTGTTCCTTTGGCTTAGATATCGCGAGCAATGGATTGCGTGGCTGGGAGTTATTATTTGCGAAACTATAATGTGGATTATAAGTCAAAACTTCATTATGCTTGTGTTACAAGTTGGATATCTTACAAACACTTTATATGGTTTAATTACTTGGGCTCGCTATATTAAAAAACATTCTGTATCGGAAAATGAAAACTAATTTATTTACGAGCATTAAAAAACTTCTTTAATTATGAAAACACTTTTGGCAAACCATTAGTGTTTTTTTTGTTTGAAATACAAGTTTTTTTTGATATAATAAAAACATGAAGAAAGACTTTATAAAAAAAGCGAGTTTGTCAGAAATAGAAATTTTGGCAAAATTGGCAAACAAATTGTGGACGGGGCATTCTGTTGAAGAATTAAAGATAGAATTTTCAGATATTATGCAAAAAAATCAATCTGCATTTTTTGTCAAATATGTTGAAGAGCAACCTGTTGGATTTGCACAATGTCAAAAAAGATTCGACTATGTTGAAGGCACACATTCTTCACCTGTTGGATATCTGGAAGGTGTGTATGTTTGCCCTAAATATAGGCGTCAAGGTTTTGCAACACAATTATTAAAGGAATGTGAAAATTGGGCGAAAGAAAACGGGTGCAAAGAGTTTGCTAGCGATTGTCAATTGTGCAATTATAAAAGCGCAAAATTTCATTTGGTATCAGGGTTTAAGGAAGCAAATCGTATAATATGTTTTACAAAGAAATTGCTTGATTAAAAAAGAAGGTTTGACCTTCTTTTTTGAATTTGTTATGCTGGCAAATTTATGAGTTCTGCATATTCTTTGTACAATCCAAGATTGTAATACTCTGCCACAAGTCGTATGAGTTCTCCCGCAGTCGGTTTGTCTTGCACGGTGTATATTTGCGTGTGAAACATTTTGTTTAGTTCTGTAAAATCTTTGTTTATGTATGTGTTTTCTATTGCATGCCTGATATCTCTTTCAACACAATTTTGTTTGCTGACATTAAATGTTTTTCCAACTTCGGCATATAGGCCTTTGCATAGTTTGTGAATTAAGTCTGGTTTCAAAATGACAAGTTCAACAGCAAGGCAAAGATAATTAAAACCAACGAGGTCACAGCGAATACCGATTTTAATTAAAGCAAATTTAACGACCTTTCTTATTTTGTCTAATTCCATATCGTCCTCCTTTTAAAACATGAATTAAGTTAAAATTGCAATAAAAAACCAACCACAACAAAAAGTTGTAGAGAAAAACATATGCGGGCATATCTAATACAGCACAACGCTGAGCAAGTCTAACTTAAATCATATTGAATTTGTTGTGTCAACCTGTTGACATAAAGGGCATAAGCATTTTTTGACACATAATGATTATATCACATAAGGAACTGGCATACCAAATCAAACACCAATCGTATTTAATCTATTTTCGTCGAAAAATAGCATATTTTAAAACAATTCAAAAGTTTTTCGCGATAAAAGGTATTTTTCGCTTAGCACTATTTTTTACAATGTTTTTTCTTGTGAATATGTTTTTGTTTTTCCAAAATCAGTACTATTATAAACTTTATGAATAATGTTGTCTTTCTGAGTGGGTAAATTATCTGATATAATTACTTCCATTTGATTTCGTATTTCATCATAGTCAACTTGCAAATTGTCAAAATGTTTCCCCATTCTAAGCATTAAATACATTAATTTGTTGGTCATATTAAATTGGTCTCTATCCATCGTGTCATAAATTTCATCTATTCTTTCGGCGGTGTGAATGGCTTTTATTTTTCGGCTTTCCAAATTTGTAAAATATCGAAGAGGCATATAATCAGGCACTTCAACGCTCTTAATATTATTTTGCTCTAAAAATTTAAAGAAAAATGCCATTGACACAACTGCATTTGGAGAAACATTCGCCTCAATGCTTTCACTGTCAATATCTTTGTTTACTTTTCTGAAATATCTATCCAATGTTTTGACAAGTTCGCCTTCTTGTTTAGTGTGGAAATTTTGAACGCTGGCAATATACGCTTGTTCACCTGCAATACCAAAATTTATTGTTGGCAATATAAAAGATTGATTTTCTTTTTGTAAAACTACATCAAATTTAAGCGGTGCTTCCATATTCGAACGATTTCTTTCAATTTTTACTTTTATATCAAAATCTATTTTCTCTCCGTCAGAATAGTGACCAGAAAAGCTTTCTCCAACAAAATTTTTACTGCTTTCAAGCATCTTTGAGCGCTTGTCAAAAAAATTATAAATGTCGTTTGCATCATACATCGTCATGTTTACAAAAAGGAAGAAGAGTAAATGCTTATCATAGCTACTATCTTCTATTTCATAATAATCTTTATCTTCGTTGTAAAAATTTCTAGCCTTACTTAAATAATTCTCGGTTTTCTTTTCAAGTAAATCAAAATTTGGTATATTGATAGAAAAAGGATAATCTTCTTTGTAATCTTCTTCGCCTTCCAAATTCACAAATAACTTGGTTTTATACTTCCAAAGTCCATCTTTTGAATGAATGATAACACGGTTTTGTCTAAAATCATTGAATAACTCTGTTAAAATAGTTTTCTCTTCCATATTTCCCTCAAAATTATTATAGCAAAGATAAATAGTTTTTTCAATATTTATTTTAGAATGAAAGTCTAAAAAAAATAACAAAATAAATTGTATTATTTTGTTATTAAAATTTAATTTTAAATTAAAATCAAAAAAATATTAAAATTTTTTATAAAAATCTATAAAATAACTAATTCGTTTTGCAATTTTCTTTTTTATTGTTCAATTTTTGATATAGCATATACACTTTTTTACAAGAATAATCCTTGCCAATATTAAAACCAAAACTTTCAATATATTTCGCAAGTTCGTCAAATTTTTGTTCTTCGCTCAATTTTGAAATCGAATCATATTCTTCTATTTCAATAAAGTTCCCCAAGTTTTCCACGCTTCCAACAATAATTTGTTTTTCCCCTTTTGTATAAAAACTGTTCTTTTGTTTTAGAGATACCCAATTAGTTAGTCCTACGCTGGAAAGCATTTGCTTTGCATTTTGTGGATTATCAATCAGTGTAGAAATTTTTTGTTCTCCAATAACATTTCCCTCTTTATCTAACTTTTTGACTTTACGCAAAAGCATGGATGTTGGTGAATTGTTTTTTAAAGTCGAATAGGAACGCACAATTAAACTACTATTCAACAACTGAGAATAATCTGCATTTTTTATCTGAGAATTGTTTAAAGATGTAAAATAATCATCTTTGCCATCAAATTCTTCTGTTTTTTCAAAGCCAAGATTTAATAATTTTTTTTCAATACTGGTTAGTTCTTCAAAAACTTGAACTGTAACTTCTGTTTGAGCCATTTCTTCTCCTTTTTTGTATACTCGCGCTGTATTTCTATCGGTTTTCATCAAGATTTCAATACAATTGGTGAAACTATTTTAGCAAAACGCCAATTAAACAAAATATTATGATAACTGACACCGTGGCTGCTATAATTGGAAAAACAAACTTTACAAGTAATAATTTCGTTTTTCCTTTACCATTGATATTCAACTGTTTTTTTGCCTTTTTTACTGCTGTCATTTGCAGATAAGCTGGAATTAATAATAAAACAATAGAGAAAATGCCAAACCATACATTATTTGAAAATATTAACACTATCAACCCAATAAATGCAATCAACGCTATACAAGCAATGATAGAAAGAGCCATTGCGACATTTCCATTTTTATTATCTTTCAATTGCTCTTCGGTTGGATTGTTGTTTATATAATTTTCGCTTTTTTCATCTCTTGTTTCTTGTTTAACCTTGTGCACTTTTTTTAAAAAGTTCCAAAAACCTTTTGCCATAATACAATATCCTCCTTGTTCATTTCTAATATAAAGTATAGCATATTACTCCACAAAATGAAAACTATTTTTTATTGTTTAATGATTTATAGTTTACATAAGTTTTTGTTCTGATTAAAATCGTATTGTAATTTTATTTTTTATATGATATAATGTTTTTAACATCTTAGATATAGAGGATTCATTATTTTATAAAAATGACACAATGGAATAAGGAGAGAAATAATGTCTATTAAAAAGCAAATTGATTCTATTAAAAGTGAAATATATGATATTAAGAGAGAAATTGACAATCTTGACGATAGCATCAGAGAATCAAAATTTAAAAAAGACGAGGCATCTTCAAACGAGATTATGGGCATCTCTTTTATGGGCAACAGTTCATTAAGGCCTCTTGGCGCATATACTTATGTCTCAAATTCGACCAAGAAAGACTCGCTGTCTTCTGACATTTCTATATTAAATTCAGAAAAAGGAAAATTACAACTAAAACTTGATTCCAAAACGAGAGAACTTAATTATCTTCAACAACAATATCAGAATCTTCCAGAAGCAAAACTTGTTATATGTAAAAATAAAATATATATTGACGGGGACGAATCTAAGAGGGATATAGTTGCACCGCTTATTACAAAACTTAATGAATATGTCGATGATTATGAAACAGTTGTAAGTTCCGAACAAGTTACAAATTATATTAAACTTAGGGAAGAACTTGAAAAAAAAGTTGATGCCAGCAATCTTCCAAAAGCAACGAAAGAAAATATTTCAGAGCTTAAAAAACTGCAATTTGCTGACGGAGTTAAAAAACGCGCTTGGGTAGGATGCGCAATAAAAGGTTTTGATTATTTTATAATAGGTGATAAAATTTTAGTTGATTCTGACTTTGCTTCAAAACTAATCAATATTGAAAAAAATAGAATGGCTGAATTTCAAGATGAAATTGATAATATGCGCAAAAAAATAAATGAATTTAAACCATCATTTTGGAGTAAAATATTTAAAAATGTTGGAAAAAAACAAAAAGATGAAATACAATCTTATATAAAAATAACAATACCAATATATACAGATTATTATCAAAGAGCTGAGGGACGCCTTAAATATGATATCGAAATAAAAGAAAAGTACATTGACTCAGCAACGGAAGAAATCCAACTTTTAGATACCATTAAACGCCTTGTGGACTCGTCACCTGTTGTTTCAAAATATGTTAAATATCCAGACAAATACCAACAAGATCTTAGCGATAAAAAGACCATAGAAGGATTAGTGGCAGATAATATTTCAACCATTATAAAAGATGCTCAATCATATCTTGATAAAAATGACTTAATTCTTTCAAAAAAAAGTGTTTTGAACGCAATTTTCTCTTATCCATATTATGAACATTTAACTGAAAATCTTAAAATTGAATCTAATCAAACTAAAAGTGTGAAAAGACAATCAAATGTGTCTAATATTAAAGAAAATAAAGAAATGTAATAATTTCAATCGATTTAATAGTCTTCGCCAAGGATATTAAGTGCAAATTTTTATCTTTTTTATAGATAGTATTAATAAAATATTATTTAAAATTATATCATTATAAAAAAAGTCACGACTTATTCGTGACTTTTTTTCTTAAATAATTTTATTCATTTCTTTTGCTGAAAATGTAAAAACTTCATTTTTTTGAATGCGGTCAAAATCTCTATTAAGAATTTTTATCGTTGCAGACTCTTTTTCTTTTGCAAAAACTTTTAGTGGATTTTGTGCAAGCTCTTCGGTTTTGTCAAATTCGACATTAACCAATGATTTAACGAGCCCCAGTTCACCATCTTTTGTTTTTACTTCTTGAGCATAGTAAACTTTATAACTTACTTTTTTGTCAGATACAATTGGATTTGTTACATCTAATATAATGTTTTTGCCTACTTTTTCAAATTTGCTAGCATCTTCAATGCCTCTAACAGCAATTTGTTCATTGAGGTTAGATTCTACCAATTCAGAATCTTTAACTATTTTAGATAACATTCTAAGTAATTTGGCAGAATTTATATCATTTATATTATTTTTTTTCATTAGTTCTAAGGTTTCATAATATTGTTGTTCATTCACTTTATAGACTGCTGAAAAGAAATCAATTTTTTCATTGTTTAAATTAGTTGCAGAACCTGTGAACTTAAATAAATAAGTTTCATTTCCAGACATATAATCAAAACATTCTGTATTAACACTTGCAACACCAAAACCTTTTTCGTATAAAGATTCAACAATTTCTCCATTTAATATTTTTTTTGCATCATTAATTTTGTTTTTATTAATACGATCTTTGATCATCATTCCAGTTGTTAATAATAAACTTGTTCCTAACACCGCCATCGCATATAAAATTGTGTCATTTTCTCTATTCATTTTAATAACCCTTCTTTATGTTAATTTTGAATATTATAACAATTATTAAGAAAAATTGTCAATACTCTCTTGACCATAAATTTCATTACAGCCATACATCTTTATCACTTGTAAGTTTCAATTTGAATCTTTCTTTTGCAATTTCAAAAGCACGCATTATTGGTTTTTCAGCAGACTCACCCCAACCCAATAATTTGACGGCTTTTTCAGGCGTTGTTAAAATTCTGTCATAAATTTTTCCATTATCGGGGTCAGGCTGTTTTTCTCCAATTTTATCAATCATTGCCACCATTCTAATCTGAGCATATGGTGGCAAATCTTTGTCTCCTTCAATAATTTGATAACCAACTAAATAAACTGGGTCTTTAAGAGTAGTATTAACCTCTTCCAAAAACTCTCTTTTAAGTGTCGCAATTCTGTCCTTGTCAAAACTTTCAGGAGTTCCACCAATCATTCCATATATAATTTTGTTTTCTACTTTTTCAGTTTTCAAAAGAGTTCTTCCTGATTCATCGAACACAATCGCATACACTTGTCTAACAGGCATATTTTCAGGTGGTTCGCCAAAATACCAACTTATTTTTACCACAACTCCCTCCTTTATATCTAATTATATCATAACAAAAAATCTAAACCAAACTTTACTGTTCAATTTAAGTTCTTGATAATAAAGAAAATGTCATTCAATCCTAATATTAAGTATATTGGTGCTGGATAAATAAAACTAATCCTCCCCATACGTAACAAGTTATTATTTTGTTGCACACTCCAACTGGTTTCCATTCATTTATGCTATATACGCCCCGCACTTATGAATACTTTTCCCCAAGTTTTTAAATAGCAAAAATCTATTTATTTAATCTATTTTACGCTTAATAGAATTTTATTTAGTAGTTGTTCAAGCATTTGTTGCTCATCTTTTGATAGTGTTTTAATTTTGCACCTACATCAGGAAAACCTCCCACAAGACAAATGCACTTATGGAGTAGAGAAATTAAGAAAATTTTAAATATGCGTATTGACATGTAATTATTATTTAGATATAATTAAACTATAAGGAGATATCATATGAAACATATAGTAAAAATTCTTTGTGTGCGAGGCGTTGTTATGGGGGCTATTGCTGCAGGTTTATGTATTGCGTTTCCATTTACAGCAGTGTTAATAGCTGTTCCTGCCGTTACATGCTTAAGCTTTGCTGTTAGCGCTCAAATTTCAATCGAAACGGCAAAGGAAATTAGCGCCGAAATTCAAAGAATTCCTGTTGGAGACATGTATTTGCATGAATTTAAAATGCCAGGCACAAAATTTGAAAATGCTGTGATTAATCTTTTTGAAAGGTCTAGCAAAAAAGAAAGAAAAAAAGAAAAAGAATCAAAAAAAGTTAAAGACGTTGAACCTGAAAAAGAAGAATTAAACATCAATGCAAAAGAATCAAAAGAAGTTTTTAAAGACGTTGAACCTGAAAAAGAAGAATCAAACATCAATGCTAAAAAAGTAAAAGAAGAATCAAAAGAAGTAATTGATTTTACAAAAAAGAGAACAGTTCGTCAACACGATATTGCAAATGAAACACATGAAGTTAACATGGAAGAATCTAATTTAACTTTGTAATCAAATTTAATTTGAAAAGTGGATCAAAAAGTCATACGGCTTTAATGGTTCACTTTTTTGTGCAAATAAAAATATGGCATTTCCAATTGTTGATGAATAATTTGATTTGTAAAAAATCTATTACAGTACAACTTCGTGAGAATTATGCCCATGCAAAACGAAACAATTTTGATTTAGTTAAATATTATTAAGCTTCAATGCCTAAATGATACATCAATTCCAAAACAATAATATAAAAAGAAATACGAAACACTTTTTTCAAAATGTTTCGTATGACTCTCTCTTGGCGGAGAGTGAGAGATTCGAACTCTCGCGGCCTTTTACAACCCTACTCCCTTAGCAGGGGAGCCTCTTCGACCTCTTGAGTAACTCTCCATATTTTTGCTTTCGCTTTTGTATTTTATCATATTTTTTCTACTGTTGTCAATAATTTACCCAACTTTTATTTAATGTTTAATTATATTTTTTGTAATATTTTGTAATATTATTTTTTTGCTTTAAAAATTAACTAATATAAAACAAAAATAAGGAGGTTAAAACTCTAACCTCCTTTAAAACTAAATTTTTGTTATTAAAACATAATTAAAACTCTTCGTTCAAAAGTTGGAAGTATGATTTTGGATGATTGCATACTGGGCAAACTTCTGGTGCAGAATCTCCTACATATACATGTCCACAGTTTCTACAAATCCACATTTTCTTTTCAGATTTTTTAAACACTTTCCCAGATTTTACTAATTCTGCAAGGCGATTGTATCTCTCTTCGTGTCTTTTTTCTATAAGAGCCACACCTTCGAACTTTCTAGCTATTTCATCAAATCCTTCTGCATAAGCTTCTTCTGCCATTCTTTTATACATATTTGTCCATTCTCCATTTTCACCTGCTGCGGCATCAAGAAGGTTCTCGTATGTTTCTGGAATTACCCCACCATGTAATTCTTTAAACCAAAGTTTTGCATGTTCTTTTTCATTATCTGCTGTTTCAGTAAAAATTGCAGCAATTTGTTCATACCCATCTTTTTTGGCTTTTGATGCGTAATAAGTGTATTTATTTCTTGCTTGGCTTTCCCCAGCAAATGCCTCCATAAGATTCTTTTCTGTTTTTGTACCTTTTAAACTTTTCATTTTTTACCTCCATTAAAAAGTATACCATATATTATACAACCTTTAATTTTGTTAAGTCAATTTATTTTTTCAAACATAATAATTTCTTTAAAACAATAATTTAAACATATCAACAGCAATATATCCTTTTAAAAATGTTCCATGTGGAACATTTTTACTTCATATTTGATGAACAATCCTGTTTTTGCTTTTAAAAACATTAAGATTTTAATATAACTCGTTCATTATCTTTCTGGTTTTACAAATAATATTAACCAAAATAATAAATAATGAAAAAATGTTCCACGTGGAACATTTTTATTTGTTTCTTTTGTTGTAATTTTGCAAATCTTGCAAAGTCATCTCTTTTTTATTTAATAAATCTAACAATTCTGAGATTCTGTCTAAATCGTCTCTTGTGTAATAGTCAATATAAATCCTTCCTTTATGGTCATTCCCGATAGCAGATACTTTTGTTGCAAAAGTTTTTTGCATTTGGTTTATTAACTCTTTTAATTCCAAAGACTGTTCTTCGCGAACCACCACCTTTTTTGATGGATTCATATATAATTTTACTGCTTTTTCAAGATCTCTAACACTTAAATTTTTAGAAACGACCGATTGCGCTAGCTTTATTTGCTCTTTTGCATCGTCAATAACAACCAAACATTTGGCATGACCAGCAGAAATTTTACCAGTCTCTACCATGTTGATGACTTCTGGATATAATGTCAACAAACGAAGTGTATTTGCCACATTTGAACGACTTTTTCCAATTCGTTCAGAAACAGTTTCCTGAGTTAATCCATATTCGTCCATCAACTGTTTTATTGCTCTTGCTGCTTCAATAGGATTTAAGTCTTCTCTTTGTAAGTTTTCAATAATACTAATTTCTTTGATTTGTTTTTCTGTATAATTTTTTATAACGGCTGGAACTGTTTTGAGCCCACAAATATTTGCTGCTCTCCATCTTCTTTCACCAGCTATAATTAAATATTCTCCATTGCTTTGTTTGTTTAAAACGATTGGTTGGACAATACCATGAATTTTTATTGAAGCTGCCAATTCATTCAACGCTTCTTCATCGAAATTTTTTCTAGGCTGATTTGGATTTGGTTTTATCTTTGTTATATCTATCTCTAAAACACCATTATTGTCGTTATTATTGGTTATATTTTTATTACTAAAATCGTCATTATAAACACCAAACAGTGCTTCTAAGCCTCTACCCAGACCTTTATTATTCATCATTTTCTCCTTTAAATTTTAACTTCTTTGTTTTAGATATTTTATTAAATGGTGTATTGTTGCGTTTCATAATTTCTTCGGCCAAACTTAAATATGCTTCTGCACCTTTTGAAGTTGCATCATACAAAGCCACTGGAAGACCATGACTTGGCGCTTCTGCCAAACGAATGTTTCTTGGGATTGTCGTCAAATAAACCTTCTTGTTAAAAAATTTTAAAATTTCATTACTTACTTGTGTTTGTGAAGTTAGTCGTTTGTCTTTCATAGTCATAACAACACCTTCAATTTCAAGATTAGGATTTAAATGATATTTGATAAGCCTAATTGTATTCATAAGTTGCGTTAAACCTTCCAACGCAAAAAATTCACATTGTAGCGGAATAATTATGCTATCAGATGCTGTTAAAGCATTCACAGTAATAAGACCCAATGATGGCGGACAATCGATTAAAATAAAATCATAACTACCTTTAATTTCATCCAAGATACGCTTTATTACTTTTTCTCGTTGCGGTATTTGGATTAATTCAATCTCTGCGCCAGCCAAATCGACCGTTGAAGGAATAATATACAAATTTTCAACAATTGTTTGTTGAATAACATCATCGTAAGCGCTTGATTCATCAATAAGGTCATAAACCGTTTTCAATTCTTTTGTTTTATTTATACCAACAGCACTTGTGGCATTTCCCTGTGGGTCAACATCTAAAATTAGTATTTTTTTCCCCATAAGAGACATATATGTAGCAACATTAACGCAGGTTGTTGTTTTTCCAACTCCGCCTTTTTGATTTGCAAAAGCAATAATTTTTCCCATTTTTAATCCTTTTTAATCAATTCTAATCAAATTATACAAAATTTTTTTTAAAAAATAAAGAAAAAATTGATAAAAAAATAATTTTTTACGCATTTCTTCATGACTTTTATTTAATTGGAGATAATTTTGGTTTATTTTTATCGCGCGGATATTTTGATGGAGTTTTTTGTATTTTTCTTATAATTAAAATATTTCTTTCCAAATCCGCCTCTTTAATTTTATAATTTTTTACTTCCTCAACTTTCCCTCCCAAAATTTCTATTGCTTTCTTTGCTTGCAAAAGTTCTTCATTCAATTTTGTGGACTTATATATTATTGCACAGCCACCAATTTTAATTAAAGGCAAAAGATATTCCACCAAAGTGTTGAGTCCGGCAACTGCACGAGCAACAGCAATGTCGAATTTTTCACGATTTTTTACTGCAAATTCTTCCGCTCGGGCGTGAACTGCAAATATTTTTTGTAAATTTAGTTCTCTAATGACTTCGTTGAGAAAGTTAACTCGTTTATTTAAACTATCAACCATTGTAATATTTAAATCTTGTCGCAAAATTTTTAAAGGAAGAGCGGGGAACCCAGCACCGCTTCCAACATCTACAACACTTACATCTTTTTGAAAAAACTCATGTGGTAAAACACTATCTAAAAAATGTTTGATAGCAACATCATCTTCATCAGTTATTGCTGTTAAATTTAACAGTTTGTTTGTTTCTATTAACATGGAGAAATATTTATCAAACATTGCTTCTTGTTCGTTTGATAAATTTATTCCATAATTTTCGAATATTTTTGCTAAATTTTTCATTTTCACCTTTTTTTATATGATTTTATCAAAATAGACAGCACAGAAATATCAGCAGGTGAGACACCAGAAATTCTAGATGCTTGTCCAAGATTAAGAGGTCGAATTTTTTGTAATTTTTCAATTGCTTCGACACGCAAGCCTTTCAATTTTGAATAATCAAAATTTTCAGGAATGGTCACATTTTCATTTGCCAACATTTTATCAACATCTTCTTCTTGTTGTTTTAAATATCCTTCATATTTAATTTTTATATTAACAAATTCCAGCAATGGTTTTTCAGTTTCATCAAAAATATGATAAGCACTATCAATTTTGTAAATATCTATGTTATTTCTTTTCATTAGGTCGCGAAGCTTGACACTTTCTTTTGGTGGATTTTCATTGTTTTGTGCACATAAATTTTGTAGAATTTCATCAACCTTCACTTTTTGTTCAAGTTTTTCTTCTATTTCAGACATCTTTTTCTTTTTTTGTAAAAAAACATTGTATCTTTCATCATCCACAAGTCCAACTTTTCTTCCAATTTCTGTCAAACGCATATCTGCGTTGTCTTGTCTCAAAAGCAAACGATATTCAGCACGACTTGTCATCATGCGATAAGGTTCATTAGTTCCTTTGGTTACAATGTCGTCTATTAAAACTCCAATATAACCATCACTGCGTTTTAATACTAGTTGTTCTTTTCCTTTATTATACAAGCTGGCGTTGATTCCTGCAACGATTCCTTGTGCTCCTGCTTCTTCATAACCGCTAGTTCCATTTATTTGCCCTGCAAAGAAAAGTCCTTCCACAGATTTTAATTCCAAAGTAGGTCTTAGTTGTGTAGGCTCAATACAATCATATTCAATTGCATACGCATCTCGCATTATTTCTGCTTTTTCCAAACCAACACAAGAACGAACCATATCTTTTTGAATCTCCGCCGGCATAGATGTGCTAAAACCTTGCAAATAAATTTCATCTGTGTCCAACGATTCTGGTTCAAGAAAAAGTTGGTGTCTTTCTTTGTCAGCAAATCTGACAACCTTTGTTTCAATCGATGGACAATATCTTGGACCGATTCCTTTTATTTCCCCAGAAATTGCAGGGGCTTGGTCGAGATTGTTTCTTATTATTTCATGCGTTTTAGGAGTCGTGTATGTTAGATGACAAACTGCTTTGTTTTTGATGGGTGCTGTGGTCATAAACGAAAATGGCATTATATTCTCATCGCCTTCTTGCAATTCCATCTTACTGTAATCAACACTTCGTGAATGAAGTCTTACGGGGGTACCAGTTTTAAATCGCAACAATTCAATTCCTAAACGCTTTAAACTATCAGAAAGTTGAGAAGAATTTTTGAAACCATTAGGTCCGACATTTTCTCTTACTTTTCCTATTATTATTTCACTTTTTAAGTAAACGCCAGTGGCGAAAACGACGCTTTTTGCGATATAATTAAGTCCCAAGCGCGTTGTTACAATTTTTTTGTTGCCGTCTAATGTTATATCAACCGCTTCTCCTTGTCTAACAAATAAGTTTTTCTCTTTTTCAAGAGTTTTTTTCATTTCTTGGTGATATGCATTTTTGTCAGCTTGTGCACGCAAACTTTGAACCGCAGGCCCTTTACCTCGATTTAAAATCCTTATTTGTATTGCAGTTTTGTCAGCATTTTTGCCCATTTCTCCGCCAAGGGCGTCGATTTCTCCAACCAATTGACCTTTTGCCGTTCCACCAATAGAAGGATTGCATGCCAAAAATGCTATGGCGTCCAAACTTATCGTCAAAAGCAAAGTTTTGTTTCCAGTGCGTGACAAAGCAAGGGCTGCTTCGCAACCAGCATGTCCTGCTCCAATAACTATTGAGTCAAATTCTTCTGCAATTTTCATACTTTCAACCATTATTTCCCCAAGCAAAATTTTGAAAAAATTAAATCAATTATATCTTCATTTTCTGTGTTTCCTGTAATTTTTCCCAGCGTCAACCAAACCTTTTTTACTTTCATTGCCAAGATATCAATAGGAAAATCCATTGACAAGATTTCTTCCATTTCGACTTGTGCAGTTTTTAAAATTTGCACTTGCCTTTCATTGGTCAGAACCAAACTGTTAAAATCAATCTCTTTCTCTATGACAGTTTCCACAATTTTTTTCTTCAACAAATCAATATGTTTGTTTTTAAGTGCAGAAATTTCTATTTCGTTTGGTTTGTTTTCCAGTTTTCTTGATTTATCGATCTTGTTTACAACATAAATCACTCGTTTATCCGCAAGTAAACTTTCAATTTCTTTATCCTCTTCCGTCATTTTTTCACTGCCATCAAGAACAAACAAAATTATGTCCGCAAAATTTAAACTCTGCTTACTTCTTTCAATACCAATACTTTCAACTTTGTCTTCTGTCTGTCTTATACCTGCGGTGTCAATTAGGTTGATTTTTATTCCGTTATAAATAAAACTTTCAGTTATACTATCTCTTGTTGTGCCTTGAATGTCAGTGACAATGGCTCTATCTTCTCCAAGCAAAGCATTCATTACACTGCTTTTGCCGACATTTGTCTTGCCAACAAGTGCCACATTTATTCCGTTTTTTAAATATTTTGCACTTTGTGAATTGTCTATTATTTGAGCATTTTTATCTGCAATTTCTTTAATTTGGGTTTTTATGTTTGTTTGAAGAGACAACTCTTCTGTTTCGTCTGGATAATCCATTCCCACTTCTATTTCTGCAAGCAATGTTTTCAATTTTTCCTGTTCTTCCAAAATTTCTCTTGCCAGTTTGCCATTGGTCACTTGCAAACTACTTTTAAGTTCGCCTTCGGTTTCAGCATTAATCTCTCCAATTATTGCTTCTGCTTTGTCAAGAGTTATTTTCCCATTTAAAAATGCTCGTTTTGAATATTCACCAGGAAGCGCCATTCTTGCCCCAGCATTTACGCAAGCTTCAACGACTTTTTGTGCCAACAGC
>JBJFCL010000031.1:0-2241 GCA_051888935.1 Candidatus Caccovivens sp. | reverse complement strand
ATGGGGTTTTACCCCACTTTGAAAAACCACGGGTTTTACCCGTGGATTTTTATTTTTTTTGTTTTGTTAATAAGCAATTACCATGTCATCATCGTCTTTTGGATTTGAATGTTTTGCAGGAATTCTCCTTGCTGGATTAAAATTTCCAACTGGTTTAATTTTTGCCTCGCTTTGAAGAGAAATTTCGCTTTCTGCTTCATTCTTGTTTTCACAATTTATGCAGTCGTTTGACTTTGTTTCTGTGAGTGTTGACTTATTTCTTAGGTTTTGATTTTCTGAAATGTCTTCCACTGTGCCGTCTTTAATTTCTTCAAAATCTTCAAGGCGTGGAGAACTGTTTTCTGTATTAGTGTATGCTAAGTTTTGCATTTGGTTGATATTGTTTGAATTATATCTTCCATATGGAGAATTTGTTCCATATGGATTGGCGTATGGCATCATGTTTGGATTGTTGTAAGGGTATCCATAAGGAGCGTATGGCATATTGTATGGAGCACCGAAGTTTCCATTTCCAAAATTGCCATATCCGCCATAGTTTCCATTTCCAAATCGTCCATATGAATCAATATTTCTGTTAAATGGTGCGTAAGTGTCTATGTTACGAGCAAGTTGATAGCGATTGTATCTGTTGTAAACATTTTTGTTTCGATTAGGGTTTTCGATTTCGTTCTCATTGTTTTGGTCTATTTCATTATTCTGATTTTCCGTTGTTTCGTTTGCTTCATTTGGCAAATATGTGTCTATGTTTTTTAAACTTGGTCGGCTTTCATTGTCCTGTTCGGTTGTTGTGGAACTCTCATTTTCGGGCGTACTTTCTTCTTTATTGGAATTTAAGCAAAGGCATCTGTCTATTTCGTCCAATGTTTGCAGAACATTTTCGTAGTATGAAGCTCGTGAATTGGAATTGCAGGCGATGCGATTGAGTTTTGCATTGATTTTATCTGAATTTTTTGACACATTCTTTTTCATTGAATCAATAGATTTTACAGAACTATTTAATTCGTTTTTCGTGTAAGAAATTGAATTTGTATATTTCCCGAGACTTTTTGTCAAATCTTTGACTGCTGAGGATTGAGAGTTTGAAAGTTTTATGTCCTTTGAAAGACAATTCTTGATTTTTGTCGTCTTATCCATTATGTCTGCTTTGTAATATTGCTCATTCAAAAGTGCTTGTTGAGTGCAAATAACATTGTCATAGATGGCATTGCTGGAATCCTCAGAAGATATTGAGTCTAGCATGCTTTTTGTAAGCGTTATATCGCTTGGATTGACTGTTTGCATGGTGCTGATTGTGTTTGCAGTTTCGTCAAGTTGATTGGAAAGACTTGTTATTGTGGCGTTGGATTGGGAATTTCCGCAGGCAGATAATGCCAAACAGAGTGTTATTGCAGTTAATCCTAATATTATTTTTTTCATTTAACCTCCAATATTTTCTATCAAACCTTAGTTTTTGAAATTTACTTCTTTTTATACAAAAATCTTGTTTAATATTTGTGTTGAAGGGAAAAATGGTATTGTTTAGGAGTATTTATGGAAGATAAAAAGCGTAACGAGGCTTACAACAAGTATGTAAGCGCAAAAATTCCAAAAACAAAAGGGTGGCCGTCTCTTTTTAATTCATTTCTTGTGGGAGGGGTGATTTGTTTAATTGGTCAAGGAATCAATGACCTTATAATGTTGGCGTTCCCAGCAATGTCACAACAATCTGCTTGGGCTTATACGCTCATTATTCTAATATTTTTGGCCTCATTGTTGACAGGAATTGGCGTATATGACCAAATAGGCAAGTTTGCTGGTGGTGGCTCAATTGTGCCAATTACTGGATTTTCCAACTCTATTGCAAGTCCTTCCATTGAATTTAAAAGTGAAGGCATTGTGTATGGTATTTGTGTAAAGATGTTTACCATTGCAGGACCGGTTATTGTGTTTGGAACACTTGCAAGCATTGGCGTTGGCATAATTTATTGGATTATAAGTCTATTTTAATGAATTTGTAAGAGGGGTTTATGAAAAGAGAACAGACAATTATTTTGAAAAGACAGCCCAAAATCATTGGTTCGTATTCTATTGTTGGACCAAAAGAAGGAAGGGGGAATTTTGGACCTTATTTTGATTATGTCATGAAAAACGATTGCTTTGGAGAAAAGACTTTTGAAAAAGCAGAACGAAAAATTCTTGAAACAGCCATAACTGGCGTTGTCCAGAAAGCGAAACTCTCAATAAAGGACATTGATGTTATGG
>JBJFCL010000030.1:0-10632 GCA_051888935.1 Candidatus Caccovivens sp. | reverse complement strand
TAAAAATTGTACGACCTGAGGGATATAAACAAAAAGGATATAATCAAGGAATTTCAATGGTTAGCATTGATGACCTTGAAAAGGAACAAAAACCCCTTGAAAACCCTGTCAATAAAGAAGACTCACAAAAGAACCCTCCTTTTGACAACGAAAATTATGTAAATGATTTCCTTAACGAGAAAGTTCAAAGCACAAAAAAACAATCCCAAACACTTGAAGAGACAATCTTTGAATATAAAGGCAAAGAAATTCATGGTTTAAAGCAAGAAATTGACACATCAAAACTTGGGCTTGAAAAAAATCAAATGTTGACGGTATTGGACGATGCCAGTATTTTGGCAACAATAACCAAAGAGGGAGAAAATCCTACCGCTGTGTTTTATCGCTATGGGAATGAGATTAAACTTGACATTTCAAAAGAGTATTTAACAAAATTTAAGACTGCAAATCCCGACCTAAATTTGCCAGATGGAAAAGATTTTAGTGACCACATCACATTTGATATTGAAAAACTCAAACTTTCAGAAAATTTAACTTTGCAAGATGTTCAAATCAAAGGTGCGAGCACAGATTTTGCCATTATGTTCTCTGCTCTCGGCTGTCAAATCAACGACGGGGCAACTATTGGTCGTCTTGCAAACAGTGACAAAAAGCCTTTTAATATCGCTGTTTCAAACAAATTTGTTCAAAACGCCCTCAAAGAAGATGAAAATGGTTGTTCTATTGATAAAACAGAACCTGCATATTCCGCAGTTTTAATTTCCGTTCTCAATATGGCAAGACAAAAAGAATCCAATGATTCAAAAATAGTTGATGTGGAACTGCAAGGTGTGAAACTTCACTCTGTCCCAATTAAAACCAAAGACGGAGAAACCAATTTCTTGAATATTCGTGAAGAAAATGGAAAGAAATATGTATATTTGCACATTTCCAAAGAAGAAAACAATCGAAGTCGCACTGTTCCGAAGTTTTGGGAAATAAACGAAACAGGACTTCAATCCAATTTTAAAACTGGTTCAAAACAGATTAACAATTTTTATCTAGGACTGGTAAGTAATGATAAAAATGTTACTGCCATCAATATCAACATGGATTTTAGAGAAAATCTTAAAAGTCTTGTTGCTTTGCAAGATATTTTATCTGACGAATTTTCAAAAACAAAAGAAATTCAAAGAAAAAAAGGTGCAAAAAGTAAATCTATAACATATGGCTCAATGAAAAACTCTCCAAAATTTGATGTCACACCAATAAGTGCTGAATCAAATGCAAAAATCATATCATATGACGGAATCGCAATTCTGTCTAAAAAAGAAATTGAAAAAGAAAGAACAGCAGAGTTAACGCCAAACCCAAATCCTAATCCAAACCCAAATCCTAACCCTAATCCAAATCCTAATCCAAACCCTAACCCTAATCCAAACCCAAATCCTAATCCTGACCCAGATCCAAACCCAAATCCTAATCCTCGTATAATTCCTGACGACCCAGAACCTGAGCCAGAACCAACTCCTGCCCCAGAGCCAAAGCCTGAACCTAAGCCTGAACCTAAGCCTGAACCTAAGCCTGAAAAACCAAAACAAGATTCTCCAAAAAAAGAGCCTGCAAAATGGTTACAAAAATTATCAAAGTGGAAAGGTTTCTCAAAAACTGGACTTTTGGGCGTAGGAATGTTGGCAGTGCTTGTTTCCTGCGTACTCGGACTGGGAATTTTGGGACTTTTTGGAGGACTTTTAATGGGCTGGGGAGTCTTCTTTGATGGTGTCAATCCTTTCCAAAAATGGGCAAAAAGTGCAATAGACGCCTATAAGTTCAAACATATGCCTGATTCTGAAAAAGCAAAATATCTTGAATTAAACAAACAAGCATTGATTGATAAATACAATATGCACATGAAAGAAAAGAATAATCTGCAAGCCCAACTAAACAATCCGACATTAAACAACAAAGAACGCAAAAAATTAGAAAAGAAAATGGAAGCAATCAATAAAAAGATTGATGCGGACAAATTGAATATAAGAAATTGTGTGGTAGTTAATTATCTTAATAGCAATGTTGGAAACCATCAAAACAAAATTGATGACCTTGAAAAGCAACGAGCAAAAATAAGCAAATTAATAGACAAAAATGCCAAATTGGCAGAGATTGAAAACGAAATTAATAAAACCAACGCCACCTATAAAGAAAAATCCGAAAAACTTTTGCAAGAACAAGAAAAATTTAAAAATGAGCGTTCAGAACTTATTGTAAAGTATGCAAAAGAAAGCGAATTGCATAAGAAAGTTATTAATGATTACGATGAAAAAATTCGAAAATTAAAAGAAACTCCATCAAAAGGGAGAATTGGAAAAAAGAAAGAAGCAAAATTAGAGGAATTAGAAAAATTCAAAGCAAAGACAATTTCCGATTTTGAAAAAGAATCAGTCAAAAAGAGTACAAGACTTGAAGAAATAAGGAAAGAATTAAATGATTTAGATGCAAAACTTAATAATGAGAAATTGGTTAAAGAGCAAAAATTAAAAGACTTTAACGAACAAAAAGTCGAATTAAATAAGCTTCCTGACAAAAAGACTATTGAAAATAAACAAGAAAAATTAGACAATATTGATAAAGAAATTAACACTTTGAATGATGAAATTACAAATTCTCTGCAATCTGTTAATCGAATTGATGAAGGTTTATCAACATTATACGAACGATGTTCGAACTCATGCATTTCTATTAATGACATAAACTATGTTCTAAAACATGCTGAAGAAGAAAAAGAAGAGACCAAAGAGCCACCTGAAATAAAGCATGAAGAAGAATATGAATATGAAGAAAAAAAGGAAGAAGAAAAGGAAAAGTCTCGTAAAACAAAAAGTGATAAAACAAAAAAATCAGACGAAAGAACATTATAACAAACTTAGAGAGATAGAAATATCTCTCTTAAATTTTGGAGAAAATTTATGAAAATCGGAGTTGTGGGACTGCCAAATGTTGGCAAGAGTTCACTTTTTAATGCCATCACAGAAGCTGGTGCAGAAAGCGCCAACTACCCTTTTTGCACAATTGAACCAAATATCGGCATTGTCGATGTGCCAGATGAAAGATTGAATGTTTTGGGAAAACTTTATAACACTCAAAAGATTACCCCTGCAAGCATCGAATTTGTCGATATTGCTGGTCTTGTTGCTGGTGCAAGTCATGGCGAAGGACTTGGAAACAAGTTTTTGAGTCACATTCGAGAAGTTGATGCCATTGTGCATGTTGTTCGCTGTTTCGACAACGACAAAATCATTCATGTAAACGGCTCAATCAATCCAAAGCGTGACATTGAGACTATTGAGATGGAACTTGCTCTTTCTGACCTTGAACAAGTGACAAAATTTTTGGATAAAAACGAAAAAATTGCCCGACAAAACAAAGACAAAACGCTTGTTGCACAAGTGGAAATGCTTACGCGTGTTAAAGAGGCATTGGAAAAAGGTCAACAAGCAAGAACTTTGAGTTACAGCGAAGAAGAACAAAAACTTTTGAAAAATTTTGCTCTTCTCACAGCAAAACCAGTCATTTATGTGGCAAACATTGGTGAAGAAGATATCGGAAAATCTGATAACGATTATGTGAAATGTGTACGCGAAATCGCAAACTCTGAAAACGCAAAAGTTGTTGTTTTGTCTGCAAAGATAGAAGAAGAATTGGTCGGTCTTGAAAAAGAAGAACGCGAAATGTTTAAACAAGAACTTGGCATCACTGAAAGCGGACTAGAAAAGTTGGTGGTGGCAAGTTATGACATTTTGGGCCTTCAAAGTTATTTAACTGCTGGTGAAAAAGAAGTTCGCGCATGGACAATTGTAAAAGGTACAAAAGCTCCTGCCGCCGCTGGAAAAATCCATTCCGATTTTGAAAAAGGCTTTATCAAGGCAGAAGTTGTTTCATATGACGACCTTATTGAAGCAGGTTCATATCTAAAAGCCAAAGAAAAAGGAAAAGTGCGCATGGAGGGCAAAGATTATGTCGTTCAAGAAGGCGATATTATGCTTTTCCGTTTCAACAATTAAGCGAGCAAACACATGAAAAAAATAGATGAATTATCCCCGCTTGCTCTTGCATTCATGGGAGATGCAGTGCACACAGCATATGTACGAAAAGATATTTTAAGCGGAAAAGTCAACAAAATATCCAATTATCATACGCAGGCGAAAAACTTTTGTAACGCCAAGCATCAAAAAGAAGCACTTGAACAAATTTTGCCAACTTTGAATGATGAAGAAAAGGAAATTGTGAGAAAAGCGCGCAACTGTCACTCAAAACATTCAGCAAAAAACTTTGACGAAGAAACCTACAAAAAAGCCACCGCATTTGAAGCATTGATAGGATTTTTGTTTTTGACAGAGAAAAATGACCGTTTGGAAGAAATTTTGAAACAAAGTATGGGAGAAAGAGAATGAAAATTGAAGGAAAAAATCAAGTTATTGAAGCTCTCAAAAACGACGCAACAATAAACAAGATTATCGTTGATAAAAATTTTATGACTCGAAAAGACGATGTCATTTCTTTGGCCAAAAAGAGCAAAATCCGCATTGAATTTTTGCCAAAAAAAGTCATGGACACACTCAGCGTCACTGGACACCATCAAGGTTACATTGCTGAAACAGTGGAATTTGAATATTCAAATGTTGAAGATATTTTACAAAATGCAAAAGAGAAGAACCACACACCATTTGTGGTCCTTTTGGACGGAATTGAAGACCCACACAATCTTGGAGCAATCATAAGGACTTGTGAATGTGCTGGCGTGGACGGAATTATTATCCCAAAAATTCGAGCGTGCCAAGTTAATGAAACAGTGGTTCGAACAAGTGCTGGTGCAATTTCAAACATTAAAATTGCCAGAGTAACAAATTTGAAAGAAGCAATTGACACACTAAAAGAAAATGGTCTTTGGATTTACGCCTGCGAACTCGGCGGAACTAACATTTATAGTCAAAATTTGACAGGTCCAATCGGCATTGTGATTGGCTCAGAAGGCAATGGCATCAAACCTTCCATTCAAGCCTATTGTGATGGTGTTGTAACTTTGCCACTTTTCGGCTCTGTAAACTCTCTCAATGCCAGTGTGAGTGCAGGAATTGCCATCTATGAAATTGTGAGACAAAGATTGAAGTAAAATCATTAAAAATAAAAGGGCAAAAATTTGAAAGAAATCACAGATGAAGAACTTTTAATTAAAATCAAAAATGGTGATGAACACGCTGAAAATATCCTTCTTACAAGATACAAAGATTTGGTGGTCAAAATCAGTCGTGGATATTTTATTGTTGGTGGTGACCTGGAAGACCTTATTCAAGAAGGAATGATTGGTCTTTATAAATCAGTTAAAAACTACAATCCTGACAAAGACGCCTCATTTAAAACTTTTGCAATTATTTGCATCAAGCACCAAATTCAAACAGCCATAAAAAGTGCACAGGCAAACAAAAACAAACCTCTTTCATCAGCAGTGTCTATCCACAGTTTCACAAATTCTAATTATGAAAGTTTGGACTTTTTGCCGATGGAATTGGTTTTTGAAACCACTCCCGCAGAAAAGGTCATTGATAAAGAAAATTATCTCCACTTAAAGCAAGAAATCAAATCTTCACTTTCAGAAATGGAATTTAAAGTGCTTCAACTTTATTTAAAAGGTTATTCATACAAAGAAATATCCTCCACCCTCAATATCACAAGCAAAAGCATAGACAACTGCCTAACGAGAATAAAAACAAAACTTAAAGACAAATTAAAGCAAACTTCCAATTTATAAAATAATTCAAAAATGCATTCAACCATGCATTTTTTATTATCTGTGCTTGACTTTTCTTTATATTATCTTCTAAAATAAAGAAAATAGGAGAAAAATATGAAACTTGAAAATGGAATTGACCTTGACACAATCGTTCCAGAAAATGAACTGGAAGAGGAAATTATTGCTGACCTCAAATCTGGCAGAAGCAAAGAAGTTGTCACTCGCTGTCCACCAGAACCTAGTGGATATTGGTACATCGGACACGCAAAAGCATGGACTATAAACTTTGAAACTGCTCAAAAATTCGGTGGAAGAACTGTGCTTAGAATGGACGATTCCAACCCAGTTAAAGAAGAAGGCGAGTTTGCTGACAGTTATATGGCAGACCTTGAATGGCTTGGCTTCAAACCATATAAATTTGTTTATGCCAGCGAAGAGTACTTTGATGAAATATACAATATCGCTGAGAAGATGATAAAAAATGGCGATGCATATGTTTGTGAACTTTCTGCCGAAGAAGTGAGTGCCACCCGCGGAACTTTGACAGAACCTGGAAAAGAAAGTCCTTATCGCAATCGTACCCCTGAACAAAATCTCAAACTATTTAGAGAAATGCGTGACGGCAAATATCCAGATGGAAGCAAAACATTACGCGCAAAGATTGACATGGCACACCCAAATATAAATATGCGTGACCCAGTTATGTACAAAATTGCCAGACAACATCACTATCGTGTTGGCGACAAGTGGTGCATTTGGCCACAATATGACTTTGTTCATCCAATGGAAGATTGTTTGGAAGGAACAACATACAGTCTGTGCGACAAAGGTTTCCAAGACCACAGAGTTGTTTATGAATGGTTTGTTGAACATGGTTGGGGCAAAAAATATGCACCAAAACAAAGAGAATTTTCAAGAATTGTGCTTGAAAATGTGCTCACCGGCAAAAGATATCTCAAACAACTCGTTAAAGGTGGCTATGTAAATGGTTGGGACGACCCTAGATTTCCAACACTTGTAGGCATCAGAAGAAGAGGATACACAGCAAAAGCAGTCAAAGATTTCGTAAAATCTGTTGGCTGGGGAAGTACGATTGAAGTTACTGTGCCTTATTCTGCTCTTGAATATTATGTAAGAGAAGATTTAAACAAAATTGCCACACGCGCAATGGTGGTTTTGGATCCACTCAAAGTGATAATCACAAACTATGACAAAGATTTTGAAGAAATTGAAATTGACAACAATCCAAATGACGAAAATGCTGGAAAACACAAGTCTCTTTTTAGTAAAGAAATTTATATCGAAAAAGAGGATTTCAGTCTAAATCCACCTCCAAAATACAATCGACTTGTTGAAGGAGGAATTGTTCGCCTAAAAGGTGCGTATATCATCAAGTGCAACAAAGCAGTTTTAAATGAAAATGGCGAAATCGACCACTTGGAATGTGAGTATATCCCTGGCACAAAAAGTGGAGAGGACAATTCTGGCATCAAATGCAAGGGAACAATTCATTTTGTTTCTGCAAAAAATTGTTTTGAAGTGACAATTAGAGATTTTAAAAACCTCATCAAAGCAGAATATAAAAGTCCTGCAAAATCACTTGCAGATGGAGTTCCAATTGAGGAAATGCTTGAACCAAATTCAATGGTCGAAAGCACTGCCCTCGCAGAGAATTTCTTAAAGACTGCAAAGCCAGAAGATAAATTCCAATTTATGAGAAAAGGATATTATTGTGTCGATAAAGATACAACTGCTGAGCGCATGATTTTCAACAAAACCATCTCTCTAAAAGATAGTTTTAAGCCAACAAATAAATAAAAATTAAAATAATAAACCAAATCAACAAAAACACGCACAATAAAGCGTGTTTTTTGTTGGACAAATTCTGAAAATTTGTTTATAATAAAAATATGTTATTGGGAGCAATTATCTGCATGGCAGTCGCTTGCATCATTTTGTCTGGAACTCTTTGTTTTGTCACAAAACACAAAACATTGTGTTTTTTGTTACAAACTTGCCTTTACATTGCAATTATATGTTTGGGGTTTGTTTGTGCAAACTACGAGAATAATTTTTCTGGTTATTCCATTTTGATTATTTTAAGCGTCATTCCTCTTTTTCTATCCTTATTTGACCTTGAAGCGTATTTGACTGAAAAACGAACAAATTTTGCAAATAAACAAGATTTCACTCAGAATGAAAATGAAGAAAACGAAAATCAAGCAAAAATATTAGACGAAACAAAAAAAGAAAAAAAGAATTATTTCTTAAACAGCAATGGTGCACTTTTAAAAAGCATTTCTTTTCTTTTG
The DNA here is from genome assembly GCA_051888935.1 of Candidatus Caccovivens sp. Taxonomy (GTDB): domain Bacteria; phylum Bacillota; class Clostridia; order Christensenellales; family UBA1242; genus Caccovivens. The sequence goes on along the minus strand of JBJFCL010000030.1, from coordinate 2,553 downwards.
CCGGCAATTTGTATAGGTTTTGCTGGTCTTTATCTTGGAATTGAAACAATTTTTGGTTTTTTATTGGGACTTGCACTTGCTTTTGCTGGAATATTTTTACTTTTAATTATAAAGAAACACCTCAATCCATATGATTTATTGGGATATTTCTTGTCATTTTTGGCAATAGGTGTTTGCCTTGGACAAATTGTTACCGTAATTCTCTACGCCCAAACAATAACCAATATTTTGTATTGTGTTGGTTCGTTTATTTTCTGCTCGTTTGTTGCCTTATCCACTTTTAAAAACACAAAATACAATCATTTGCTATACATTTTGGCGATTTTCTCGCTATTTTTAACAATTATTTTATAATTTTTGGCTAAACTCTTGACTTTCGTCATATAATTTTACTATAATATGAAAGTCGATGACGCGAGGTAGAGCAGTTCGGAAGCTCGCCGGGCTCATAACCCGGAGGTCACAGGTTCAAATCCTGTCCTCGCAACCAAGTAGAACCTAAAACGAACCAAAGTTTTAGGTTCTTTTTTGTCATTTTTACTCGTGGCGGTTTATGCCGAGAAAGGTACTTGACACGAGGTGGAATGAAAACATAATCATAAAAGGCAAAGAAACAATAAAAAAATAGATGCGTTTTTCAGCATCCATCAAACTGCATTTTGTTCGTTTCTTTGCCTTAACCAGCAAGAGAAATCTCATTCCAGAGTCCTTGTGTCAAGAACACCTTGGAATAAATAGCCACGAGTTATATGTAAATGATAGTTTCAATTTGTTTATGTTCATAGTAATACCTTGTATGAATTGAATATGTATTTGTAGTTTTACACAATAAAAAAGAACCCTGATTTGTTTCAGAGTTCTTATTTAATGGGCTATTCAGTGTGATTTCAATCTTGTCATCATATATTTTAATGTGATTTACAAGATAGTTTATCATTGTTTCTGCGCTTGATTGTAAAGCATTTTTATAAAACAATTTTATATTTTCTTCTGTTAATATAGTTGTTGCTTTTGTTTTTTCAATCAGAATTTCTTTTTCGAGTTCCGCAATTTTATTTTCAAGTTCATTCATTCGTTTGTTTGTTGTATTGTTCATTAGTCCGTTTTCTACCGCTTCCATAATATTGCTTAAAGATTTTTCAGCTTGTTTTTTGTCCTTCATAAGCATTTCTAAAACTCTATTGCCATTTGTAAATTGACTTTGAATTTTTATAATATTGCTTACAATTGTATTTACTATTGTTTCTTTTGAAAGTTCTTTTATTAAACTATCAATCACAAGTGTTTCGATTGTATCTTTTGAAATATTGTGTTTGTCGCAACCATTATGTTGTCTTTTACCTGTGCATTTATAATATCTAACTTTTGTGCCATTTCGTGCCGTTCCAGTTTCTGCTGTTATATGGCTTCCACAATAGCCACATATCATTTTTTTGCTTAATAGATATCTAACATAAGTGCTTCGTTTTCCGTTATGATTTATGTTTGTTTTTGCTCTAACTTTTTCAAACATATCTTGTTCAATTATTCTTGGATAAATGTTTGTAAATATTTCTTCTTTGTATCTGTAAATACCTGTGTATTTTTCATTTTTAAGCATATTGTAGATTTGTGTTCTTGTAAAAGGTTTGCCATTGCAATCTATATGTCGCTCTTTTAATTCTTGCAAAATGTCTTTAACATAAGTGCCTATTGAATATTGTTTATAGATATATCTTACAATTTCTGCTTGTTCTTCAACAATTATCACTTTCTTATTTTCAACTTTGTAGCCATACAATAGGTATCCACCTGTAAAATTCCCTTTTTGTCTGCATTCGTTCATTCCTCGTTTTAATTTTTGCGAAAGTTCCGCTGAATAGTATTCTGCCATTCCTTCAAGCAAACTTTCAAGTATGATGCCTTCTGGTGTATCTGGGATATTTTCAGTTGCAGATAAAAGTTTTACGCCATTATCTTTTAGTATCTTTTTATTTACTGCCATTTCATATTTGTTTCTTCCAAAGCGGTCTATTTTGTAAACTATAATGTAATTCCACTCTTTTTTGGCGCTTTCTTTCAACATTCGCTGAAAGTCCTTTCTGTTATCATTTGTTCCACTCATAGCACGGTCTATATAAGTATTCAAAATTAGAATATCATTTTTCTTTGCATATTCTTCACATACTCTCAATTGACCTTCAATGCTTTGTTCTGTTTGCTTTTCGCAAGAGTATCTTGCATAGATTACTGCTGTTTTCATTTTTTATTCTCCTTTATTTTTTTATATTTGTCTTTCGACAAGGGGCGTAAAAACGAAACTGCTTATATGTTTTATTTTTCAATGTTTGATTTATTTGCTGTCAAGGGTTGACAAAGTCAATGCACTTTACCCTTGACGGCAAATGCGGTTTCGTTTACGCTCCACAGGCGAAAAGACAAATTCCTTTTCTTAATTCGACTTTGGCATCTTTTGTATAACTTCTGGACTAACTTTACCCATACATTCGTCATCTATAATGCAGTAAAAATCGTCAAATAACAATAACTTTCGGTTTTCATTTCCAATAGTGC
>JBJFCL010000029.1:0-10915 GCA_051888935.1 Candidatus Caccovivens sp. | reverse complement strand
ATTTGACAGGTCTTGAAACAGGAAAAGATGAACCTGCCACAACAAAAGCTTATGTCTATGACGCGTGGTCAGGTTTTTGTCGTTCTTTTGAGATGGCATTTGGGTTTGCCTGGGTGGTGCTGAAAAGCCTTTGGCTTCTCATTACTTTTCAAATTCCTATCACCGAAATGGGAGGGACAATCACAACGATTTCGACCATTGCAACTTATGCATCTGAAAGTCTATCCTATCTTTTGATTTTTATTCCTCTTATTGCGGCAAATCTTGCTGTCTTTAACCTTTTGCCAATCCCTGCGTTGGACGGCTCACATGTGCTCTTTACACTCATTGAATGGATTAGAGGAAAACCAATAAATCGAAAAGTCGAAAGCATGATTCATTTTGTTGGACTTTGCATTTTGTTTGGCTTTGTCGTCATTGTGGATATTTTGCATTTTGTTCTTTAATTTTAAATTGCAATTTTAAAGAAGATTCAATCACAATTTTGGGTGGTTGAATTTTTTCTTTTTGTGTTATGTTTGCTTGCTACTTGACAAATTTTTTGAATTTTAATACAATCATTATATGAATTTTGAACAAGAATTTCGTGCTAAATTTGGCGACAAATATGATTGGTTGAGCCTAAAAGATGTTGTAGTGAAAAAAGAAGGAATCTGCACCATTACTTTTTTGGAACCATCAACTTGTCAAGGAGTTTCTGAATCTGACAAAAAAGAGATAATCGACTGGTTAAAACAAACGCTTCAACTTGAAAAAATGCAGTTGAAAGTCAAGTTTATGAAATCGTTTGTTGAAGAACGCCTTATTCTCAAAGCAATTAAGACTTTTTTTGAAAAAAAATACAAAATTATAACTTCTTATTTGAATGATGAGAGTTTCGATGTGAAAATAACACCGATTGATGTCATTGTTAACATTGTGTTGAGTGAAAGAATGATAAATTTTTTTGCTGAACACAAGGTTTCTCCTGAACTTGCAAAATATTTGAAGAGCAACTTCTTGGTTGAGTTTGTCATTAACTTGACAGAAAGCGAAAAGGTGATTGATGAAGTTGACATCGAAAATGTGAAGATGCGCACCACTTTGAAACCTATTAAGCGATATAATGTTGAGATTGTCAAAGAGGTCATTGGAAAAGGAATCACACCCAAACCGGAATATTTGTCATTCATTAAGTCGGCAAAGGATTCTGTGATTGTTGCTGGATTTATACAACATCTTGAAAGAAGAGATTTTGTTGCAAAATCTGGCAAAAACGTTGGACAAAGTCGTGCATATTATAGTTTTGTTTTGGAAGACGAAAAAGGCAAGATTGACTGCATTCATTTCTGTGCAAAGAAAAATATCGCTGTTATGGACGCATTGGAAGATTGTATGTATGTTCTTTTGCACGGCGATGTAAAACTCAACAAAATGGGGAAACTTTGCCTTTATGTTGACAAGATTGCTCTTGCAAACAAAATTGAAGAAATTCCAACCGAAGTTGAACCTCCAAAGCATGACACAAATGTTGTTCCGATTGAAAAATTGCTGGCAACAGAACAAGATAGTATGTTTGAACAAAGTGCAAAATACAATGACAGCATTATTGGAAAAACTATTGTTGTGTTTGATATCGAAACAACTGGACTTGATGATGAAAATGACCAAATCATTGAACTGGGTGCTGTAAAGGTGTGTGATGGCAACATAATTGAAAAATTTTCGACTTTTGTTAAGCCAACAAAAAAGATTCCTTATGAAGTTGTTAAACTCACAGGAATTACGCAAGAGATGGTGGAAGATGCACCGCCAATTGAATGGGTCATTCAAGAGTTTTATGAGTTTACGCGCGGTTGCACACTTTGTGGACATAATATCATTGGATTTGATATCAAATTTGTAAAGCGCGAAGGTCAGGCTTTGGGACTTGATTTTGACAATCCAATCATTGATACCTTAAATTTGGCTCGTGTTGCCAGACTTAAAACTACTAGATTTAACCTTGGCACTGTCACAAAACTTTTGGGAATTACTTTGGAAGGTGCACATAGGGCTTGGAATGATGCATATGCGACGGCACAAGTGCTTTTGAAACTTTCCGAACGCAAATAGGACAACTTTGTTAATAAAAAAATTAAAAAAACTTGATTTTCTTTTAAATTGTCTTGCTTTTTATGAAAATATCGGTTATAATAATTACATCTTGACGAGAGGTGGGCAATTTGTTTGCCCACCTCTTGCGTTAAAGAGACTTTTTTGGAGGTGCAAATGGCAAAAGTTAAACTTGTCTGCGAAGAAAAACTGCGTCCTGTGATTGAAGAAATGGGATATGAACTGGTCGATGTTGACTATGTCAAAGAAAACGGTGGAATGTCTTTGATTTTTACTATCGACAAAGAGGACGGAGTGACAATTGACGATTGTGAGGTTGTAAATCGAAAAATTGACCCAATTCTTGATGAACTCAATCCAACAGATGACAAACCTTACACATTGGTTGTAAGTTCCCCAGGACTTGACAGACCAATAAAGACTGACCGAGATTTGAATCGAAATATTGGCAAAGAGGTTGACATTACGCTTTTTGCAAAACTCAATGGCAAAAAAGTTTTCACTGGTGTTTTGAAGGCGTTCAATGAATCCACTTTGACACTGCAAGAAGAAAAAGGGGAAGTGATATTGGCGCGAGACAAAATTGCCTCAATCAAATTGGTTATAAAATTTTAAGGAGAATGCAAAATGGTAAACAAAGATTTTTTCAAGGCACTTGATGACCTTGAAACAGAAAAGAAAATCGACAAAGAAACTTTTATTGAAACACTGGAAACTGCACTAACTTCTGCCTATAAAAAAATGTATGGTGAGGCAAAGTCTGCAATGGTAAAACTCTATCCAGAACGAAACACAATCAAAATATATTCTTACAAAACTGTTGTAGATGAAGTGGAAGATGTTGACAAAGAAATCTCACTTGCAGAAGCAAGAGAACTTAAAAAATCTTATAAAGTTGGTGACATGGTGACTGTTGAAGAATCCACAAAAGATTTTGGAAGAATTGCTGCTCAAACTGCAAAGCAAGTTGTTATGCAAAAACTTAGAGAAATGGAAAGACAAAATGCCATCAGTGAACTTTCTGAAAAAGAAGACGAACTCTTGACAACCATCGTTAAGCGTGTGGACGGCGACAATGTGTATGTTCAAATTGCAGGCACTCACACTGAGGGTGTTATGATGAAAAATGACCAAATCCCTGGCGACAAATTTAATGTTGGAGACAGAGTGAAAGTTTATGTAAAGAAGATTAAAGATTCTTTCCACGGACCACAAATTCAAGTGTCAAGAAGCAATATTGGGTTTGTTAGAAAATTGTTTGAACTTGAAGTTCCAGAAATTGCCAGCGGGGAAGTTAAAATAAAAAATATTGCTCGTGACCCTGGAAATCGTGCAAAAGTTGCTGTTTTCACTGAAAAACAAAATGTGGACGCAATAGGAGCGTGCGTGGGTAATCGTGGGACGAGAATTAACACCATTGTAAACGAACTCAATGGTGAAAAGATTGACCTTGTTGAATATTCAGATGACCCACTTGAATATATTGCAAGAGCACTTTCCCCAGCAAAAGTTCTTTCTGTTGAAACAAACGACAGCCTCAATATGTCACAAGTTATTGTGCCTGACGACAAACTTTCACTTGCAATCGGTAAAGCTGGGCAAAATGTTAGACTTGCTGCAAGACTTACTGGTTGGAAGATTGATGTAAAACCTGAAAGTTATCTCAAACCTCAAATTCAAGTGGGAGAGACACCAGAAACTGAATATGAACTTACAGAACTTTCTGATGACAACTCTTTCGACAGTATGAGCGATTTGGAAGAACTTGAACCTATTGAAGAAATGGGCGAATTGGAAGATTTGGATTAGATAAAAACTAAAAAGGGGTTTATTATGGATAAACCAAAAGAAAAAATCAGAATGTGTATTGTCTGCCGAGGACAAAGCGACAAAAAAACATTAATTCGAATTGTCAAAAACAAAGAAGGAAACATCTTTGTTGATAAAACTGGCAAGGCAAATGGCAGAGGAGCGTACATTTGCAAATCTAAGGAATGCTTTGAAAAACTTAGAAAATCAAAAGCATTGAATCGAGCGTTTAAATGTAATGTTCCCGAAGAAGTTTACGAAAAATTGGGAGAAGAATTTGAATAATTTGCAAGGACTTATTTCAATTGCACGCAAGGCAGGTTATGTGATTATTGGGCTTGACAACTTGAAGTCCTATTCACAAAAACTTTATTTGCTTCTTGTTGACAAGAGTGCAGGGAAAAGTTTGTCCAGAGAAATGAATTTCCTTGCAGATAAGAGAAATGTTCCACTTCTTCAAATGGATAATTTATCTGAAATTATCGACAAATGTAAAGCAATTGGCGTAAAAAACAAAGCTTTTGCAGACAGCATTGGCAAGATTTTAAAAGGAGAATAATTTGGCAACACAACAACTCAACTCACTTAAAACAATTAACAACATACAAAGAGATGGCTCTTTGCAAAATCTTTTGTTGTCGATTAAGCAGGCAAAGACAGAAATTGACAACTTCTCAAAAAACCTTTCTGAACAAAAAGCAAAATTGCAATTAAAAGCCAAGGAAGAGGAGAAGAAAAAACAAGAACTGGAACTTAAAAAACAGCAAGAACAAGAAAAGGCGGAAGAAAAGTTAGAGTTTGAAAAAGCAATGGCTGAGCCTAAACCTGAACCAAAAAAAGAGAAAAAACAGTTATTCTCCCAAGGAAATAATCAAAACAACAATTTCCGCAAGTTTGACGGACAAAATAAAGGAAATTTCCAAGGACGAAATCAACAAAATAGACCTTTCAACAACCAAAACAACAACTTTGGTGCTAATAACAACGCTCGTTTTAATAATGGACAGAGAAGTTTCCAAAACAATAATGGACAAAATCGTCCAAATGGGCAATATAATTCTCAATTTACAAAAAATGCGCCAAATGGACAGAAAAAGGCGGGTTCTTTTGTGTCAACAAGAGCAAATGGATTTAAATCTTTTGCTCAGCCAACTGAAAGCAGTGCAGTTTTGGCACAGCCAGAAAGAAATTTTGGAAACAAAAACAAACAAAGAAGAAATGTTGACGAGTCCAAGAAAGTTAGTGCAAGAGCAAGAGCATCGTTCTCAAAACAAAATAATATTCTTGTTTTGGACGACGAGGGGTTTGAAGAAACCACAATGGGTTCAAGAAAACTCATAAAGAAAAAGAAAGAAGTTGAAGTGAAAGTTGCCCCACAAATTACTCGTGCAGTTTTCACATCTAGGGAAATTACAGTTAAAGAACTTAGTGAAAAAATTGGAAAACCTGTTGCAGAAATTGTCAAAAAATTGATGCTCTTGGGCGTGATGGCAACCATAAACAGCACTGTTGATTTTGATACTTGTGAACTTGTTGCAAGCGAGTTGGGAGTTGAACTTGAACTTAAACTTGACAAAACTTATGAAGAAAAACTGTTGGAATCTTCAAATGAAGGAGATAATGACAGCGACCTTGTCAAACGTCCACCTGTTGTCACAGTTATGGGGCATGTTGACCACGGCAAAACTTCGCTTTTGGACGCTTTCAGAAAGACAAATGTAGTTTCTGGTGAGGCAGGCGGAATTACACAAAAAATTGGTGCTTATCAAATTTCGTTTAATGGCGAAAAAATCACATTTATTGACACTCCTGGTCATGCTGCATTTACTTCTATGCGTGCGCGTGGGGCAGAAGTCACAGATATTGCCATTTTGGTCGTTGCTGCTGATGATGGCATTATGCCTCAAACTGTGGAGGCTATCAATCATATCAAAGCGGCAAATGTGCCGATGATTGTTGCTATCAACAAAATGGACAAACCTGAGGCCAATCCAGAGCGTATCAAACAACAACTCACAGAACATGACATTTTGCCAGAAGAATGGGGTGGAGATGCCATTTGCGTTCCTATTTCCGCAAAGACTGGCATGGGATTGGATGAACTCAAAAAGATGATTCTTCTTGTTGCTGAAATGCAAGAACTCAAAGCAAACCCAAACAAAATGGCAACAGGAACAGTTATTGAAGCAGAACTTGACAAGACAAGAGGACCTGTTGCGACTGTGCTTGTTCAAAACGGAACACTCAAAATCGGTGATTCAATCATGTCTGGAATCACTTATGGAAAAGTTAAGGCAATGTTTGACGAGAATGGAAAACCTGTCAAAAAGGCTCTTCCTTCAACGCCAGTTGCTGTGATGGGATTCAATGATGTTCCAAATTCTGGTGATGCTGTTTATGCGGTCGACGAGAGTTTGTCAAAGCAAGTCATCAATGAAAGAATCAACAAAATTAAACAAGAACGAGCAAAGCACACTTCTGGTGTTAGTGCCGATGATTTTATGAGCAGAGTCCATGAAGGAAACCTGAAAAACCTCAACATAATCATTAAAGCAGACACACAAGGTTCTGTTGAAGCGCTCAAAGCTTCACTTGAAGCAATTAGAAATGATGAAGTTAAAGTAGTTTGCATTCATAGTGCACCTGGTGCAATCACAGAAAGTGATTTGCTCTTGGCTCAAACGACTGGTGCAGTTATGGTTGCTTTCAATATCAAGACACCTAACAAGATGATGCAAATGGTGGATAGTTTGAAAGTTCAACTTATTGAATCGAAAATTATCTATGAAATCGTCGACCAAATAACAAGACTTTCTAAGGGTATGATGGCGATTAAGTATGAAGAAAAATATCTTGGAAGTGCAGAAATCCGTGTTGTTTTCAAACTTTCTTCCGCTGGAAAAGTTGCAGGAAGTTATGTGTTAGACGGCACAATGAAACGCAATGCCATTGCAAAAGTTAAGCGTGGTGGAGAAATCATTGGTGAGAGCACAATTGATAGTTTGCGTATCGTTAAAGACGAAAAAGGTGAAGTTGCCAAAGGTTTTGAATGCGGAATTAAAATTAAGGATAATATCGATTTCGCAGAGGGCGATATAATCGAATGCTATTTAAAACAAGAAGTTAAAAGAGATTAGAGATAATCTCTTTTAGTTTATAAAAAAAGTAAAATTTGGAGGTGTTATGTCAAATAGAATGGAGAGGGCAAACAGTGAAATTTTAAAATGTTTGACTGAAATAATACGAAATAAAATGAACGACCCAAGATTGAACAAAATTGTAAGCATAACAGAAGTTAGTGTGACGCCAGATTTCAAATATTGCAAGGCAAAGGTTAGCGTTTTGGATTTGAATGACATCACAAATGTAACAAAGGTTTTGCAAAAAAGTGAGGGTTATATCAAAAGAGAACTTGCACGCATGGTGGATATGCCACAAGTCCCAAAAATCAATTTCGTTGTGGATAAAAGCACGATGAGTGCCATACGCGTGGAGGAAATTTTGCGTACGCTCAATATTCCTAAGGAGGACACTGATGCTGACGAGTAAACAGGTTGTTGAAAAGATTAAAAAAGCTCATAATGTGGCAATTTTTGCTCACAAAAATCCTGACCCTGATGCATACGGCTCAATGTTTGCTATAAGAGATTTGTGTAAAGGTTTGAAAGTTAATGCTGACGCTTTTGCAATTAAAAATCCAAAAGGGTACTTGGACGAAATTTTCCCTCTTGAAGAACTTAAAACTGATTTTGTCGCAAAAAATTTTGATTTAATTATTTTTGTGGACCAACATTTGATAAATCGTGTTGATGCAGTTTTTCATGAAGAACTTCAAAAAGCAAACAATATTTTGATTGTTGACCATCATGAGGTTTTGGAAAATGATGATGTTCCAACCACCGAAATTTTGATACAGCCAGAAAAATCGGCGACAGCAGAAATAATTTCTGATATTATTCGCGAAAACAAATTGAAAGTTGACCAAACTATTGCCACATATTTGTGGGCAGGTTTGATTGGCGATACAGCAAGGTTTTTGCATAACAATCTCAGTGCAAATGTGCTTGAAAATGCAAAGTTTTTGTTTGAACAAGGTGCTGATTCCCAATTTGTCTATGACAATATGTATCGAAAAAATTCTTATAAACAATTAAAACTTCATGCACAATACATAAAGAAAATCAAACTCATTTGTGGCGGAATGGGAGGTTATGTTATTTTCCGAAGTCGTGACTTCAAGCGTTTCAAAGCGGAGAAAGAAGATGTAAAAAAATATACCAATGAAATTGTGAGTATTGACGGAGTGAAGATTTCCATATTAGTAATTCAATATGGCAAAAATGACTTCAAATTCAGCATAAGAAGTCGAGGTGTCGATGCTCTCAGTGTCGTCATAAAATATGGCGGTGGCGGACATGAAAACGCCTGCGGATTAGATGCAAATATTTCTGCATTTAGAGTTAAAAGATTTACCGAAAATTTGATTAAGGAAATTTTAAATGTTGGATAGTGGAATACTTTTGATAAACAAACCTGTTGGAATATCTTCAAATAAGGTTGTGAATATTGTCAAACATCATTTAGGAGCAAAGAAATGTGGTCATCTTGGCACGCTTGACCTTGAAGGTGCAGGACTTTTACCTGTGACCGTTGGGAAAGCGACCAAACTTTTTGATTATTTTTTGAATAAAGACAAGACCTATGAAACTGTGTTTGTGTTTGGCATTGAAACAGACACACTTGACACAAGTGGAGAGGTCTTGAAACAATGTGAATGCCACATCACGCGACAGCAAGTTGGTGAGACAATAAAACAGATGATTGGAAAACAAATGCAGATGCCTCCACAGTATTCTGCAAAAAAAGTTAATGGCAAAATTGCATATAAAGAGGCCAGAAAAGGAAATGAAATCGAACTTCGGCCAAAAGAGATTGAAATATATGATTTCAAACTTTTAGGCGAACTGCAAGAAAATGTTTTTAAGTTTGAAATCTCTTGTTCCAGCGGAACATATATTCGAAGTATCGCTCGCGATTTGGCTTACAAACTTTCAACTTATGGTAGTATGCAATGCATACTACGCACAAGATGTGGTGGTTTTTATCTTAAAGACGCATACACATTGGAAGATGTTGAAAATGGCAATTTCAACCTTATCAAAATGGAAGATGTGTTTGATTATGAAAATATATTGCTTGAAGAAAGTGATGCGAGTTCACTTTTGAATGGGCAAAAAATTTTTTATGACAAGGAAAACGGGACATACAAACTTTTCGACAAAAATCAATTTTTGGGACTTGGAAAAGTGGAAAATGGTGTGTTAAATTTTGCTTTAAGGCTGATTTAATTGTGAGTTGATTAAATAAATTTTGTTATTTCTGATAAAATCATTTTAGGAGGATAGATGGGAAAGGTTTTGTTTGGGCCTTCTGGAAACAGTGAATCGTTTTATAAAGAAGGACATAAAAGCACAATGGAAACTGCAAAATGGGTTAAGGATAGGGGCCTTGACTTGTTTGAATATAGTTTTGGACAAGGCTATCGTATGAAAACTGAACTTGCTGAAAGTCTTGGTGCAGAATTTAATAAGAATGGAATTGAAATGTCTGTTCATGCTCCTTATTTTATCAATTTCGCCAATCCTGCCCCTGAAATGTATCAAAAATCAATAGGATATATTGACACAGGCATCAAATTCTTGAAGGCTTTCGGTGCAACAAGACTGGTTTTCCATTCTGGCTCGTGCGGAAAAGAGACAAGAGAAAATGCAGTTAAACTCATTGGAGAGCGTTTTCGTGAATGTATGCCACACTTTGAAGAAGAGATTCCAGAAAATGCTTATATTTGCCCAGAAACCATGGGAAAAAGTATGCAAATAGGCACATGGAAGGAAATTATTGACCTTTGCACAATCTCAAAAAAACTCATGCCGACATTTGATTTTGGTCATATCAATGCGCTCACGCAAGGCGGACTTAAAACTTTTGAAGATTTTGAGCGTATTTTTGACTATTGCTTTGAAAAATTGGGCGAGGAGCGAACCAAAAATGCTCATATTCATTTTTCGAAAATTGAATATGGTGCGAAAGGCGAAATCAGACATCTTACTTTTGACGATAATATCTATGGTCCAAACTTTGAACCTTTGGCAGAAGTCCTTGTAAAAAAAGGTCTTTCATGTCATGTTATTTGTGAGAGCAATGGCACAATGGCAGAAGATGCAAAAATTATGAAAGATATATATCTTAATCGCAAAATGATTTGATTGTTGTGCTGTGTTTTGTTAATTTTTTTGTTCTGGCAAAAGAATTTTTTGTCATTTACTTGATTACAACGATAAAATATGTTAATATATAAACGAAATTTAAAAATTTAGGAGTTTTTATATGGTTACAGCAGGAGATTTTAGAAAAGGAACAACCTTTGAAATGGACGGAAATGTGTATAATGTCATTGACTTTTTGCATGTTAAACCTGGAAAAGGTTCTCCATTTGTTAGAGCAAAAATCAAAAATGTTATGACTGGACAGGTGCAGGAGACAACTTTCAACCCTTCTGACAAATTCCAAGATGCAGTCATTGAGAAGAAGGAAATGCTTTATCTTTACAATGATGGTGACCTTTACTATTTCATGGACAATGAAACTTATGAGCAAATGCCACTCAATCGTGAAACTGTTGCTGACGCTCTCAATTTTGTCACAGAAAATATGCCAACCACAATGTATATGTACAAAGGTGTGCCTTTTGCCGTTTATCCACCAACTTTCGTTGAACTTGAAGTTGTGGACACAGAACCTGGCATTCAAGGTGACACATCAAAAGCGTCTCAAAAACCTGCCACTCTTTCCACAGGTTACACAATCAGAGTTCCACTTTTCGTGAACACTGGCGACATGATTAGAGTTGATACTCGTGACGGCTCATACATGGAAAAAGTTAAGTAATTATTTTTGATAATAAAAATCCACGGGTAAAACCCGTGGTTTTTCAAAGTGGGGTAAAACCCCA
>JBJFCL010000028.1:0-11739 GCA_051888935.1 Candidatus Caccovivens sp. | reverse complement strand
TTCTTTAAAAGATGCTTGGATATAAACGATAGAAGTTTGCGTTCTGTTTCCTACCAAATTGGAGATGAAATCGTTGAGACTGGATTTAACATCACAGCTGCAAGTGAAGTTATGGCCATTTTGTGTTTAAGCGAAGATTTGGAAACTTTAAAACATAATTTAGGCAATATATTGGTGGCTCTAAACAAAAAAGGTGAACCTATTTTTGCACATGATTTGCACGCAGAAGAAGCAATGACTCTTTTGCTGAAAGATGCAATCAAGCCAAACCTTGTTCAAACACTTGAAGGTAATCCTGCTCTTGTGCATCTTGGACCTTTTGCAAACATTGCACATGGTTGCAACAGTGTGGTGGCAACAAAATATGCTCTTTCGCACGCTGACTATTGTGTGACAGAAGCAGGTTTTGGAAGTGACCTTGGCGGAGAAAAATTTTTGGATATAAAGACGCGTCTTTTGGGAGGAAAAGTTCCAGATGCAGTTGTTTTGGTGGTTGTCTGCAAAGTAACCAAAGAACACGGAGACGGTGACCTTTTTAAAGGCTTTGAAAATATCAAAAAACACATTTCGAATTTGAAAGATTTATACAAACTTCCTCTTGTGGTTGCAATCAATAGGCATAGTGACGACTCTAAGGAAGATGTTGAACTTTTGCAACAACTTTGTGAAAACGAGGGAGTTCCTGTAAAAGTTTGTGATGCCTACACTTGTGGAGGAGAGGGGTGCAAAGAACTTGCAAAGCAAGTTTTGATATTGTGTAAACAACCTACAAAATTCACATATTGTTACGACCTTGAAGATGACATTAAAACAAAAATAGAAAAAATTTCCACCAAAGTATATGGGGCAAAGTCTGTAATTTACTCTAAAAATGCCGAAGACAAAATTGAATTGGCAAAAAAACTTGGCTTTGAAAATTTTTTTGTCAATATTGCAAAAACTCAATTTTCATTTTCTGACAATACCAAACTTTTGGGAGCACCAAAGGACTTTGTTTTTAATGTCACAGATATTGAAATCAGAAGTGGTGCGAAGATGATTGTGGCCATTGCGGGCAATATGCTTTTAATGCCTGGACTTGGCAAATCTTCCAACTATTTAAACATGAGTATCGACAAAAATGGTGAAATCTCTGGATTGTTTTAATCTTTGAAAAATTGTTCATTATATTGCACTGACGAATGCGTCGGACGAATGGACTTTGCCAGCAAATGATAGTGTTTTGCTGAGGCATAGTCCTTTTTTTGATAATAAATTTTGCATAATTCAAGATATGGCACAAGGTCGACATAATCTTTTCGGATAAAACCATTTTCTTGCTTGCATATTTGGGCGGAGTTTAACCAAAAAATTGCGTTTTCAATGTCACCATGCTGTTCAAACAAAAAGGCAATTTTGCAACATAACTCTGGGGTTGGGGAATGTTTTTTTAAAGCATCAAAAAGAACGCTTAATGCGTGTTTGTTGTCGTCTATTTTTTCATAACACTCAGAAAGCATCAAATATGCACCAAGATTGTCGGGCGGATATGAGTTTGGCATCTTTAAAAATTTTTTAAAGTTTTTTATTGCGTTTTGAAAATATCCATTATAATACAATTCTCTTGCATAATAATATTGTTCTCTTGCGTTAAAAACTTCGCCTCGTGCTATTGCACTGCGATAGAGATTTAAGTTTCGTTTTGGGTCGCTATATCCAATTTTGCGGTGCTCGATTGTGATATCTGTATGCACAATTTTGCCACTTGGAACAATCACTTCATGGACAAATCCTTGCCACTTAAACCTTTGATTTCGTTTGACAATTCGCTCGCGTTCATACACAAAATAAGGCACATTTTGTGCATCAAAGCCAGTGGCATATAGGCACATAAAAACATCGGCGTCATTGTTGCCAAATTTTAGAGCGTTTATTTTGTCGATATTCTCTTTTGACACATAATCATCTGCGTCTAACCACATTTGATAATCACAAGTTGCCTTTGAAAAGGAAAAATTGCGTGCCTTTGAAAAATCATCAATCCACACAAAATCAAAGACCTTGTCAGTAAATTTTTTGGCTATGTTCTTGCTTTGGTCAGTTGAACCTGTGTCGATAATGACAATCTCGTCCGCGAATTGTTTGGCACATTCAAGGCATCTTTCCAAGGTTTGTTCTTCATTTTTAATTATCATGCAAACTGATAGTGAAAACATATTATCTCCATGTTAAGATATTCTTTTATATTAAAATTTTGTGAATTTATTTGGAATTTGATTTGTTTTTATGTTAAACTGCATCGTAGTGAGGTTTATATGAAAAAAATCGCAATTGTGACAGACAGCAATAGTGGCATTTCCCAAGAAGAAGCAAAAAATCTTGGCGTTTTTGTTGTTCCTATGCCTTTTATTATTCAAGAAGAGACATATTTTGAAGATGTCAACTTAAAGCAAGATGAATTTTATGAAATTCAAAAAAACACAAGAATAACAACTTCTCAGCCAAACATAAATGACATCGTTGACCTTTGGAAAAATCTTCTCAAATCATATGATGAAGTTGTACATATTCCAATGTCCAGTGGATTGAGTCAAAGTTGCGAAACTGCAACAAATTTTGCTCAAGAGTTTGATGGAAAAGTTCAAGTTGTTGACAACAGAAGAATTTCAATCACTATGCGTGCTTCTGTTGTGGATGCAGTCAAGATGGCAAAAGAGGGTTACAGTGCTTCTGAAATAAAGAAATATTTGGAAGAGACTGCTTTGGATTCTTCAATTTATATCATGGTGGACACTTTGAAATATCTCAAACAGGGCGGAAGAATCACTCCTGCCGCTGCTGCTATTGGAACTGTTTTGAACATCAAACCTGTTCTTCAAATTCAAGGCGGGAAACTTGACCAATACACAAAAGTTTTGAATGTTAAGACAGCAAAATCAAAAATGATTGAGACAATCAAAAATGACCTTGAAAAGAGATTTTCCAAACTTGTTGCAGATGGAAAGATGAGAGTTTCGGTGGCACATACTGCAAATGATGCAAATGCAAATGCTTTTGCTGAGGAAATAAAGAAAGCTTTTCCAAATCTCGAATTTGAATATATTGACCCACTTTCACTTAGCGTTGCAACACACATTGGCCCAAAATCATTGGCTGTGGCTTGTTATAGAGTGTTTTAGGAATTTTTTAAGAAAAAGGACAAATTCGTTTTGTCTTTTTTTGTTTTTATTTTAAAATATGTCTAGAATTTATTTTTTAGGAGTGAAAATGAAAGACTGTATTTTTTGCAAGATAATCGCAGGAGAAATACCTTGCTACAAGATTTATGAGGACGATTTCTGTTTGGCATTCTTGGATATTTCAAATGATATTTATGGGCATACTCTTGTTATTCCAAAGAGACATTATGAAAGCGTTATGACTTGTGATAATTCCACTCTTTCAAAAGTGATTGAAGTTTGCAAGAAAGTTGGAAATCATTATTGCAAAGATTGTGGCTTTGATGGATACAATATCATAAACGCCACTGGAAAGGCAGCGGAGCAGTCGGTTTTTCATATGCATTTTCATATTTTGCCAAGAAAAAATGATGACGGCAAACATATTTATCCAACACTTGATGGCTCGGGAGCGGAGATGCAAGATGTCTGTGACTTCTTGAAATTTGAAGAAGAGGAAAAACCAGTTTTGGAGGACTCTGCTTGCGTTGTGCTTTATACTGACGGCGCTTGCTCTGGGAATCCTGGTGCAGGTGGTTGGGCATCAATTCTGTCCTATAAAGGAAAAGAGAAAGTGCTTTCTGGTGGCGAAGAAATGACAACAAACAACCGCATGGAACTTATGGCAGTGATAATGGGATTGGAGAGCGTAAAAGAGGGCAGTGTTGTCAAAGTGCACAGCGACAGTGCTTATGTTGTCAATGCGTTCAATCAAGGTTGGTTGGAAAACTGGAAGAGAGCAGGTTGGAAAACCAGCAGTAAGAGTGATGTCCTAAACAAAGACCTTTGGCAAAGACTTGTTTCAGTAGTTGAAAATTTGCAGGTTGAGTTTGTGAAGGTCAAGGGGCATAGTGACAATGCGTTGAACAACCGTTGTGACGAACTCGCAAGAGCAGAAATAGCAAAACTGGGAGGCTGATTGTCTCTTTTTTTGTTGAATATTCTATAAAATAATCATCAATATAAATGTCAACAATGAGGATAGACAAGCATGGCTGAGTTTTTGAAGGACAAAGAGTTTTACAGGCATTTTTACTTTTGCTAGCATTGTCAGAGATTGCAAGACAGTGGAAATTCCACCAAAACTTATCACAAAAGAGCATAATAATGTGGCAATAAATCTGTTTTGAAGCGACGACAGACTCAAACAACCTTTCGTGATTTCAATAAGTCCTTCGCACAAAAACCTTAGTGATTCTGGAAGCAGTGACAAAAGAGGAGAGAAACATTCAATCACAATAAAGAAAATGGTTATGATACAGCCAACCGACAAGATTGACAGTGTTGATGACAAAACAATATCTGACAAGTCAGTTTTGTTGGAAATCGGTGGAATTTCTTGTGTTTCTTCTTTGACAGAATCTTTTATTTTTAAATTTCGAAAAAGTATGCCGTTCAAAATCGCACCAAGAGAGTGACTTACAAAAAGAATATAGCCAATTTGTGCGTCCTTGAACATTCCTATTCCAACCGCACCGATTATGAACATTGGGCCTGATGTTGAGCAGAATGAAGACATTTTGAAGGCGTCCTCTTTTGTTATTTTCCCTTGTAGATAGAGGTCAGCAACCATCTTTGAACCGACAGGATATCCAGAAAGTATTGCCATGCAAAAAGCGTAAATGGATATCGGAGGAGTTTTAAACAATTTTGTTGTGATTGGTGAAAGCGGTCTTGTTAAGGTGGGCATTACATCAAGACCTGAAAGCACGCGAGTGAAAAACATAAATGGCAAAACGCTTGGCAACACATTGAATGCCCATGCAGAAATTCCGTCGAGCGATTTGGATAAAAATTTTGCAGGTTGAGCGAGCATACACACAAGAAAGAAAAAGACCAACATACTCAAAATTATTTTTGTAAACGCTTTGCTGTGGGAAGTTTTCAATTTATCTCCTAAATTTGTTTGACTTTTTTTGTTTTCGACATTTATAATAAAAGTGTATTTCTTGTAAATAACTTACTTTTTTATTTTTGAAAATAGAAGGACAAATTATGTTTAAAATTGACAGATTGATAGATGATGCCAAGAAAAAACAAAAGACAATCGTCTTTCCAGAAGTGTCGTTTTCGGACAGAACGGTGGAAGCGGTCAAATTTTTGCAGAAAAAAGGCATTGTCAAAGTTCTCCTTGTTGGAGACGCCAGTGCGCTTATTTTGCGTGATAAGTGTTTTGAAAAGTTTGACATTGTCAACCCTGTGACTTTCCCTGACCGTGCAAAGCTTGTCAAGACTCTTTATGAAAAGCGTAAAGAAAAAGGCTTGACACTTGAACAGGCTGATGAACTTGAAAAAGACCCATATTATTTTGCAACTTTGCTTGTTGAATGTGGCTATGCGGACGGAATGGTGGCAGGTGCAGAATCTTCAACAGCAACAACAGTCAGACCAGCACTTCAAATCATTAAGGCAAAAAACAAAAAAGACAAGGTTTCGTCTTGCTTCTTGCTTTATGGAAAGAACAAGTTTTTGAAAGGTAAAGCACTCATTCTCTCCGACTGTGGAGTTTTGGAAGAACCGGACGCGGACACTCTTGCAAATATTGCCTCTCAAAGTGTGAAAAGTGCAAAAGCATTTGGTCTTGAACCACGCGTAGCATTCTTGTCTTACTCTTCAAAAGGAAGTGCAAAGAGTGAAAATGTGGACAAAGTGCGCACCGCTTTTGAGAAATTTAAAAAGAAAGAAAAAGATGTCGTCTGTGATGGAGAATTGCAGTTTGATAGTGCTATGGTTCCAAGTGTTGCAGAACTGAAAGCACCAGAAAGCCCACTTAAAGGCGATGCAAATGTGTTGATTTTCCCAGACCTTGAAGCAGGTAATATCTGCTATAAGGCAATGCAATATGTTGGAAGATTGAACGCAGTTGGTCCAATTTTGCAGGGGCTTAGAAAACCAGTAAACGACCTTTCGCGTGGGTGCACGGTGGAAGATATTGTGGTGCTCAGTGCAATCACTGCTCTTCAATGTGAAGAAAAAGATACAAAAGAAATTAAAGGAGAAGTAAAATGAAAATTTTGGTTGTAAACGCAGGAAGCAGTTCACTTAAATATCAACTGCTTGACATGGAAACAGAAAAGGTTATCGCAAAAGGAAATTGTGAAAGAGTTGGGATTTCAAATCCTTTTATTACTTACAAACATGACGGCAAAGAAATGAAATTTGATGGTGCAAAGGACCACAAAGATGGAATTTCCAAAGTTTTGGATATCTTGACAAACAAAGAATATGGTGTTGTTTCCAGCCTTGATGAAATTGGTGCAGTTGGACATCGTGTTTTGCATGGTGGCACAATCTACAAAAACTCTGTTTTGGTGACAGATGAAGTGCTAAAAAATCTTGACAGCCTTGTTCCACTTGGACCACTTCATATGCCAGCAAACATCGCAGTTATTCGCGCTTGTATGGCAATTATGCCAGGAAAACCACAAGTTGCAGTTTTTGATACCGCTTTCCACGCTACAATGCCTGAAAAAGCTTATATGTACGCCATCAACTATGATGACGCAATCAAATATAACATCAGAAAATTTGGTTTCCATGGCACAAGCCATAAATTTATCACACAAGAGATTGCCAAAGTTTTGGGCAAGAATGTTGATGATGTAAATGTGATTGTTGCTCACATCGGCAATGGTTCAAGTATTACTGCTGTTAAAAACGGCAAATGTGTGGATACCACAATGGGATTGACACCTCTTCAAGGAATGGTTATGGGCACTCGTTCTGGCGATGTTGACCCTACTGTTGTTCAATCTCTTTGCAACAACAAAAATATGACTGTTGACGAAGCAATAAACTACCTCAACAAAAAGAGTGGTATGCTTGGCATTTCTGGTGTGGACAGTGATATGCGTGTTATGGAAGAAGAGTCGGCAAAAGGCAACAAGCGTTGTCAACTTGCTCTTGACATGGTTTGTTATAGTGCAAGAAAATTTATTGGAAGTTATTTGGCGGTGCTTGGAAAAGTTGATGCCATAGTCTTTACTGGTGGGGTTGGAGAAAACGGCGCTCTTGAAAGAGAAAAGATAATTTCTGATTTGGACGCATTTGGAATTGTGCTTGATAAAGACAGAAATAACCACTTTAAACGCGGAGAAGTTCAACTTATTTCAACTGACGACTCGAAAATCAAGATTTATGTAATCCCAACAAATGAAGAACTTATGATGGCGAGAGATACCAAACAAATCGTTGAAGGTTTGAACACAAAAAAGTGTTCAAGATGTTGCAAAAAGAGCAAATAAGTTGATTTTTGATTGATTTTTCATTGGATTTTGATTAAATTTAATAAAAAATCACAAAATGCTTGACAAACACCTCTTTTTAAGTTAAAATAGAGGCGCAAATGTAAGATTGGACGGAAAAGTTTATGATTTTTACCGTTTTCTTAAATTAGACACAAAAAGGAGAATTTAAAATGGCTGTTCCAAAGCATAAGGTTTCAAAAGAAAGAAGAAATACCAGAAATTCTGCAAACTTTAAAGCAGAAGCTCCAACACTTGTTGAATGTCCAAAATGTCATGAACTCAAAGCTCCACACGCTGTTTGCAAAAACTGTGGCACTTACAAAAACAAGACAGTTGTTGAAGATAAAAAGAAGAAAAACTAATTTTGTTAGTTTGAATCTCCACTTCGATTGGTGGGGATTTTTTTATGCGTTTTGTCCGTATTCTTTTGACTTTTGTGACTATTTTTTGTTATATTTGTTAATAGGAGAATATTATGAAAATTGTTGTTGATGCTTTTGGAGGCGATTTTGCTCCAATTGAAGTTGTGAAAGGAGCAGTGCTTGCCGTTAAAGAAAGAAAAGACATAACTGTTGTTCTTGCTGGCGATGAAAACAAAATCAAGGAAATTTTGGGCGAAGTCCCTGAGAGAATTGAAATTTTGAATGCAAGTGATGTTATATCAAACGATGACACTCCAACTCTTGCAATAAGGCAAAAGAAAGATTCTTCACTTGTTCGTGCGTTTGACCTTTTGAAAGAAGATGATGAGGTTGTTGGACTCGTGTCTGCTGGTAGTACTGGGGCAGTGCTTACAGGTGCAATTCTTAAAATTGGTCGAATTAAAGGCATTTCTCGTCCAGCACTTTGTCCTATTTTGCCAACTGTTCAAGATGGAAAGAGTGTGATGATTTGTGATAGTGGTGCAAATGTTGATTGCAAGAGTGAACATCTGTTGCATTTTGCTATTATGGCGTCTGCTTATTGCAAAGCTATGGGACTTAGTGACAATCCAAAAGTTGCTCTTTTAAACAATGGAGCGGAAGAGCATAAAGGCAATGAACTTACAAAGAGCACATATCCTCTAATGAAAAATCTCCCAATCAATTTTGTTGGAAATGTTGAAGCGCGTGAGGTTATGAGCGGAGATGTTGATGTCATTGTTGCGGACGGATTTGCGGGAAATGTCCTTTTGAAGAGTGTTGAAGGCGTGGCAAGTGGAATGTCCAAACTCATCAAGAAAGAAGCTAAAAAGAACATCTTTGCATCAATTGGTGCTCTTATGATGGGCAAGTTTAAGGGAATAAAAGCAAAAATGGATATCAACAAATTTGGAGGAGCACCATTTTTGGGCTGTAAAAAATTGGTTGTAAAAACGCATGGAACTGCCAAGAAAGAGGTTATTTGCAACACCATCTTACAAGTTGCCAAATTACATGAAAATAAACTTGTTGAGAAGATTGAAGAATTGGTCTCTCAAATGACAAACAAAATGGAGAGCGTCAATGATTGATAGTAAAATAGATTACAGTTTCAAAGATAAAAAACTGCTTACGCGTGCTCTTACACACCCTTCAAAATCAAAAGATAACTATCAAAGATTGGAATTTTTGGGGGATTCGATTTTAAATTTCTTGGTTGGGGAGTATCTCTTTAAAAATTGCAACAAAAAAGAAGGAGAACTCACTGTTCTGCGTGCACATTATGTGTCTGAGGCACATCTTGCTGAATGCTTTGATGAAATGAATTTGACCAAAGAGGTTATTGTTGGGAAGAGTTTGCAAGATGAAATTACAACTGCCATCAAAGGAGATATTATTGAGGCAGTTATTGCTGCAATGTATCTTGACAGCGACCTTGACACAGTCAGAAATTTTATAATCACAAAACTTCATATAAATGAGTTTGCAGAAGCAAAAGATGACAATTACAAGTCTCAACTTCAAGAGCTCGTACAGGCAAACTTTAAGTGTGCCATAAAATATGAAACTGTCAAAGTGGAAGATTATTTTGAGGCAAAATTTTATATGGACGACGACTTGATTGCCACAGGATATGGAAAAGACAAGACCAAAGCAGAGCAAAACTGTGCGTATGTGGCATTGGAGAAATTGTTTACAGAATAAGGTGGAAATATGTATTTTAAAAAGATTGAAATGATTGGCTTTAAATCTTTTGCTGATCGTACTGTTATCGAATTTAATGGCGGATTTACGGCGATTGTTGGGCCAAATGGTTGCGGTAAGAGTAATGTGTCTGATGCTATTCGTTGGGTGCTTGGAGAACAGAGTGCCAAGTCTCTTCGTGGCGATAATATGCAAGATGTCATATTTAAGGGCACAGAAAAGAGAAAGAGTTTGTCTTATTGTGAAGTTACACTAACTTTTGATAACACAGACCGTTTTTTTAACATCGCTTATGATGAACTCTCAATCACTAGAAAACTTTATCGTTCTGGCGAAAGTGAATACCAAATTAACAAAAATACTTGCCGTTTGAGAGATATTACTGACCTCTTGTTTGACAGCGGTATTGGTAAAAATGGTTATTCTGTTATTGGACAGGGGAAGGTTAGTGAAATTGTGGACGAAAAACCAGAGGAACGCCGTACTATGTTTGAAGAGGCTGCTGGCGTTGCCAAGTTTAAATCCAGAAAAGATGAGGCGGAAAGAAAGTTGGAACGCACTCGTGACAACCTTGTCCGCATTGATGATATTCGTTTGGAAATTGAGCGTCAAATGGGACCTCTTAAAAAACAGGCAGAGGACGCTAAAAAATATTTGGAATATAAAGGTCAACTCAAAGATTTGGAAGTTAATGCCTATGTTTTCCAATATGAAAATGCCAATGTTGTCAAAGAGCAAATAAAGCAAAAAATGAGGGCAATTGAAGAAGAACTCGCAAACAGACAGAATGACCTTGACAGAATCACAAAAGAATATGCTGACCAAATGGACAAACTCACTGATTATGACAAGGAAATTGCTCGTCTCAACGAACAACTTTTGACTTTGACAGTCGAACTTGAAAAACAAGAAGGAGAAACAAAGGTTGCAAGAGAAAGAGTTAACTTTACTCACAAAGAAAATGACCGCATAAATTTGGATATATCAAATGCCAATGTGGTTATTGAAAACTGCAATGCACAAGAAGAGGCAAAGACGGCAGAGTATGCAGGGTTGAAAGAACGTTTGTCTGTTTTGAACACTACATATGAAAACTTGTCAAACAAACACCTTGAAATTGTGGACGAGATGTCTTTAAGTGAAACAGAAGCAGGACAATCACAACAAAAAATGATTGAGGCACTTGGTTCGCTCTCTGACATCAAGAGCAATGTTTCAAGATTGGAAGCAGAGAAAAATTTGCTCCTTCAAAACAAGGAAAACTTGGAAAAAAATCTCAAAGAAATTGATGCTAAGTTGCAAGTTGCAAGCACACTTTTTGCCCAATCCAAGAAAGTTATTGACGAAGCAACTGCTGAGTATGAGAAAGTGAAAGCGGAAAATGAAGAGGTCTCAGGCAGTATTTTTGTTGGGACAAAAACTCTCTCTGATTTGGAAACTGAGCGTGCAAATCTTTCCACTCAAATCAAAGTCTATGAAAACCGCAAAAAACTTTTAACAGAAATGCAAGCGGAATATGAAGGATACGCTTATAGTGTTAAGAAAATTTTGAAAGAAAGCGAAAAGAACTCGGCTGTTAAGAGTAAAATGGTCGGTGTTTTGGCTTCTCTTATCTCTGTTCCTGCTGAATATGAAACGGCGATTGAGGTGGCACTTGGCAATGCTGTTCAAAATATTGTCACATACAATGAAAATGGTGCAAAAGATTTGATTTCATATCTGAAAGAAAACAAGTTTGGTCGTGCCACATTCCTTCCTATTTCCAGCATGAGAAGACGCGATATGGACGCAAAGTCTATTGCTGGCAAAAAGGGAGTGTTTGGAATTGCAAGCAAACTTATTTCTTATGACAAACAAATTGACAATGTCATTTCAAACCTTTTGGGCGGAACTGTCATTGTTGACACGCTGGCAACCGCTGTTGACCTTGCAAGAGATAACGGATTCTCTTTTAAAATTGTTACACTTGAAGGTGATGTTGTCAGCACACAAGGTTCACTTACTGGTGGTAGCAAAAAGAATGAAATTGTCAATTTGATTTCTCGTCAAAGAGAGATTGAAACTTTGACTAGTGAGTTGGATAGTCTTGCTGAGAAAGAATATGCTTTGAAAAACAAAATTGACTATTTTAAAGTTGATTTAAATGCCTCAAAAGTGAATGAAAAGAAACTTACTGAACAAAGAGGCGTC
>JBJFCL010000027.1:0-52012 GCA_051888935.1 Candidatus Caccovivens sp. | reverse complement strand
TGGATTTCAAGTTTTTTCTCTTTCTGACCTTCGCAAAGTTTCTGAAACAGGAGTCGAATTTCGCTCACATTTGAGCGGTGAAAAGTTTTTGTTTACGCCAGAACTTTGCATGGAAATTCAACACTCTCTTGACAGCGACATCAATATGGCTCTCGACCAATGCACAGAGGGACATGCAACTTATGCTGAGGCAGAGAGTGCAATGAAATTGACGAAGACATGGCTGGAAAGATGCCACAAGGCACATCATGGAGGACACAACATTCTGTTTCCTATCGTTCAAGGCAATATGTATAAAGATTTGCGTGCAAAATGCGTTGATTATTGCACACCTTATGCTCGTTGCGGAATTGCAATTGGCGGACTTTCGGTTGGAGAAGAAAAGCCAATAATGTATGATATGCTGGACTTTTTAAATCCAATTTTGCCTCACGATATGCCACGCTATTTGATGGGGGTAGGCAGTCCTGACTGTCTTTTGGAAGGATTTGCACGAGGTGTTGACATGATGGACTGCGTTTTGCCGACAAGAATTGCTCGAAATGGTACAGCATTTACCAAAAATGGTAAGATGGTCATCAAAAATTCACTATATAAGGAAGATTTCCGTCCAATTGAAGACGATTGTGATTGTTATACTTGCAAACATTACTCTCGCGCATATCTTAGACACTTAATCAATGCTGGCGAAATGCTTGGAGCAGAACTTCTCTCCATTCACAATTTGAGATTTCTCATCAATTTAGCAGAAAAGAGCCGTGAAGCAATCTTAGGGGATTATTTCCCAGAATTTAAGGACGATTTCTTTAAGACTTATAAAATTTGAAGGCATAACAAATCAAAGAAGCACACTTTTTGCGTGCTTTTTTTATGGGAGGTTGCAAAATTTTTGCATAATACTCCGATTAAATCTATTCGCAAAAGACAGGTTTTGCGAATAGATGTGCTATATTTAGGGTAGTATGCAACAAAATACTCACAACATATGGTATTATGCAATAAATTTGTCACTTCATTTTTTTCGTTAAAATTTTAGTTGTTT
This sequence comes from Candidatus Caccovivens sp., assembly GCA_051888935.1. Classification (GTDB taxonomy): domain Bacteria; phylum Bacillota; class Clostridia; order Christensenellales; family UBA1242; genus Caccovivens. The sequence goes on along the minus strand of JBJFCL010000027.1, from coordinate 50,970 downwards.
TAATAATATTTTTATTAAACTTTATGAATAAATACATAAATAAAAAAATCCCCAATTAGGATTTTTATTTTGTTTTATCATTATTTTTTGTATAAGTGGTCAAATCGTTATTCTTTTTCATAAGACATTTTGCTACATTATCATTTGAAAATGCTTGTGTTAAACTTTCATTTAAATTCCAACGAAATTCATTTGTTAAATGTTGAAGGGTTATTCCATCTTTTAAAGAAATTTGATGCTTTCCCTCTGCGTCCCTATTGAAATAATCTCGATAATTTTGAAAAAATGATTTTAGTCGTTCTTGGTCAATTTTTACAACCACATTTTGTCTTTTTGTACTATAAAATTTTTCTATGTTGTCAGCATAATCTAGAATTTCATTCATATTTAAGGTTTTTGATTGTCCATTGGTTCTTGTCAATAATTCAATAAATGCATTTCCTATTACAGTCTCAATGCCTAAATATTTAACAGGTTTGTTTTCCAACTCAATTTTCAATTTCTTTTCTTCCAATTCATCAGCAAATTTTTGAGCCAATTTATAAAGTCCATCTTGGTTTGGAAAAACAAATTCTATTTTTGATTTAATTTCATTTTCATTATAATTATTGAATCTAAGTTGTTTTATTATACACAATGCTTCAAAGATATTTTCTGCTTCCACCCCATTTTGTTCAGAGATTGATTTTATAACTTTTTTAGCAACATTTATAATCTTATCATTTTTTATTTTATAAGCAAACTTTTTATCATATGTTCCATATTTTAAGTATTGAGATAAATAGTATTCTTCTGTTGGTCTTCCAAAGTAATCTATTTCCGCTGTAATATTATATTTATCATCAATTTCAAATACATTCTCTAAAAAAAAGAAATAAAAGATATTGCATGCAAGTCGACAATCTTTTGTATTGTTTTTAAAGTCAGGCGTCCTGTCAAACATTTCTTCAAAAATTTGTTTAAGAATTGATTGAAGCATAAATCCTCCAAAATTTAATAAATATTTTAACCCTCATCATTTATAGCGTTATTTTGGGATTTTTTGATTGCTTTTTTTGTCTCTTTTTCTTTTTTATTGTAATAATCTTCAACTGCCGCTCTTATTGATTCTTCGGCCAAAATTGAACAATGAATTTTGTGAGGTGGAAGTTCGCCCAAGATTTTTAAAACATCTTTGTTTGACACTTTAAGTGCATCTTCAATCGTTTTTCCTTTAATTAGGTCACACGCTATATCAGTCGACGCAATTGCTGCACAGCACCCAAAAGTCTTGAATTTTGCACTCTCAATGACACCATTGTCATTTATTTTGAGATACATCTTCATAATATCTCCACAAGCAGCGTTCCCAACTTGTCCAATAGCATTTGCACCATGCATACCGCCGGCATTATGTGGATTTTGAAATCTATCAATTACTGTTTTGCTGTACATAATTATATCCTCCCTGCTTGAATTGGTGAAATCGCTCTAAGTTTTGCAACCACATTGGCTATTTGGTCAACAACATAATCTACATCTGATTTTGAAATGTTTGTCCCAAATGAAATTCTAATTGCTCCTTGCGCAATCTCATCTGGAACACCCATTGCTTTAAGCACATGAGATGGCAAAAGTGATTTTGATGTGCAAGCGGAAGAAGTGGAAACGCTTATGCCTGCCAAATCCAAAAGCATTAAAACGGATTCTCCTTCAATTCCATAAAAAGAAATGTTCAAGATGGAATTTGCTTTTTGATGTGGATGTCCATTTATTTGGAAGTGTTCCACTTTTTCAGAAAGTTTTTCAAGAAAATATTCTCTAATATTTTTGAGTTTTTTGTTGTTTATAATATGATTTTTTGTGGCGAGTTCAACTGCTTTGCCAAACCCAGCAATTCCTGGGACATTTTCTGTTCCAGCACGTTTTCCGCGTTCTTGACTTTCCCCACCAAAAAGAATCGGGTCAATCCTAACTCCATTTTTGATATAAAGTGCACCAACACCTTTTGGTCCATGAATTTTATGAGCAGAAAGAGACAAAAGGTCAATTTCCATATCTTGAACATCAATATTGATAACTCCCAACGCTTGAACAGCATCTGTATGAAACACAATGCCGTAATTATGAGCAATTTTTGCAATTGCTTTGATGTTTTGAATGGTTCCAACTTCATTATTTACAGTCATAATGGAAATCAAAGTTGTGTCTTTTCTTATTGCGTGCAAAAGTTCAGGCAAACTCACAAGCCCAGTGGAGTCCACAGGCAAATATGTAACTTCAAAGCCCTCTTTTTCCAGTTGTGCACAAGCATGCAAAACTGCATGATGCTCGATTTGACTTGTTATGATATGTTTGCCCTTATTTGCGTTTGCACGAGCAACTCCAAGTATTGCCCAATTGTCGGCCTCAGTTCCACCACTAGTAAAATAAATTTCGTTTGCTTTATTGGCATTTATTGCTTCTTTAATTCTATCACGCGCACGGTCAACAATAGACATTGCATCGCGACCAAGTTTATGAAGTGAGCCAGCATTTCCATAAATGGTGTTGAAACAAGGCATCATTTCATTCAAAACTTCACTAGACACATAAGTTGTTGACGCATTATCCAAATAAATTCTTCTTTCCATAGCACCCTCGATATGTAAATTTTAACACTAAACATAGTTAATGTCAATAGTTAATCACTTTAACAATATCAAAAAAAAGTCAAAGTTATAGACTTTGAACATTTTTTGAGATTATATTAAAGATAACTCTTTAAAACATCAACAATATCTTCTTGTGACATAAGACCAATATGTTTGTCCACTTGTTTTCCGTCAACAAAAACGAAAATTGTTGGAATACTCATAACACCAAATTTGCGTGCCAAATTTTCATCTTCATCAACATCAACCTTATAAATTTCAACAGCGTCGCCAAGTTCCTCTTTCACATCTTCCAAAATTGGACTGAGCATTCTACAAGGTCCGCACCAAGTTGCAAAAAAGTCAACAAGTACAACGCCATTCTTGATTTTTTCATCAAAATTTTTCTCTGTAATAATTTCCATTTCAAACTCCTTAAAATTTTAATATCAACATTATTATGAATTATTTTTCATTTTCTAGCAATTTATTTATGACATATCCGCTTAGAACACAACCACACATTGCCGGTTGATAAGAAATGCTTCCAATGGTGTTTGTGTCTGGATTTTTGATAGTAATTTCTTCGCTAAACACCACTTTCAAAGAAGAAATATTGCGTTCACGCAGTTTCTTTCGCATAATTTTTGAAAGTCCGTCATTATATGTTTTGAAAATATCCACAACTTTAAAATTAGGCATTTCCAAACGATTTCCAGCACCCATGGCAGAGATAACATTTATGTTGTGAGTTTTGCAATAACAAATAAGTTCCACTTTATCCTGAACGCTATCAATAGCATCGACGACAAAATCAAAATGTTTAGAAAACAAAGTTTCTGCAAACTGTCCACAAAACCTCTCATTGTATGTATTGACTTTACAATTTGGATTGATTTTGGAAATCATATCTTTCATAACTTGCGTTTTAAATTGTCCAATAGTTGTTGTGTCAGCCACCACTTGTCGATTTATGTTTGTTTCATCAACTTTGTCAAAATCAACAAGAGTAAGTTCTCCAACCCCTGCCCGAGAAAGCAATTGACAAACATAGCCACCGACACCGCCAATGCCAACAACTGCCACATGGCAACTTGCCAATTTGTCCACTCCACTTTGTCCTATAAGAATTTTTGTTCTATCTGTCCACATAATAACCTTTCAATATATTGAGTATTATGCAAGCAAATAATTGCATAACACCACAATATACATTATAAAACATATTTTTTCAAATCGTACTTTTGTTGTCTATCCTTAAAGATGTTTGTCACATAATTCTTATCTATAATAATATCAAGCATTGGATGTTCGCCTGTTGCATTGAAAGACACATCTTCCAGTAATGCTTCCATAATTGTGTGAAGCCTTCTTGCTCCCAAATCTTCGCTAGTTTCATTTTCACGCTCTGCCATTTCAGCAATCTCGTCCAGTGCGTCATCTTGAAAAACAAGATTGATGTTATCAACTCTCAAAAGATTGGAATATTGCACTGTAACAGCGTTCTTTGGAGTGCTTAATATTTTCTTAAAATCTTCTTTTGTCAAACTTTCAAGTTCAACACGAATTGGGAATCTTCCTTGAAGTTCTGGAATCATATCTTCCATCTTTGCAACATGGAACGCCCCTGCGGCAACGAAAAGCATAAAATCTGTTTTGACATTGCCATACTTGGTTGGAACTGTGCTTCCTTCCACGATTGGCAAAATATCTCTTTGAACTCCTTCACGAGAAACATCTGCACTGTTTGTCGCTTGACTTTTGCCGATAATTTTGTCAATTTCGTCAATAAAAATGATTCCTTGCTCTTCTGCAAGTGCAATCGCCTCTTCGTTTACATTGTCCATATCAATAATCTTGTCACTTTCCTCTTGAAGAAGCGCTTCGCGTGCATGACGAATGCTCATTTTCTTTTTCTTGTGTTTTGGAGGTGTCAAACCTTCAAACATTGAACCCAAGTTTATTTCACCTGCCCCAAATGCCATCATCGGTTTTGGAGCATCAACAACAACGACTTCAACAATTTCTTCTTCACATTTTCCGTTTCTAAGTTCTTGCAAAAGGTCGTCTCTATTCACTTCAACCTGCGTTACGCGTCGATTTTGGAAAAGAGCATCAACAAGTTTCTCTTCAACAATCGGCATAACCTTAGCTTCAACTTCTTTCTTCTTGTTGTCTTTAACCATTCTAACAGCAACTTCAACAAGGTCTCTCACCATGCTTTCAACATCGCGTCCAACATATCCAACTTCTGTAAATTTGGTTGCTTCAACCTTGACGAATGGTGCTCCAACAAGTTTTGCCAAACGCCTTGCAATTTCGGTCTTACCAACGCCAGTTGGCCCACTCATAATAATATTTTTTGGAGTGATTTCTTCGCGAATATCGGCAGGCAGTTTGCTTCTTCTTTGTCTGTTTCTAAGAGCAACTGCAACCGCTCTTTTTGCTTTTGTCTGCCCGACAATATATTTGTCAAGTTCTGCCACAATTTGTTTTGGTGTAAAATTCATATTCTTTCTCCTTCTATAACTTTACAGCTCTTCAACGATGATGTTGTCATTCGTAAATACGCAAATTTCACTTGCAATTTTAAGTGCTTTGTATGCCACTTCTTTGGCATCATAATTTGTGTTTTGTTTGAGTGCTTTTGCAGCAGCCAAAGCGTAGTTTCCACCAGAACCGATTGCACAAACATCTTCTTGTGGTTCAATGACATTTCCAGCACCGTCCAAAATCAATATTTGATTTTTGTCTGCCACAATCATCATAGCTTCAAGTTGTCTTGCAACTTTGTCATCTCTCCAAAGTTGAGCAAGTTCAACAGCACTTCTCATCAAGTTTCCTGCAAATTTGTTGAGCATTCCTTCAAAACGCTCAGAAAGTGAGAACGCGTCAGCAACAGATCCCGCAAAACCAATCACAACATTATTGTTGTAAATTCTGCGTACTTTTTTTGCATTATTTTTGAAAATAATGCTGTTTTGCATTGTCACTTGACCATCACCAGCAACAGCAATCTTGCCATTTATTTTAACTGCACAGATGGTCGTGCCCTTAAAAACATTTTCCATATATAACTCCTTAAAAATCCGATTTATGCTTGAAAAACTTCCAAAGCATTATCTTTTAATTGATTATAGCATATTTCAACTTAAATAACCTAGAATTTATCACATATTTTTTGAGCATTTTGTTGAAATCAAGATTTATACAAGCAATTTTCTTCAAATTGTCCATATTTTTTTAATTGAATACATAAAAAATATAGAAACTACAAAAAAGCGAACTGTCGAAACAGTCCACTTCTCTCTATTTATTTTCAGCGTTTTCCTCTTTGACATAATCACACGCAGAGCACTTCACATTCTTGCCTTTTTTGATAAGATATTTTCCGCATTTTGGACAGTTTTCGCCAGTTGGAGCGTCCCAACTCATAAAATTGCAACCAGTCCTGTCGACGCAGGCAAAAAATGTTTTTCCTCGCTTGGTTTTCAAAGCATAAACCTCTTTCCCACAATTTGGACATTTGCCCGCAGGCTTTTTCTCATTTTCTTCCATAGGCTTGACATTTTTGCACTTAGGGAAGTTTGAACAGCCCAAAAATTTGCCATAACGCCCTTCTCGAATAACCATTTTATGTCCACATTTCTCACAAATTACATCAGTTTCGACTGGTTGTACTTTCATATTTACACTGCTTGCGTCAGCATCTGCCAATAATCCTTTAAAACCATTCCAAAAACTGTCAACAACACTGTGCCAATCATCTTTGTTTTCTGCAATATCGTCAAGTCGGTTTTCCATATGAGCAGTAAATTTCACATTTATAACTCCATGGAAAAACTTATCAAGATATTCTGTGATGTTTCTTCCAAGCGCTGTTGGAACAAGGTATTTGTTTTCTTTTGTGCAGTAGTTTCTTGCAGTCAAAATGGTAATGGTTGCAGCATATGTTGCAGGACGTCCAATTCCTTTTTCTTCCATTGCCTTAACAAGACTTGTTTCTGTGTATCGTGCAGGCGGTTTTGTAAATTTTTGCTCTGTTTTGATATCAATCGTCTTGACAATTTCACCTTCATCAAGTTTTGGCAATTTGCCAGAATCTTTTTCTTTATCTTCTTCGGTGTATTCCTTATAAACTGCTGTAAAACCAGCAAATTCCAAAGTTTTGCCTGTCGCCTTAAAAGTGTAATCCTCCACTTTCATGGATATGTTGACATTTGAATATTCCGCTTCACTCATTTGACTTGCCATAAAGCGTTCATAAATCAATTTGTAAAGCCTGTAATTGTCTTTGTTCAAACTATCTTTGACCATTTCAGGAGTCATTTGCATTGATATTGGTCGAATTGCTTCATGCGCGTCTTGTGCATTTTTCTTTGAAACATATACATTTGGTTTTTCCGGAACAAACTCACTGCCATATTTCCCAGCAATAAATTCACGGCAAGCATTTTGAGCGTCAGCAGAAACACGAGTGGAGTCAGTTCTGATATAAGTGATAAGTGCGATTTTTCCCTCACCCTTAACCTCCACACCTTCATACAATTCCTGTGCACATGAAGTGATTCGTTTAAGACTCATACCAAGTTTGTTTCCAGCATCTTGTTGCATTGTACTTGTGGTAAATGGTGCCGGAGCGTGAGATTTGCTCTTGGTCTTTTTGATTGACTCAACAACAAAGTCTTTGCCACTTATCGCTGAAAGAATTTTGTCAACTTCTTCTTTGTTTGCAGGCTTTATCTTTTTTGTCTTGTAGTTGGTCAAATTGGATTTAAATTTAATGTTGTTTTTTTCATGTTCCGCAGTGACATTCCAATATTCTTCTGGCTTAAAGTTTTCAATTTCTTTTTCACGGTCAACAACAAGTTTCAACGCCACTGATTGCACTCTTCCAGCAGAGAGTTTTGGAGCAATCTTCTTTGAAAGAATAGGAGAAAGTTTGTAGCCCACAATTCTGTCCATAACGCGCCTTGCTTGTTGAGCATTGACAAGATTAAGGTCGATTGCTCTTGGTTCAGTGAGTGCTTTAAGAACCGCTTTTTTTGATATTTCATTGAATTGAATACGACATTTGGTGCTTGGGTCAAGTCCCAAGACATGCGCAACATGCCAAGAAATCGCCTCACCTTCTCTATCAGGGTCGGTCGCAATCAAAACTTCTTCGGCAGATTTTGCTTTCTTCTGCAAATCGCTGATAAGTTGCTTTTTATCAGGATTATTTTCATAATGAGGTTCGTAATTATTGTTTAAATCGATTGAAAATGATTTGGCAGGCAGGTCTCTTATGTGTCCCTTTGTGGCAAACACTTCATAACCATCTCCTAAATATTTTTTCAATGTGTCCCTTTTTGCTGGGGCTTCTATTACAACAAGTTTCAAAACTATCTCCTTTTTTGTTTAAGCCAAACAATATGTCTTGGCTGGCAACCTTCTTATTAAACCACTTATTTCCAAAGTTGTCAAACAACTATTCAAAATACTCACAGGAATTTTCGATTTCTCTGCCAAATAATCAAAATCTTTTTCTCCATTTGACAAAAGGTCAAGTATCGTCTTTTGGTCAAAAGTCAACTCAATCGCCACACTCTCTTTTGTCTGTTTTTGCAATCCATAAAAATCAACGATATCATTAGCATCAAGCACGCAGTGTGCCTGCCCAGTTTTTATCATATGGTTTGGAAGTTCACTTTTTTCATTATAGATGTTCCCCGGAACAGTAAACACATCTTTACCATAATCAATAGCAAAATCCTTTGTGTAAATTGTTCCGCTTTTGATGCTCGCCTCAGGAATTAGCACACCACAAGAAATTCCTGCAACAATGCGATTTCGCCTTGGAAATGTGTATCTTTTTGGTTTGAAAGATGGTGGATATTCCGAAAGCAAAAGTCCACGCTCTGCAATTTCATTTGCAAGTGAGGTGTTGATTGCAGGATAAATATTTGAAAATCCACTTCCAATCACAGAGATTGTTTTTGCTCCCAATTCCAAAGTTTTGCGATGTGCAATACTGTCAATGCCATACCCCAGTCCACTGACAATCACAAATCCAGCAAGAGCAAGAGTTTCAACAAAGCGTTCAGTCACAATGCGTCCATAATTTGATGGAGTTCTTGTTCCAACGACAGCAAAACATTTTTTATCCAGCAAACTCAAATCGCCCTTGGCATAAAGCACAAGAGGACGGTCTGGAAGGTCGTAAAGACTGTTAGGATAATTATCATCAAAAATTGTGATAATTTGAATGTCATGAGCAAACATATTTTCAATCATGCTGTCAAGAGCACGCAAATCATAACTTTCAATCATCTTGTGATATTCTTCCTGAGACAAAATAGTCGCAACTTCCGAATTTCTCAGAGCATTTTCGATAGAAAAATCGGAAAGGATTTCTAAAATTCTCTCCTGCTTCTTGTTTGCTATCTCAAACATGGACATAAAAACCAAAAGTTTGTCTTTTTCTGTCACTATAACTCCTTATAAACTCCAATATTTACGGTCAAGTCCACGATAGGAAATTGCCTCGGCCAAATGTTGAGGTAAAATATTTTCACTGCCATCAAGGTCGGCAATTGTGCGTGCAACTCGCAAAATTCTGTCGTGTGCTCTGGCACTTAATTTGAGACTATTGAAAGCCTGCTCCATGAGCCGTTGACATTCTGGCGAAAGAACACAATATTTCTTTGTTTGCGGAACGCTCATTTTGCTGTTGCAAAAAATTTTTGAATTTTTAAAGCGTTTCAGTTGGACTTCGCGTGCTTTGTCCACCCTCTTTTTTATGCTTGCGGAACTTTCTTCTTTTGTTTCGCGATTGAGGTCACTGTAAGCGATGTTGTCCACTTCCACATGAATGTCAATTCTGTCCATAATAGGTCCAGAAATCTTGGAAAGATATTTGTGAATTTGAGTTGGCGAACACTTACATTCCTTGTCCTTTGAGCCATAATTTCCACACGGACAAGGGTTCATGCTGGCAATCAGCGTGAAACTGGAAGGATATGTAACAGTTTGATTTGCACGAGCAACAGTTATTGTTCCATCTTCGAGTGGTTGCCTCAATGTCTCTATCAAAGCACGAGAATATTCTGGAAATTCGTCAAGATAAAGCACCCCATTGTGTGCCAAACTAATTTCCCCAGGTTTGCTATGCGTTCCGCCACCTGTCAAACTTATTGTGGTGGCAGTGTGATGAGGGGTTCTGAATGGACGCTGTGTAATGATTCCTTGTTTAAGGTCCAATTCACCTGCGATAGAGTGTATCTTTGTCACCTCCAACGCCTCTTCAAAAGTCAAATCTGGCAAAATTCCAGAAAAACACTTGGCAAGCATACTTTTTCCGCTCCCAGGAGGTCCAATCATCAAAACATTATGTCCTCCCGCAGCAGCAATCTCCAATGCTCTCTTTGCCAATGCCTGTCCCTTGACATTTTCAAAGTCCAGTTTATTTGAAACATTTTTGATTACTTCATCGAAAGTCTTGGTTTCTATTGGCAAAACTTGCTCCTCATTTTCTCCATTCAAAAACGCAACAGTCTGACGCAAAGTGCCAAAAGCATAAATTTCCATACCTGAAATAAATTTTGCCTCTTCCGCGTTCTCTTTCGGTACAATTATTTTTGTGTACCCCATTGCACGCGCACTAATGAGAATAGGAAGCACTCCACGCACTTTCTTTATTGAACCATCAAGTGACAACTCGCCTATATAGATGAAATCTTTATATTTTTTTGAAGTGATTTGCTCGGAAGCAGAAAGAATGCCAATCGCAATTCCAAGATCATAGAGAGGTCCTTCTTTTTTTACATCTGCCGGAGCAAGATTTATTGTGTAATGTTTTATGGGATATTCAAAACCAGAATTTCTTATTGCAGACTTAACTCTTTCTTTTGATTCTTTGACGGCGGTATCTCCAAGCCCGACAATATCAAAATGCGGAACTCCACCAACGATATCAGTTTCGATTGTGGTTAAAAATCCATCAATTCCATTAAGTCCAAAACTTTTAACTTTTGATAACATTCCACTCTCCCAAAAACCAATTCTATGCCAAGTATAACAAAAAACACCCCATAACTGCAAACGATTGAACAAAAAAAACAAACCCAAGTGGGCTTGCCTTTTTAGTACCATACCATTCCAAGTAAAAAAGCGACTGCGACTGCAAAGCAAAAAACAATCACAAACCATTTAACAAACTTTTCTTTACGCATTTTTTTGTTAAAGTCTTTTTGAAACAAACTATTGTTTTGTTCAAAGTTTTCTTGGGTTATTTGTGTGTGATTGATTTTGTCCGCTTTATAAATTTTAAAGCGTTCTTGCAATTCTTTTTTATAATCCGTGAAATACTTAAAAATCAGCCATACACCCCAAAAAAGAGACAACAAAAGAAGTAGGGCAAGCACAAAATATGCGAAGCCAGTCCAAAGTCTGTTTAAGAGTGCAAATATTGCCGTCAGCACGACTGTCACAATTGTGACAATATATGGAATTTTTGTCATCGTGTCCTCTTCAAGTATATTAAAGCATTGCAAAAATGTATATCACAACAATTACAACAGTTGCAACAATCCAACAAATAAGCCACCATACATTATGTTTATTCCAGCCTGCTCCTCTCTTTCTCATAGTCCAATAGAAACCAAGCCAAATACAGATTATATATGACAAGCATTCACCAATTGCTTGAAATGCATTTGCAACAGATGGAGTGTGTTCTTGAAAAGCCAATCTAAATATGAGTGCAATAGCAATGAATGCAATTGCAAAATAAGCAACACAATCCAAAATTTTGGTGGATGACCATGTTCTTGGTTGTCTCTGTTTTTTTGTTTTCTTTTCTTCTGCCATTTTGTTTTCTCCTTTAATTATTTATGTTTTGTAAATTTTTTTGTCAAACTAATAACTTATTTCGCGGTTTCTGTGAAACGACTCTCTCTTATAACATTGACTTTGATTTGACCTGGATATTGCATTTCATTTTCAATCTTTGTTGCGATATCTTTTGCCATAAACATAGCCTCGCTGTCCGAGATTTGTTCTGGTTTGACAATGATTCGTACTTCTCTGCCTGCTTGAACTGCAAATGATTTTTCAACGCCTTTAAAACTGTTGGCAATTTCTTCAAGTTGTTGCAAGCGTTTGATGTAGTTTTCAAAACTATCTCTTCTTGCCCCAGGTCTTGAACTTGAAATAGCATCAGCAACTTGCACTATCACAGCTTCAATGGACTTAAATTCAACATTGAAATGATGTGCCTCAATGCAATGCACGACTGCTTCATTTTCACCACAGCGTCTTGCCAGTTCAACTCCAATTTGCACATGAGTGCCTTCAAGTTCGTGGTCAAGCGCTTTGCCGATATCATGGAGAAGTCCTCCGCGTTTTGCAATCTTGACATTTGCTCCCATTTCACTTGCCAAAAGTCCAGCAATAATGGAAGTTTCAACAGAATGTTTCAAAACATTTTGACCATAACTTGTTCTATATTTTAATTTTCCAAGAGTTCTCACAAGTTCTGGATTCAAATTGAAAATGCCAGTTTCATTGCAAGCATCTTCGCCCGCTTGTTTGATGATTTTGTCAACCTCTTTTTGCATTTTCTCAACGATTTCTTCAATGCGAGTTGGATGAATTCTGCCATCAGAGATAAGTTTTTCCAAAGATAGTCTTGCGACCTCTCTTCTAATTGGATCAAAACCAGAAACAGTTATGGTTTCTGGCGTGTCGTCAACAATAAGTTCAACCCCCGTAACAGCCTCAATGGCACGAATGTTTCTGCCTTCGCGTCCAATGATTCTTCCTTTCATTTCGTCATTAGGAAGAGCCACAACAGACACTGTCATTTCACTTGTTGTTTCAGTGGCACATCTTTGAAGAGCTTGACCAATAATCCAACGAGCCTTATTTTCGCCCTCTTCGCGAGCGTCGTCCTCAATTTTTTTGACAATCACAGACGCTTCTTTTTGTGCCTCATTTGTCATGTTTGCGACAAGCATATCCTTTGCTTCTTGTCTTGAAAGTTTGGCAGTTTTTTCCAGTTCTTCCAAAATCTGAGCTTTTATATTTTCTTCTTCCTGTCTTGTTTTTTCAAGGTCTGCTTTAAGTTCTTGCAATCCTTTCTTTTCTTCATCAAGTTGCTCGCTTTTTTTGTCAACAGCGAGTTCTTTTTTCTCAATGTATTCTTCTCTTTGATTCAATCTCTCTTCAAGTTTAACAACTTCATTTCTGCGTTCTTTAACTTCAAGTTCAACTTCATCTTTGAGTTTTTGCGCCTGCTCTTTGCTTTCGAGAAGCGCTTCTTTTTTTATTGTCTTTGCTTCTGCATACGCATCTTCAATGATTTTAATCGCATTTGATTTGTTTTTTTCAATTTTTTTACTGCTATAAATTTTATATATCAAAAGTCCTAAGCCAAGTCCAACGACGAACAAAACAACCGATATAACAGATACGATAGCAGGAGAGACATTTAACATAATACTTTCCATTGCTATTCCCCTTTTTTGTGATTTTGCCCATATGACGAAAAAATAAAAGCAAATCACTTGTTTTTAGTTTAAACATTTTTTACCCTTTTGTCAATTAAAAAATAAAATAAGAATAAAAAATATAAGTAAGGAATATTTATTAACAAAAATGTGACACTTTTAGCATTTTTTATATTTGAAACTTACACAAAAAAGGAGGAGAATTAGTGAAAAAAAGTTTTATCAACGAACTCGCATCAACACTATCATATATAACCGACAATAATAGCAAAAAGATGGCTGACCTGATATTGGCTGAATATATCAACAAAAGCAACGACATCGAATTTATTACCAAAAGAACAACAGATGATTATATTTACAATGATGATTGCGATTTAATCAATTTAATCGATTTAGCAATAGACTATAAGTTTGACAAAACGATATGTATCATTATTGAAAAATATCCAGAACTTGTCACAAAAACAGAAAACAGTTACCCCACCCTCATACATCGTGCAATAAAAAACGGAATGGAAAGTGTTGGACTTTTGGCGCTCCAAAAAAATCCGTCTTGGGCAGAAATACAAGACTCCCAAGGACAAACTTTTGTGCACATTGCTCTTGAACGCAATTTTGAAGAAATTGGTTGGAAAGCATTGAGCACCAATCCAGTGGTTTCCGCCATTCAAGACGCCAACAAAAACACATTTGCGCATATTGCAATGAGAAAAGGAATGTATGCTTTGGGTTTCCAAGCGCTGAAAACAATGCCAGAAATAGCATCAATACAAAACGCCAATCACAGAACGATATTTCAAGAAGCCGAAAATAGCAAAAAAGTGAGGGAAAATTTTGTTGTTTGCAACAAACAACACCTTGAAAATCTTCGCAATTTAATCAATGAAAGAGAAAAAGAGTTATCAACCAGAGAACAAAATTCCTCAATAGAACAAAAAAGGTCAAGCAAATAAACTTGACCTTACATTTTTCTAAAACCTTTTTCCAATTACTAAACTGCCTCTTTGGTTTCCGATTGTCTTTTGATTAAAATTGGCTGACCATTATTCTCAAAGAACTCTCTATTCAAAACGATTTTGCTGTAAATTTGAGCATCAGGCAAATCAAACATGAGTTCCATCATGCGAGTTTCCATAATTGTACGAATCCCTCTCGCCCCTGTTTTAAGTTTTATTGCACGATTTGCAATGTAAGAAATTGCATCGTCTTTAAATTCAATTTCAAAGCCATCAATCTTGAACATCTCTTTGTATTGTTTGATAAGGGAATTTTTCGGTTCGACCAAAATCTTGACAAGAGCATTTTCGTCAAGGTCGTCAAGACCAGTAACAATTGGAAGCCTGCCAACAAATTCTGGAATCAAACCAAATTTTATGAGGTCATCTGGTTGCACTTCCTTCCCAAAGTCCACTTTTTCATTTTTGCTTTGAATATTGGCATTGAATCCAAGTGAATTTGACGCTTTACGCTTTTGAATAACTTTGTCAAGCCCAACAAAAGCACCGCCACAAATGAAGAGAATGTTGGTGGTGTCAATTTGAAGCATTTCTTGTTGAGGATGTTTTCTTCCACCTTGTGGAGGAACACTGGCAATGGTGCTTTCAATGATTTTCAAAAGTGCCTGTTGCACGCCCTCACCGCCAACATCACGAGTAAGTGATGGATTTTCGCTCTTTCTGGCAAGTTTGTCAATTTCGTCAATATAGATGATGCCTCTCTGCGCTCTTTCAATGTCATAGTCAGCATTTTGAATAAGTTTCAAAAGAACATTTTCAACATCTTCGCCAACATAACCCGCCTCAGTGAGAGTTGTAGCATCTGCAATGGCAAATGGAACATCTAAAACTCTCGCCAAAGTCTTCACAAGCAAAGTTTTGCCAGAGCCAGTTGGTCCAATCATAAGAATGTTGCTCTTTTCCAGTTCCAGCATATTTTTCTTGTCGCCTTTGGCAGATTTTTGTTTGTTATGTTCGTTGTGATTTATTCTTTTATAATGATTGTAAACTGCCACAGAAAGCACTTTTTTTGCTTGCTCTTGCCCGATTACAAAACTGTCCAAACTTTTCTTTATTTCTTTTGGAGATGGAAGAACCAAGTCTTTGAAAACTTTGACTTTGGTTGTTTCTTCTTTGATGATATCCGCACAAATTCTTATGCAATCATCACAGATAAAAGCATCACCACTTGGACTTGCTATCAATTTTTTAGCTGCCTTTTGAGGTCTGCCACAAAAGGTACATGCACACATTTCTATTTCTTTCATAAAAACCCTTATTTCTTTGATTTTCTTGTGACAAAAATTTCGTCAATAAGTCCATACTCCTTCGCTTCTTGTGCGGACATATAATTGTCTCTATCTGTGTCTTTTTCAATCACTTTGATAGGTTTGCCCGTATTTTCACTTAGGATTCGATTGAGTTTTTCTTTTGTGTTTTGCATATGCTTTGCTTGAATTGCAATGTCACTTGCCTGTCCTTGTGCTCCGCCAAGAGGTTGATGAATCATAATTTCGCTGTTTGGAAGAGCAAAACGCTTACCTTTTGTCCCACTTGAAAGCAAGAAAGCACCCATTGAAGCAGCAAGACCAACACAGATTGTTGAAACATCGCATTTGATGTAATTTATTGTGTCATAAATGGCCATGCCGGCACTTACAGAGCCACCAGGACTGTTTATATAAAGGAAGATATCCTTGTCAGGATTTTTTCCTTCCAGATACAAAAGTTGTGCAATGACAACATTTGCAGAGTCATCAGTAACTTCGCCATTAAGAAAGACAATTCGGTCTTCCAGCAGTCTAGAATAAATGTCATACGACCTTTCCGATGCACCGCTTTGGTCAATAACCATAGGAATTAACATAACCTATATCCTCCCAATTTCTAAAATTTAATCATTAACAACTTCAATTGTGTTGTTTTCTTTGAGGAAAGTGTGGAGTTTTTCCAACAAAAGTTCGTTTTCTTTTCTCAAAATATCGTGACTATCGGTCAAGCCAACTGTTGCACTGGCAAGTTCTTCTTTTGAAACCTCAATCTTATTCTCTTCCAACAATTTTCTGTAAATATATCTTGTTTTAATAGATTTCAAAGTTCTTTCTTTTGCATTTTTGAGATAGTCTTCAAGGTTTGAACCTGTTTGTGTAAGATAGTCTTCAAAAGTAACATTGTACGCAGAGAGAGCTTTTCTCATTCTATCCACATCTTGTGAAACAGATTCTTCTACCATAATTTCAGGAATTTCAACATTGGTGTTTTCAAGAAGATATTCGCGCATGTTGTATTCAAATTCATTATCGCGATTTTTGTTCTTCATATCTTGAATATGAGCGATTATATGATTTCTATACTCTTCTACGGTTTCAAATTCTGTCGTATCAGCAACAAATTTGTCGTTGAGTTCAGGCAAAATCTTTTCTCTAACTTCGTTGATAGTCACTTTGAAAAGTGCTTTTTTGCCAGCATATTCTTGTGCCCCATAGTTTTCTGGGAATGTCACATTAACTTCAACTTGTTCACCTTTTTTATGCCCAATAAGTTGTTCTTCAAATGTGTCAATAAATGTGTGAGAACCTATTTCAAGTGGATAATTCTTTCCTTCTCCACCTTCAAAAGCAACATCATTCATATATCCAACAAAGTCAATCAAAACGCTGTCGCCATCTTTAATCTCTCTATCAACATTTTCAAATTTTGCATTATCTTCAAGAAGATGATGATGAATTTCATGTTGAATTTCTTCTTCTGTTACATTTGTGTCATGAACTTTAATCGAAACACCTTTGTATTTGCAAAGTTCAAAATCAGGCACAATTTCAAAGAAGATTTTCATTTTAAGTCCGTTATCCACTGTGTAACTTTCAAATTGTGTGCTTGGCATTGCAACAGGTTCAAGTTCTGGATTTTTCTGCAAAACTTCGTTTAAAGTTTCATTTACAAAATATTCAACTGTGTCTTCAAAGAACACATTGTCACCATATTGTTTTTCAATAACCTTTCTTGGTGCATGGCCTTTTCTAAAACCAACGACATTAAACTTTCCCTTTGAAGCCTGGTAGACTTTTTCTACTCCTTCTTCCCACTGTTTTGCATCAATTGTGAGAGCGATTTCAACCTTTGTATTTTCTTTTTTTAAATTAAACATTATATTCGTACCTCCAATGTAATTTAACTCAACAGAGTTTACCACAACGAATCCAAAAAATCAAGGAATATGACACAAAATTTAAAATTGCCCTCAAAAGTTTGATTTTGAACAAAAAGTTTGATAAACTATACATATGAAAAATTTGTCTTATTATGAAAAGCGTGACCTAAAAAATATGCAAAAAATAGGAAAGTATCTGTCTGAACTGCCAGAATATTGCTATGATTTTTTTACAGGAATTGAAAACAACACTTCTTCACTAACTCGACTCGGTTACGCCATGGATTTGTCCGTTTTTTTTGATTATCTTGAAAAGCATGTTTTTCATAAAGCAAAAATGCAAATAACTCTTACTGATTTGGATTCTTTGCAAGCCCGAAATATTGAGAACTATTTGTCATATTTGTCCTATTATGAGTTAGATGAAAAAATGTTCAAAAATACAGAACGCGGAAAAGCAAGAAAACTTGCAAGCGTTAGAAGTTTCTTCAAATATCTTTTCAATCATGACTTAATTTCTTCCAATGTTGCCAGCAAAATCGCCACCCCAAAACTTCATAACAAAGAAATCATCAGACTTGAAAAAGATGAGGTTCAAAGAATGTTAAATGCTGTACAAAGCCCAACAACCTTCACAGAAAGACAAAAACATTACAACAAAAACACACAAGAGCGTGACAATGCCATTGTCACATTATTTCTTGGCACAGGTATCCGTATTTCTGAACTTGTGGGATTGAATGTCGAAGACTTCGATTTCCCTCAAAACGCCTTCAAAGTGACTCGAAAAGGCGGAAATCAGGCAATTTTGTATTATTCCAAAGAAGTAACCGACGCCATGCAAGTTTGGTTAAACAAAAGAGCAACTTTGCCATTGCCAGAAGGCGAAAATGCAATGTTTGTTTCTCTGCAAAATCGCCGAATTTCCTGTCGAGCCGTTGAAAATTTGGTCAAGAAGTATGCCAAAGAAAGCACTCCACTCAAAAAAATATCCCCTCACAAACTTCGTTCCACTTTTGGCACAAATTTATATCGCGAAACAAAAGACATCTATATTGTTGCCGATGTCTTGGGACACAAAGATGTCAACACCACAAAAAAACACTACGCTGCAATTAATGAAGACATGAGAAAATCTGTTGCAAATGTAATAAAAATACATCAAGAATAGAATACATAACACCACAATATATTGCGTATTATGCAAACATTATATTGCATAACACCACAATTGATAAATAATATTGAACTTTTTTGTAAAAATATTTGTAAAAAATGTCGAATAGTGTTACAATATTGTTCGGAAGAGATTATAATCTTCGCACAAAGGAGAAATGATGGACAAAAAACAATCTATTGATGTTACAAAACTCACAAAAACTCAACAAGACTGTCTTGCACTTATAGAAACTTTGGGAATTTATGAACTTCGTGCCCTCGCCCGTGTGTTTGGAGACAATTCACCAACCACTTTAAAGAGAAACGAACATATCAACATTGTCATGAACAAAATCATATCTGGCGAAGATTTGAAACCTATTCCCCTTAGACAAGGAAGACCTTATAAAGAATTGGGCAATATTGAAGGTATTTTGGCAGAACTTTCCCAAATTACAGGAAAAGATTATTCAATAAAATCCAATCAACAAAGAAACGCCTCTCAAAAAGTGGTTATTTTTAAACAAGTTGAAGAAGATATCCTAAAACAAAAGTTGTTCCCTATTGCAGTTCGTGGAATTTTGCAAGAAAAGAACAACAAGGAGTTGTATCTCATCAATCTCGACAACGGAAAAACAATCCTTGTAAAAAAAGACCTGGACAGTCGCCTCAAAGCAAACGACTACATCACAGGCACAGCAGTTGTTATGAATGAAGACAAGGAATACATTTTAGATTCCATAAACACTGTCAACTATAAACCTCTAAACAATTATTACGAATTAAAAGACGAATATATTGAAACAACTCCAAACAAAGAAATTTCATTGTCTGAAAACAGCATCGTTTTAGGTTCAAGATATATTTTGCAAACAAGCAAACTTACTGACAACCTTAGCAATATCAAGCAAATAGTAAAAACTTTAAAAGAAAACAATGTTATCACCATTGCACTTGTTCCAAATGTGCTTTATGAAGATTTGTTGACACTTTCCTCCATCGGCTTTAACAATGCCATTCTCATTCGTTATGACGAACGCCCAACTTACACATATGATGTCGCCGTTGCAACAATTGGTCACATTCGTCGCCTACAAGAACAAGGATACAGCGTTGCACTTTTTGTTGAAGACGTTTGTACAATCGCCAATTCAATTGATTTTGCATTTAAAAACAATACAAAAGCACTCATGGGACACACCGAGACAGCAGTCGATTATATCAAACAGATTATTATGTTGGCAAAAGCAGGTTCAAATGACAAAAACACCACAGTATTTGTCACTTTTGACCAAGTTGATATGTTTGACCCTATGTATGTCTCATCTGTTTACAAAGTTTCAAAAAAGATAAACATTTAATAAGAATATTTCAAATATAAACTCAACTAAAACTATAAAGCATCATATATTCAAAAATATGATGTTTTATTTTAGTTTTAATTTATTTGACTTTTTCATCAACAATTTTTATACTCAAATAATAAGGAAGGATTATGTTTAACTTTTTATTATCAATTCCAAGCGGTTTCGACCTGTTTGGTCTTCACATAAATTTTTATGGAATCATAAGCGCATCATCATATCTTTTGGGCGTGATTGTCACTTGTTTGCTTGCAAAAAAACGCGGTTTCAAGGTTGACGACATTGTCACTTTGGCGTGCTATGTTATTCCTCTCGCTGTCATTGGAGCAAGACTTTATTATGTTTTGTTTAGACTTGAATATTACACAAATTTTTGGGATATTTTCAAAATTTGGGAAGGCGGTTTGGCTTTTTATGGTGGACTGATTGGCGGTGCTCTCGGCGTAATTTTGTTTTGCATTATTCACAAAAAAAACTTCTTCGCACTCATTGACATAATTGCACCCGCCTTAATCATTTCACAAGCACTTGGTCGTTGGGGAAACTTCTTCAATCAAGAAGCATATGGTTATGAAGTCACAGACCCAAGCCTTCAATGGTTCCCTTTTGCAGTTTATATAGACGCCACTGCGCAATGGCATCTCGCCACCTTCTTTTATGAAAGTTTGTGGAATTTTCTATCTTTCTTTGTTCTGCTTACATTGCTTAACAAAGTCAACTTTAAACAAAACGGCATGGTCGCATCATATTATTTGATTTTATACGGCATTGGCAGAATGTTTATTGAGGGACTGCGCACAGACAGTCTGTATTTGGGACCAATTCGTGTTTCACAGGCTTTAAGTGGAATTTTTGTCGTGGCAGGACTTGCAATAATCATTTACAACACAATCAAAAACAAAAAGAATAAGGATAATTTTTCAAAAATCATGAAGGTTATCAAAACCGATTTGTAAGGCGTTTAGATTAAATCTCGTTTTTTGTGCCATACTAAATTTGTGCAAGGCAGAATTTTAGGTTTCAAAAAAACTCATATTTTAAGGGCAACCGCCCTTATTTGTTTTGTTGCATTTGTTGTCCTTTGCGCCCTTACAGGCACAATTTTTCAAAAAGTCGATTTATGGTTTTATAGTTTTTGTCTTTCTCTTGGAATATTTGAGATAATTAAAAGTCTGCTATTCAAACTTGATAGTTCTTTTTATCTTGGAACACTTCTTGTCAGTATCGGCACAGTCGGATACATCTTTCTTTTTACAAACACCATATCTTTCGCCCCCTTCTACATTTGTTTGTCATTTATTGTCGCATCAATTCTCACAGCAATCTTTTGTGGTCAAAGATTTCACTTAATTATTGCTTATTCGATATTTTTCGTATCTTTTTATGCCTTTTTATTTATAAAAAATTTGATAACTACCCCCATTTTTATTGCTTTTATAGTGCCTTTTTTGGTATTATTTATTGCAGGAGTTATCCTTGGCATAAAACGGAGAAGATAATATGTTTTCACAAGAAATAAATGGATACAGAAAGAGCGAAGTTGATAGTTACATTCAAAGAGTTAAAGCGAATTATGAAGCAAAACTTATGGAAGAAAAACTCAAAGTTTTGGACGCAGAAAAAAAAGTTTTAGACCTAAAAAATGAGCGATTTGAGATTGAAAACAAAGAAAAGAATATTATGACCGCTCTCAATGTCATTGAAAAAGCAAAACATTTTCAAGAAGAAGGTTCAAAAAATTTTTATAAACTTATCATGGACAAACTTGAACTTTTGGTCAGTGAACTAAACCTAAAATTTCCACAACTCAAACATGACCGAAATTTTGAAAATATTTTGGAAGAATTTTCAAACATGATAAAGTCATATCGAGAAAGTCTTGAACGCGTGACAGATATAACTCACCCAGTAAACTCAGAAAATGACAGCATGAGAATCCTTTTAAACAAAATGCAAGACTATAAAAAAGGGCAAGAACCTCCCAAGGAAGTCCACATTTCAATCACAAACAAAACTACACCAACAACACCTCCAAGTGAAAGCGGATTTAGTTTTGAAGAAGCATTAAATCCAACAGAGGATTTGGAAGAGATTATGAAAGCGTTTGACTTTTATAATAAAAATTAACAAAGGAGAAATGAAATGATAGAGTTCAAATTCGACACCCAACTTTTGATTGAAGGAAAAAATCTTTCAGATGAAGCCATAAGAAACTACATCACAGAAAACATTGAAGGAGATTGTCTCTTGGTCGTTGGCGACGATGAAATGATTAGACTTCATTTCCACACCAACACACCTTGGAAAGTGTTGGAATATTGTGACAGTCTTGGCGACATTCAAGATATTGTTGTGGAAAATATGGAACGCCAAGCAAATGGTCTCAACGGCTAAAATTTCAAAATAAAATAACAAAAAAAGAACCCAAAAGAGTTCTTTTTTTGTTTTCTTAAACTTTTTTATTCCCTAAAAGAAAAGCGTCAAAAGCATGCCAGAAGCCACACCAATAACATATTGAAGAATCAGAATTCCCAAATTTTCAAGCGGTCGCTTTCTGTTTTTGCTCCAAAGAATGACCATTCCAACGCCTGCACCCGCTGTAAGCCCCGCCACAAGTGCTGGAAACGAAAGTGTGCCATAGAGCATATAGAGTTCAACCAAAAGCACAGAGGACGCACAATTTGGAATAAGTCCAATCAAACTTGCCAAAAGCACCTGCAAATACATATTTGTTGAGAGCAAACTTTCCAATGCACTCGTTCCGCAATAACCCACTATAATATTGATGATAAATGTCGCCACGAAGATATACAAAACAATGTTGAATGTGTGCATAAAAGCGTCCAAAAAGATGTTGTTCGCACAACAACCATGTTCATGTCCGCAACTTTCGGAACAATGTTCAGTGTGAATATGTCCACATTCATGGATATGATGTGAGCATTCATGTTCATCATCAATTTCATTCTCACCATGTTCATGATGCTCGTGATGCTTGGCATGAATTTCTGTTTTTGTGTGCTGTCTTTTTCTTAAATAACCAACCACAAGGTCAATCATGTACCCCCAAAAGATTGCCAGCACAACTTTTATTGCCACCAAAAGTAGCATCGGCAAAATGCTGTTGGAATTTGTGAGCATGAGCGGAATTGCTTCATCAGATGTTGCCACAAAGACTGCAACAAGTGTGCCAATGGACACAGTTCCATGCGAATAAAGGTCAGCAATCACCGAAGAAAAACCACATTGTGGCACACACCCTAAACATGAAGCATAGAGCACACTTGTCTTTTTGTTTTTTGACAAAAACTTTGAAAATTTGTGACTATGGTCATGTGAAAGATAAGAGACCAAAAGATAGGCAAGAAAAAGAATTGGAATGACTTTCAAACAATCCAAAACAGCATCATATAACGCATCAACGAAAATTTCTGCCATAAGCCTCCATTAAAATACACGACATTATATCACACTATAAACAAAAATTCAAATAATTTTTAAAAATATTAAGACTTAGTGTTGACTTGTCAACCTCTTATGTGATAAAATCTAGTTGACAAGTCAACAAGGAGAAGTAAAAATGCAAGAAAAATACTTTGACATTGAGCGAATGTTTCTCATAAAAAAAATATATGAAAAAGCCTTGCGCAAAATATCTATTACTGACAAAATGACAGCAAGTTATGTATGTTTTGCACAAGCACTTTTGAAAAGAGATTTTTATTCTCAGCAAGAACTTTCCGATTTCGTCGGTTGTAATAAAGCGCACACCAGCAGAACTCTGCTCAAAATGCAACTCAAAGGTCTTTTAAAACCAATAAAAAAAGACTGCGTTTTATCTTTGACAGAAAACGGCAAAGCCTTTGCAAACAACACTTTGAAAGACAAACAACAAATTATTTGTCAACTTTTTGACAACATTCCAGAAAAAGATATAGACACTTTTGTGAAAGTGCTTGACCAAGTTTTGGCAAACGCTGAAACATTGTCGGAAACAATATAGGAGGACAATATGGAAAAAGAATTGAGACTTTTAAATGTAAACAAAAAATACAAACTAACAAATAGGGAAGATTTTCAAGCACTTTATGACATAAATGTTGAATTCGACAAAGGCGAACTCGTTTCTATTGTCGGAGAAAGCGGAAGCGGAAAATCCACTCTTATGAATTTGATTGGTGGATTAGATTCCGATTTTACTGGCGATATCTTGATTGGCGAAGACAATTTGCGTACCCTGACAGACAAACAACTTGACAACTATCGCAAAAATAAAGTCGGATTTGTCTTTCAGTCCTTCAATCTAATTTCACACCTTTCAATTCTGGACAATGTCACCCTTGCCCTCACTCTTTCAAACGTGAGTGAAAAAGAGAAGATTGAAAAGGCAACAGAAATGCTTAGACGCGTCGGTCTTGAAGGTCATTTGAAGAAAAAACCAACACAACTCTCTGGCGGACAAAAGCAAAGAGTCGCCATCGCCCGTGCTCTCATCAACGACCCAGAAATCATCATTGCTGACGAACCTACTGGTGCCCTCGACAGCGAAACCTCCATGCAAATCTTACAAATTTTGAAAGAAATTGCAGACGGTGGCAAACTTGTGCTCATGGTCACACACTCCGAAAAAGTGGCATCAATTTCTTCGCGAGTTGTGACTATTTCCGATGGAAGAATCACAAGTGACACAATAAACAAAAACTACAAAAAAGATGAACAAGAGTTGGCACTCACTCCAAGTGAGATTGAAGCAGAAAATCAGAATTCAAAGTCAAATAAACAAAACAAAAAGAGAAACGGCAAAAACACACAAAATCTGTCTATGCGTTCTGCAATAAGACTTTCTTTTCACAATATGTGGGCAAGCAAAATTAAAAACTTTTTGATGGCGTTTGGTGTGGCAATTGGAATTGGAAGTTTGATTCTCATGATGTGCTTCTCGTCAGGTATAACCGACTTTATTGACAACACAATGCGTTCCTACTCCGACCCAGAAATTGTCACCATCTCCAAAAAGGGCAACAACAAAGATATGACTTCCATGTTTTCCTACAATTCTTTTTCACCAGAAGAAATTGCAAATTTAACAGACGATATCAACAATTATTTACAAGAGCAAGAAATAGATTTCACTGTTGACAACTCAAACATTGAATATGGCGTGCAAATGATGACAATGATGTCAAATGCAAAAGTTATTTACAATCCAAACAATTTAACTGAATTTGATGTGAATTATTTTGATGACACAAGTCTAAAAAATTCAGGGCTTTCGTATGACACAATAATTTATCTTTACACCACCCCACCTTATTACACAAACACAAATATCGTTGAAGGAACAATGTCGACCTCGACAAATGGAATTATGTTCTCAAAAGGAATTAGAGAACTCTTTGACGATGGAAAAATCACAAATTCAGACGGCACAAACAAAAAAGTGGACATATGTTTCACCTATTCCAATCCAAATGCACCACAAGAGACAACAAATTTTGTGTTCAGACAGCAAGAAGTAACTGCCATCGTAGACACTTCCGTTATGTCCAACTTTTTGGTTATGTATATTGATTATGATTATTTTCAATCACTTTTCAAAACAAACAGCGAAAATCCTTCCGGCAACGCACTTAACCCAAATGTACTTTACATTAGAACAGGCTCCGAAGCAATTACAAATGCCATCAACACATTCTTAAAATCAAGCGAGTCATATTCAGGTTCTGTTGAGGAACAACTTGCTGGAATGTTCACAAATATGTCCAGCACAATTGGAACTTCTCTTGTTGTGATATCCTGCATTTCTCTTGTAGTGTCCGCTATGATGATTTTGGTTGTTCTTTACATGAGCGTAAGCGAAAGAACAAAAGAAATTGGTGTTCTCAAATCAATCGGTGCAAGACGCAAAGACATCAAACGAATCTTTACTTCCGAAAGTTTCTTAATTGGTGTTTTGAGCGGATTGTTTGGAATTGTGTTCAACCTTATTCTCACCCTTGTCGTATGGCTGGTGCTCAAAAACACAATCGGGCTCGCCCCAATCTCGTATAGATGGTGGTACTTCGTTGTTGCTATGCTTGTTTCAATAGTAATCAGTATGCTCTCCGGCCTTTATCCTGCAAGCAAGGCAGCCAAACTCGACCCAGTGGAAAGTTTGCGAAGAGAATAAAACAAGGATTTAAATATGACAATCACCAAAAACTTTATAAAAAACAACTTTGAAGTTGATTATGCACAGTTCTGCAAAAGACTAATAGAAACGAAATACGAAATCTGTGGCGTAAGACTTCCAAAATTGCGTAAGTTCGCAAAAGAGATTAATCCAGAAAACATCGACCTTAAAAAAGCGTGTCACGAAGAAATTTTGCTTTATGGTTTTTCGGCATCTTATTGCAAAACGGAAGCGGAACAATTGGAATATTTGAAAAAACTTTTACCATATATCGACAACTGGTGCACCTGCGATTGCATTGTGGGTTCTCTAAAAAAACTGAAAGGTCAAATTTCCTATCAGTTTTTCAGTGCTCTTTTGCAGGACGAAAGACCATTTTATGTTCGCGTTGGCATTTTGGGGCTTATGAGAAACTTTCTAAAAAGCGAAAAATTGGACGAAATATTGAAAAATTTAAGTCAAATTTCTCTCGACCAATATTATGTCAAAATGGCAATAGCGTGGACTTACGCCGAAGTATGCTCCTTCGACTTTGAGAAAGCAAAAGAGCAAATTGAAAACACCTCTGACAAGTTTGTCAGAAACAAAGCTATTTCAAAGGCACGCGATAGTTTTAGAGTCAGTCAAAAGCACAAAGAAGAACTTTCAAAACTAAAAATTTAGACAAAAAGAAAACGGCAATAATTTAGCCGTTTTTTTGTTCAAACAATTTCTTTACATGTTCAATTGCAGTTGCAGAAATATTCTTTGTTCCGTCAATCAGTCTTGCCACCTCAACAACCGCCTCATCACTAGATAAGGTGCGCACAGAAGAAATGGTTTGCCCTTCGTGAACACTCTTTTCCACCAAAAGATAAGCGTTTGCCTTTGACGCCACAACCGGAGTGTGCGTAATACATATAACTTGCGTGTATTTTGCAATATTGGAAAGTTTCTCAGCCAATCTGCCAGCGATATGTCCGCTTATGCCGGCATCGATTTCGTCAAATATCACAGTTTGCACGCGTTCACTTCCAAGCATAACATTTTTGAATGCCAAGAGCAATCTGGAAAGTTCCCCACCAGATGCCGTCTTGTGCAAATCTTTTATCTCCTGTCCAACATTGGCAGAAAACATAAATTTCACATTGTCGTAACCTTTTCGAGAAAAATCCGTCCTTTCAAAATTTACTTTAAAATATGTACCTTTCATTTCTAGGTCATCAAGTTGACTTGTCAACTGTTTTTCCAAGATTTTGGCAGATTTTTGTCTCTCCAAACTCAATTTTTCGCTTAAATCAAGAAGAGTTTTTTCCTGAACACTTTTTTCTTTGCCAAGTTTTTCAAGCAAAAATTCACTGTTCTCCAATTCTTCCAACTGAGCTTTGCAAGATTGACAAAAGTTTAATATTTCTTCAACACCTTTGCCATATTTTCGTGACAAATTCTTTATCAAGTCCAATCGACTGTCAATTCGTTCCAGTTCCTTAGGGTCATATTCCGTACGGTCTTTAACTCCTTCCAAGCCGTCAACAATATCCTTGACCTCATAATAACAACCCTCCAACCTGTCACGATATTCCTCTATCTCTTTGAAATTGGAAAAACTTCCCAATTCACCTTTCGCCTCATACAAAAGACCAACAACATTTTCTGTCTGCCCATCAAGTTTTGTAAGTGCGTCACTAACTTTTTCAAAAATATTTTCGGCAGACGAAATAAAATTAAAACGCTCTTTAAGTTCCTCTTCTTCCCCAACAGAGAGATTTGCGTTTTCAATTTCTTGAATTTGATATTGCAAAAGTTCTTTGGTGCGTGCCCTCTGCTCTTCACTTCCGCCAAGTTCAGAAATCTTTTTCTCTGTCTCTTTCAGAGCATCATATGCAGTTGCGACATCGACTTTAAGTTTGTCCACAACTTCACCGGCAAACTTGTCCAAGAAATAGAGATGGTTGCTTGGTTGCAAAAGTCCAACGCTGTCATGTTGTCCACAAAAATCAGCCAAACTCTGTCCCAAAACTTGCAAAACTTTAAGAGTAACTGGATATCCATTGATTTTGACAGAAGACTTTCCTTCAACAGTAAGTGTTCTTGTAACGATAATCTCGTCATCAAATTCAATTTCTTCTTCCATCAAAAAATCTTTTTGTTCTTGTGTCAATTCATCAAAAACGGCGTCCACTCTGAGCAGAGTTTCGCCAGTGCGAATAAGTCCCTTGTCTGCTTTTGCACCCAAAACAAAACTAAGAGCATCAATAATGATACTCTTTCCTGCGCCAGACGCTCCAAGCAAACAGTTGAAACCGCTTTGAAATTCAATATTTTGTTTTTTTATAAGTGCGACATTATTAAGTGTCAAAGACGAAAGCATCTACAAGACCTCCACAACAGATTTTCTTACATCATAATTTGACTTAATGTGAGAGACGCCTCACTTGCAAGGGTGGTGGTAGGAAAAACCAGCAAAACAGTGTCATCACCATAAGTTGCCCCCATAAGTTCTGTGAGATTGAGTTTGTCGATGAATGAGGAGACACTTGGTCCCATACCTTTGATAGTTTTCACAACTGTCAAATTGAGAGCAGGTTTCACAGAAATAACACATTCTTTGAAGATTGATATGTACTTATTTGAAACAACTTGTTGCTCTGAACCAAGGATAGCATATTTATATTTGCCAGTCGAACTCAAAATTTTGGTCAAGCCAAGTTCTTTTATATCACGAGAAATTGTCGCTTGTGTGATTTCAAAATTTGCATTTTTGAGTTCTCTGGCCAACTCATCTTGCGTTTCAATTTCTTTTGTAGATATAAGTTCCAAAATTTTTGATTGTCTTGCACTTCTTGCCATTTCAATCTCCTTTAATCGCTACACACCGCTAAATTAGGGCGATGTAGCGTTTTATGCATAAATATAAATTTATGTTTATTCATGCAATTTTGATTATTATACAATAAAATTTATAAATATGCAAGTGATTTTTGTATATTTATTCACTGATTTTTCATAAAAATTGCAAAAAATGAAAATTTATAAAAATCAAATTTATAAATATAAACGAGTATGCATACAGCGTTTTTCACCCCCTCGCCTTGCACCTTTCAGCAATTCCAATTTAAATAAAGCACACCCATCATTTAAAATTTTTAAAAAGTTTACAACACAAAAAAAAGACATATCAAGTTGATATGCCAATTTTATATAGTATATAGTTATATAATATAAAGAATCAAATTAGAAATTTTTGATTTCAACAACCTCTTCGTTTGCAAGAGCCTCGTCAACAAGATGCTCAATATTCAAAAATTGTTCGTTATACTCCGCCCGCCTAATTGTCGGTTTTATCACAGGATTTTTTGGCAAGAAAACAGTACAACAATCTTCATAAGGCAAAATCGAAGTTTCATAAGTTTTGATTTTTTGAGAAATTTTCATGATATCTTCTTTGTCAAAAGCAATCAATGGTCTAAACACAGGAAGTGTGACAACAGAATTTGTCACATTCATACTCTGCATGGTTTGACTTGCAACCTGCCCCAAACTTTCCCCCGTGATAATTGCACCCAGCCCATTTTGTTCACAAATTTTTTGAGCAATACGCATCATTATCCTTCTCATGATTGTAATCATATAATCCGGGTCACAATTTCGGTGAATCTGCTCTTGAATTTCAGTAAAGGATACAATATGAAGTTTGAAGTTATCGCAATACTGAGAAATTTCATTGGCAAGTTCAATCACTTTTTCTTTCGCCTGCACACTAGTGTAAGGATAAGAATGAAAATGAACTGCCTCAAATTTCAATCCACGCTTTGCCATCATATAACCAGCAACTGGGCTATCAATACCGCCCGACAAAAGCAAAAGACCTTTCCCTGCACTACCAAGAGGTAGTCCGCCTGCGCACTGCAACAACTTACTATATATGTAAGTCTTTTTGTTTGTTCTTATTTCAACTTCCACAACAATATCTGGTTGATATAAGTCAACTCGCAAATGCGGATTTTTATCCAGAACAACACCACCAAGATACTTGTCCATTTCCATGGAACTCATTTCAAAAGTTTTGTCAGCACGCTTAGTCGATACTTTAAAAGTTTCAATGCCATCAAAGTCAATTTGTTTCACTTGCTCTATGATATTTTCCAAAGTTGTGTCAAATTCAACAGCAGGAGCAACCCCAATAAGTCCAAACACCTTTTGCAGCCTCTCAACAATCTCATCTTCACAATATTCATCATAATCAGAAACAATAAGTCTCCCTTGCGTTTCAACAAGACTGAATTTCAACCCATGCAATTTTCTTGTTATATTGTTTTTTAGAAGTTTGATAAATTCGTGACGATTTCTTCCTTTCAAAAACAATTCTCCAAATTTTAAAAGCAACACTTTTTTCATCATGACACCCTCGCAAAAATATCTCTATAAACCTCGACAATCAACTCGCCAGCTCGCTGAACTTCTTCAATAGTTTGATAAGCGTTAAAACTAATGCGTGCACTGGAAATAATATCTTCCTGAGTCACACCAATTTCAGACAAAACACGATTTCCTGCTTTTTTCGCTGAGCAGGCACTACCAAGCCCAATGATAACCCCCTTTGTTTCAAGCGCATGAAGCATAGTTTCACCTTTAACACCAACAAAGCGCAAGTTGACAATATATGGAGAACCGCCAAAGTCCATAACAACCACACCTTTCTCCTCCGCCAGAGAAGAAATAAAGGCCTTTTTTAACAAACTCACTTTTTCAAAATTTTTAACTTCATCAATAAGTTCGACAGCTTTTCTAAACTGCATAATTCCAGACACATTTTCTGTTCCAGAACGAAGCCCGAATTGCTGTCCACCACCAGAAAACAATTCTTTCAGAGAGTTTTTGTTCTTCACATAAAGTCCTGCAACTCCTTTTGGTCCATGGATTTTGTGTGCACTAAAAGAATACAAATCGACTGATGTTCTTCTCAAAGTAAATGGAATCTTCATAAATCCTTGAACCCCATCGACTTGCAAAATCGCCTTAGGACAAAGTTTATCTTTAAGTTTTGATATTTTTTCCAAATCATTTATCGCACCAGTTTCATTGCTGACATGCATAATCGAAATCAAGCGTGTCTTTGTATTCAAACACTTTTCAAGTTCGTTCAAATCAACCTTTCCACTTTTTTCTAATGGGACAAAATGCACTTTATATCCTTCAAGTTGCAATTTTTTGGCAACATTATAAACAGAAGGATGCTCTCCTTGTGAAAACACATATTCAAAATCGCCAGCTCTGAGACTTCCACGAATAGCAAGATTGTTGCTTTCTGTGGCACAACCAGTAAAAAGAATATTTCCTCCACTTGCACCAAGTCTTGAAAGAAAATACTTTTCCGTCTCTCCAATCAACTTGGAAACTTTCATAGAAGACGCCGAAAGAGCGGAAGGATTGAAGAATTCTTCGCATGAAAAATGCTGGTGCACTTGCACACACTCTTCAAACATCTTAGTTGTTCCAGCATTGTCCAAAAATATCATAACACACCATATATTGTGGTATAATGCAACAAAATTATAGAATAATACCACAATTCAACATCATTTTATCCATTAAACCTGTCTAAGTTTTGCACCGTATCTAAATTCCAAACTTTTAAGTACTTTTCCAACTGCTGAATTAATTTCTTCACCTGTCAAAGTTTTATCATCACACATAAACAAGATTTTGTACGCCATACTCTTCTTATTCTCACCCAAAGATTCATTTCTATATATATCAAACAAGTTAACATCATAGAAAATCTTTCCACAAGCGGATTTAATTGCAGAAATCAGTTGCTCATTTGTTACATTTTCATCAACAACAACTGCAATATCTCTTTCAACCACTGGGAATTTTGAAATTTCTTTGACAGCATAAGCCTTTTCTGGTAATGAAGTAAGATAATCAGTGTCAAGTTCTGCATAATAAACATCTTGCGAAATATCATAATTTTTCAAAACCGTCTTATGAACTTTTCCAAACCAGCCAACAACCTTTCCATCTTCCGACAATATGTCTGCACTGACGCCAGTATGCAAATAAGGTTGTTTAGAACGCTCCAATTTATATTTGCAAGAAGTGCATAAAAGCAAATTTTCAATAACATTTTTCAGTTTAAAGAAGTCATAACCATTTTCACAAACCGCAATGGACAAACGATTATTTTCAACAGGCAATTCTTTCAAAGGCAAATCCTTTGGTTGATAAGTCTTTCCAGTTTCAAAAAATCTCAAATCCTTGTTTCCAACAGACAAGTTGTAAGCAATATCCAACAAAAGTGCGTGTGCCATAACTGTTCTCACAGTTGACAAATCTTCACTGATTGGATTCGCAATCGCAATAACTTTTCTTCTCTCATCATCTTCTGCCAAAAGCAATTTATCACAAGCAGTCGCACTATAAAGAGAGTAGTTCAAAGTCTCATAAAATCCGTCGTTTACAAGCACATTTTTCAAATTATTTTCCAAAACAATTCTTGGTTCAAATTGACCAATCGTAATGGAAGAATTTTCAAACATTTGACCTTCTATATTGTTGTAAACATCATATCCATAAATTCTGATAACTTCTTCTGCAATATCATTTTCATTTTTGATATCTTCTCTAATATATGGAGGTACACAAGTCAATGTGTCGCCCGACGCAGTCGTCTTGATTCCCAATTTGTTCAAAATATCAAGCATTTTATCAAGCGGAACTTGCACACCCAAAATTTTGCATACCTTTGAATAAGATATTTTGATTTCTTCTGATTTCCAAAGAGGTTTTTCAGAACTTATTTTGTCAATAATACCATCAACAATTTCGCCACAACCAAGCGTGTAAACCAAATGGAGAGCACGTCTCAAAGCATAAAATGGAGAATTTATATTCACACCTTTTTCATAACGAGCAGAAGAGTCTGTTCTAAGACCATATTTTTTTGCTGTCAAACGCACACTTTTAAGGTCAAAAACCGCACACTCAAACACACTATCTTTGGTATCAGGAGATATGCATGAGTTCACACCTCCTATGACACCTGCAATAACAACTGGCTTGTTTTGGTCTGCAATAACCATAACATCTTCGTCGAGTTCATATTCTTGTCCATTCAAAACAGCAATATTTTCTCCGAGTTTCGCCTGACGAACACGAATTTTATGTCCATCAAGATATTTGTAGTCAAACGCATGCATAGGTTGCCCTTGTTCCACCAAAATATAATTGGTTATATCCACCATATTATTTATAGGTTTAATTCCAACAGCAAACAATCTACTCCTTAGCCAAAGTGGAGAGCGTTCAAGTTTAAGATTTTTGATATAACTTGCAGAGTATCTCTCACAATTTTTCGTTGCTATCTTAACTTCTAAATAATCATTGATGTTCCCGCCAACAGTTTCATATGAAATATCAGCCTCTTTAAATTCTTTGCCATAAATCGCACAAACCTCTCTTGCAATTCCAACAATACTATTGCAGTCTGGTCTATTTGGCGTTACATTGATATCCAAAACCACATCATTAAGAAGAAGAGCATCCTCAATCTTCTGTCCTGCAACACTATTCTCTGGCAAAATCAAAATCCCATTGACAGAAGCACCCTCAAAATAGTTGTCATCAATGCCAAGCTCTTCACCAGAACAAAACATTCCATCGCTATTTACTCCACGAAAAGCAGAAGGCTTTATTTTTATTCCATTTGCAAGGTCAGCACCTTCCAAAGAAACTGGAACATACGCCCCTTCAAACACATTTGTGGCAGAAGTAACAATCTGCACAGTTTTTGTTCCAACATCAACCTTACACACAACAAGTCTATCTGCTTCTGGGTGTTTTTCAATTTTGGTTATATGTCCAACATAAACATCATGCAAATGTTCATTCATATAACACAAATCCTCAACCTCAAAACCAGAAACCGTTAGGCGTTCCGCCAATTCTTCCGCTGAAACATCAATATCCACAAAATCTTTAAGCCAATTATAAGAAACTTTCATTTTTAATTCTCCTTTATTTTTATTGCATAATACACTTGATATTGTGTATTACGCATGCATACTACACTATATTTAGTATACTGTTATCTCATCTGTTTTAAAAATCTCAAATCATTTCTAAACAAATATTTGATGTTTGGAATCTTGTTTGTCACCATGACACTTCTGTCAATTCCAGGTCCGAAAGCAAAACCACTATATTTCTTGCTGTCAATTCCAGACATCTCCAAAACTTTTGGATTGACAACCCCTGCTCCAAACACTTCCGAAAAACCAGTTCCTTTACAAAGTGAACATCCTTTTCCTTGGCACATTTGACAAGTCGCATCAATTTCAATACTTGGCTCTGTAAATGGAAAATATGAAGGTCTTACTCTCATCTTAACATTTTCGCCAAACAATCTTTTTAAGATTTCTTTTATCATAAGCATCAAATCTTTAAGTCCAATGTTTTCATCAATTACAAGCGCTTCAAATTGGTTAAAAATTGGAGAGTGAGAACTATCACTATCATTTCTGTAAACCCTTCCAGGACAAACAATTTTAAAAGGAGGCTTCATCGTTTCCATCGCTCTAACCTGCATATTTGATGTTTGCGACCTAAGCAAAATGTTATCTGTTATAAAAAATGTGTCTTGCATATCTCTTGCTGGGTGATTTTTTGGAACATTAAGTGCTTCAAAATTATAATAATCTGTCTCAACTTCTGGACCTTGTATAACAGTAAAACCCATTTCAACACAAATTTCCATAAATTTGTTGTTAAATCTTGTGAGTGGATGAAGAGCACCTTTCTTAACACCTTTACTTGGTTCAGTAATATCAACCTTTTCCTTTTCCATGTCAGCAAGAAGTTTTGCATTTTCCAAATCACACAATTTTTGTGAAATTTCTTTTTCCAAATTTTCACGGACAGAGTTTGCAAGTGTGCCGATTTCACGCCTACTTTCAGCTGGAACATCTTTCATTCCACGCAAAATTGCAGTCAGTTCCCCAGTTTTCCCAAGGTATCTAACACGCAATTCGTCAAGAGTTTTTAAGTCCTCTGCATCATCAATTTCTTTCAAACCATTATGCAAAATTTGTTCAAGTTTTTCTTTCATAACATCTCCTTCTAAAAAAATAAATCGCCCCAAAAGTATTAGGACGATTTTTGGTCGTGGTACCACCTAATTTTATGCCAAAAAGGCAACTTATTTTGCTTTTACGCAAGCACAAACGGTGACTTCTACTCTTTTCATTTCAAAGCACAGCTAAAAAGTGAATTCAACATTTCTATTTCTGCTCATCTCTCACCCAACATGAACTCTCTGTATGAACATCAAAATGCCTACTAGTCTTTTATCATCGCTTTTATAATGTCCTAATTTTAACATAACGCTCCTTTTAAGTCAAACGATTGCCAAAAAAATTTTGACAAAACAAAAATGTATGCTAAAATCACATTATGAAACAATACGAAAATTTCAAAGTCTTAGATATTTCAAACCTAACAAAACCAACCGTTTATTTCTTTTTAAAAGAGACAAACATCTCAGAAAGATTTATCAAAAATCTTCGAAAGACACAAAATTCAATCAAAATAAATGGAAAAGCAGGCACTTTACGCAGCCAATTACACAATGGAGACATTTTAGAAATTGCAAAAAATTTTGATTTCTCCACTTCCACTCCTGTATCCGAAGGCAACTTAGACATTTTGTATGAGGACGACGATTTTTTAATAGTCAACAAACCTCACAATCTCGCTTGCATTCCAACCCGTTCACACATAAACGACAATTTAGGCGGACGAGTTGTGGCATATATGCAAAAAACAACCCCAAATTTTGTTTTAAGAATAATAAATCGTCTCGACAAAGAAACCGCAGGAATTGTCATTATTGCAAAAAATCTGTTTGCTTACAATCGCATAAAGGACTTAAAAAAAGAATATTACGCCCTTTGTGAAGGAGAATTTAAACAAACAAGATTCACGATTAATGCCCCTATTCTTACAATATCAAACAACGGCATAAACGAAATGAAAAGAATCATATCACCACAAGGAAAGCCTTCAATAACTCATGTTCAAGTGATTAAAAAATCAAATTTTCCAGCTCTCACACTTGTCAAACTCACACTTGAAACAGGCAGAACGCACCAAATACGCGTCCATCTTTCTCACAACAACAATCCTTTATATGGCGACACTCTTTATGGCACATCAACACTAGAAAATCATACATTTTTAATTTTAAAAAAAATAAGTTTCATTCATTTCCGAACTGGAAAACATATTGTTATTGAAGCGCCATACCCTAATGACTGGTTAAAATATATAAATTGAACAATAAACGAGTCATCTTTCTATAAACAATAAAAAACCTGCTCACATAGCAGGTTTTTTTGGATTGGAGTGCAACTATTTGCAAGCTTTTGTAGAAGTCTTCTTTCCACTTGCTTTTGCAGATGACTTGCAAGAGGATTTTGTTGTAGCTTTTGACATTTTTGAAGATGTTGCCTCATTGCTTGCTTCCACACTTGCCTTGTTTGCTTTCTTTCTTCCAAACATAGTTTTACCTCCCTTTTTCAAGGCAAACACCGCCTTGTAACTTTATTTTGACACCAAACAAACAAAAATATTCATTAACAAACACAAAACGAAAAAATCGCACCATAAAAAATAGTGCGACAAAAAACAATACAAATCAAAAATTGACAATTCTTATTTATTTTTTATTATATAGTTTATTTTTTACTTTCTGCCTCATCAAGAAGATTGTAATATTCATCAAAAACATTGATAGCTGTTTTTTCGTCTGTCTCAACAACAAGAACAGGCTCTCTACCTTCTCTTTCGTCAACATAGAAGACAATAGCTTCATCATCTTGAACATTTTCAATCTCATCAATTGGTTTCAAAACGCAATAAACTTTGTCATTGTAAGGGATAACAGCAATTTGTTCAAAAGAAAGTTGTTTCCCTTTGTCATCAACAAGCACGATAGGGTCTTTGTTATCCTCATCAAGCAAAACATCCAAAATGTTTGGTCTTCCAACTTCTTTTTCTGCTGCTTCTGACGCTTCTTCAATTTTTTGTAATTTTTTCTTATCCATAAAAATCTCCTTTATTTTTTGTCAAGATAGTCTTGTAATATTATTTGTGCACAGATTTTATCAAGAAGTTCTTTACGCTTCTCCCACTTTATGCCCGCCTCTTTGAGATACTCTTCCGCCTCAAACGAAGTGTATCGTTCATCTTGAAAAACAATTCCAACACCTGTCATTTTTTCAAGTTTTCCAGCAAACTCTCTGACCGTTTGAGACATTTCACTCTCTGTTCCGTCGGCATTAAGTGGCAATCCAAAAACAACAACATCAACTGACTTATCTTTTATGAGACCTGCAAAATAATCAAGATCCGCTTGCTCGTTTTTTGTCTTATAGATATGGTCAGCACCAGCAATAGTTGATGACAAGTCCGAAAATGCCACTCCTATTCTTGCTTTTCCATAATCTAAGCCCATTTTTCTTGAATACTGCATATATCACCATCTTTATTTTATCTCAAATCCAATCAAATAGTCAAACAATTTTACTAACAAAATAAGGTTTATTTACATTCAAACAAATTATGTCCCGAAGAAACCGAGACTGTAAGAGGCACAACAAAATCACAAACACTTTCCATACATGATTTAAGGATATTTTTTATTTCTTCCACCTCTTGTGATGGAGCATCAATAATAAGTTCATCATGAATCTGCAAAATCATATGACTTTTCATATTTTTCAATCTTTCCGCAATTTTGACCATTGCCATTTTTATAATATCCGATGCAGTGCCTTGAAGAGGCATATTCATTGCCACTCTATCACCAAATTTTCTAATATTCATATTGGACGATTTCACTTCTGGAATATGACGAATACGCCCAAAATAAGAGCGTACAAAGCCATTTTCGTGAGCAAACTCCACATTTTTGTCCATAAATTCTTTAATTTTGGGATATCTGTCAAAGTAACTTTCAATATAATGTTTTGCATTTGACACAGATGTTTTGATATTTTGAGACAATCCGAAATCACTGATGCCATAAATAATTCCAAAGTTGACCGCCTTCGCCTCACGCCTTTGACTTGGTGTTACTTCTGTCACTGGCACGCCGAAAATTTCACTGGCAGTTTTGGTATGAATGTCAATTCCTTGATTATATGCCTCAATCATGCTGTCCTCATGAGCCATGTTTGCCAAAAGACGCAGTTCAATTTGGCTATAATCTGCTGAAATAATCTGACCATCTGGATATTTAGAGATAAAAATCTTACGCAAATTTTTCCCCTCTTCTTCACGAGTCGGAATGTTTTGCATATTTGGTTCAGAACTAGACAATCTTCCTGTCGATGTAAGTGTTTGATTAAAGACAGTGTGAATGACATCTCCGCTGGTCTTTTCAATATTTTGATAAACATTTATATAAGTGCTGACAAGTTTACTTGTTTTTCTGTAAGAAATAATCTTATCAACAATTTCATGTTGCCAACGAATATCGTCCAAAACGGCAAAATTGGTGGACTGTTTTTTGTTGTTAAACGCTTTCAAGCCCAACTTATCAAACAAAATATGTGCCACTTGTTTTGGAGAATTTATGTTAAATTCTTCACCTGCAAGAGAGTAAATTTTTTCAGTCAAATTGGTCAATAGTTCGTTGTATTTGTCAGCCAAAGATTGCAAGACTTTTCCATCAATCTTAAATCCTTCTTCTTCCATGTCAGCAAGCACTTTTGCAAGAGGAATTTCCACTTTTTCGTATATATCCCGAACGCATTCTTTGTCAAGTAACTCATCAAGTTGATTTTTGGTGTTTATGTAATCAACCAGTTCAACTTTTTCTTTTTTTGGCAAGCCTGCATACAGCACATAACTTGCGATATCAATATCAAAAAAATTGACAAAACCTATTCCCAATTTTTTCAAGATTTTGTAATCATTTTTTGAAGAGTAAGTGATTTTTATTATATTTTCATCTTCAAAAATAGATTTAAGTGACAAAAGCACATCATTTACACTCAAACTTTCGGCCATAGAGAAAAGGTCAAGTTCTTTCTTCAAATAAAAAACTTCGTTCGCCGTTCCAGCAAACTCCAATTTTTCAATATCAAAGCAAAAATAATTATTTGATTGAAGTTTTAATTTTTCGACATCATCGAGTGTCTGCAAAGCTGAACGCTTTGCAACAATGTTGGAAGAACGAACTCCTTCCGCAAACAAATCTTTTCGATTTGTAAGACTTCTAAAATCCCACTCATCAAAAAAATCTTTTACTTTTTGAGAAAAAGGAAAGGAATAAATACAATCATCAAGAGAAAATTCAATTTCGCAATCAGTTTTGATGGTTGCGAGTTGTTTAGACATATAAGCATTTGCTTTACCATCAGCGAGTTTTTCTTGGAGTTTACCAGAGATATTTTGCAAATTCTCATACACTCCATCCAAAGTGGAATAACTGTGTAAAAGCGAAAGTGCCGTCTTTTCTCCAACTCCTGCCACCCCAGGAATATTGTCCGAAGCATCTCCCATAAGTGCTTTTAAATCAATAATACCAGAAGGACTGAAATTGTATTTTTCGTATAAATATGTTTCGTCGTACTTTTCAATTTCAGTCACGCCTTTTCTTGTCAACCACACTTCTGTGTGATTGTCAATAAGTTGCAACAAATCGCGGTCACCGGACACCAAAATATTTTGGCAATTAGAATTCTTTGCTAATGTTCCAATGATATCATCAGCCTCAATTCCTGAAACTTCAAACACCTTCACACCAAGACATAAGAGCATCTCTTTTATAATTGGAAATTGTGCACGCAAATCAGGTGGAGTTTCTTTTCTCGTACCCTTGTAATCGGCAAATAAATCGTTCCTAAATGTCTTTCGTGCATGATCAAACGCCACTGCCAAAAATTTTGGACGCTGTTCAACAATAAGTTTTACCAGCAAATTTGCAAAGCCAAAAACCGCACCTGACGGTTGTTTTTTACGATTAGTTAAATAGGGCATTGCATAAAATGCCCTATTTGCCAAACTGTTGCCGTCAACAATGATAAATTTATCCACAAAAATGCCTTACATTAAAA
Organism: Candidatus Caccovivens sp.; assembly: GCA_051888935.1. GTDB lineage: Bacteria > Bacillota > Clostridia > Christensenellales > UBA1242 > Caccovivens. The sequence goes on along the minus strand of JBJFCL010000027.1, from coordinate 10,923 downwards.
ATGTTGCTGCACCCTCTGCTGGTGCGAACAAATTGTAGAAGAAGTCAGGAACGCACATAACAATCACATAGCATACAATTGCCAAAATCAGCAAAATAAAGAAAACTGTTTTAAGTGGACTTCCAGCAAAATTGACAAGTGCAAATGCAAAAATAATTGCCACACCGCCAAAGTTTACAATGAGGTCAAAAACCTTGGTAAACCAACCCATATCTGGGTTCCATGCTGTGTTGCTTTTCACTACGGCAACTGCCAAAAATGCAATGTAGACAATTGACAAGATTGACAAAATGGTATACAAAACCTTTTTCATAATCCCCTCCTTATTACTTATAATTATAATAACACTTTTCTTACCTTATTTCAAGTAAAATCTAAAAATTTCTTATTGTTAAAACAATCATCAAAAAAAAGAAAGGAGATTCACAACAAAAAACCGCACAATTTTGTGCGGGATTTTGTGTATATTTATACATTATTAAGAATTTTTATTCACATCTTCATTATTTTCTTTTTTTACATTTTCAGTTGATTCATCTTGACTTTCGGTTTTAACTTCATTGTCAGAATCACTTTCATCTTTTTCGTTTGTTTCTCCATTTGGCGTCTTGAAGCAAACTCCAAGCACAACCAAGACCCCAGCAACAGCCATAATACAATCTTCCACAATTTGATTTTCAATTTTAAAGCCAAATGCTCTGCCAAATGCGTTAAGAAGAATTATTATTGCCCCAGACAAACTTACCCAAAAACTGTAAGAACGAAATTTATTAAAGAAGTTCTTCATATTCATCTCCATTTTTAAGATAGCTCTTAATTTCTGTAAGGTCGTTTTTAACATCATCTAGAATTTTTAAATGTTCAGTTAATTGTTCAATCGTTTTTTGATACTTAGCCTCACGCTTAGAACTGTCTTTGAGTTGATACCAAAACAACCAAACAAACAATATAGCAAACACACCATTGCTGACAACTATACTAATTATTTCATTCCATATTTCCATGATTTTCTCCAAGTTTCAACAATTTTTTCATTGTGACATAGTCACCGGTTTGACAAAAACAATTTATTCTAAAAAACTTGGTTTTGTCATCAAAAACGATTTTCATGAAACAACATCAAACACGAGCATAGGCTTACTTATTTCTATATTTGCTTGATTGGTTTTAAATTCAATTTCAAATATTTTTCCATACAGTGTTATCGGCAATCTCTGCTCTTTTTCACTTCCAGAAATTTCAAAAATTTTACTCTCTTCATCAGAAGAAATTACGACTTGACAATCGTACTTGGAATTAATGACAATTTCTTTTATTTTTTTGCGTTTACCTCTATTTTCGAGGTCAGTTTTAAAAGATTTCCACAATTTTGCGTTGGCACTGCCAAAAGTTGCGCCGTTCTTTGTAAGTTGCCCAACTCTCTGCTTGTTTGCATTGTAAAAACACGCACACAATTTGTTTGTGAAAGGGTTATCCACAGCCAAGACTTTTCGAATATCCACTCCACGATAGAGTTGAAGTTCATATGTGTCAATATCCACTTCAAAAAGCACATTATTGACAAATGCTTCGCTTTCACAACCCACAGTTTGACCATCGCCGAAGTCACATTTTGTGGCAAGATAATATTTCCCGTTTAAGCAGGCAGAAGAGCAATTTGAATTGTCCAGATTTTTGAAATAGACATCTGCTTCTGGCATGATTTTGTCAATTGAATTGCCATTAAAAGAATAAAATCCGTCTCGCGTCATGAACAGCACTCTGTCGCCGCATACACAAACTGATTCTTCAAAAATTTTTGAAGGAGCGGTGTATAAATGTGTGAACGAAAAGTCTTTTTTTGAGGTGTAAATTGAGATTTTTGTAATCCCATTTTCTCTGAATAAATATACATAGTCATTAAAGGCAACAAGTTTTGTAAAAGAGCCTCTATTATCCAAAAATTCTATTGTTGAATTTTCTTCATCTGACCAATTTATTAAATTTAAGTTGGTCGTGTAGACCAAAGTGTTTCGGTTTGTGTTGGTGATTCCAAAAAAGTTATCATAGTGCACCACGCAGGAAATAAGTGGTGGCACATTGTCATATACGCCTTCTGCAAATGGTGCCAAATACACCATTCCTTGTTCAGAAAAGAAAAGTGTGCAGTCTTGGTTGTCGATGCGATATTGGCAGTTATAATATGGTGTGGAAGTCAATTTGTTTGATTTCAACCACACCATTCCATCATATTCATCTAGAAACGGAATTGACCACACAGTGTTGTTGGAGTCAACTAAGAGCATTTGATAAATAAATCGAGCATCTTCTTGCGAATACCATCTATCCAACCAAATCCCCCTAATTTCATCGATTTTTTCAGCAAAATTGTATCCATGTGTCACATTCAACGCGTCCAAAGATGCTGGAACCGTCAAGTCTTCAAATCCAAGACCATTTTTGAGTGCCCCATCAACAAATGAAAGATTATAAAATTCTTTGCATTCATTTGGTTTTGCAATCAAATCATCTTTACCTGACACAATACCATTGCCAAAAACCGAGAAAACAATATTTTTCTCAGTGGTAGGTTTGTGTTTTTTTATATTCTTATAAAAAATCAAAACCAACTCCTGCAAGGCATTTGATGTTCACCGCGTTTTCGAGACAAAACAAACAAACTTTCTTTGAAGCGTTCTTCCCAAATTTCAGCATCTTCACTCATGCCATCAATCAGCAAAAATTCGCTTGCCATTCCATATGCATAAACTCTGGCACTAAGTCCATTATACATTTCCACCGTGCTGTTTATTGAGGCATCTTGTGGAAGATAACTATAAACAACGGTCTTTGGATTTCCCTGCACCTGCACATAATCTGGAAAGAGTTTGAACTTCAAATTCAATCCAAAGCGATTCTTAACTTTATAAATGTTTATAACTGCTTTTGAGAGGGAAGAAAAGGGTATAATTTCCCCTCCTTCCACCTCTTCCTTGGTCAAAAACGGTAAATAATCGCTGGCAATTTCTTGGTTAACCAAATTGAAGCAGTCAACAAGCGTATCAAGTTTTTCTTGTTCACGCGCTGAAAAAGTGACAGTTTCAATGCTGTCAAGTTTTGCACGAAGTTCTTTTTCTCCCACAAATTCACAAACCATTTTAATTATATCTAAAACTTGCATAAAAGTTTCTCCTCAAAGTCATTCAAAACACCTTTTTCGACCGATTTTTCCCATTTCAGATTCTCCCTTTCCATCTCCTCGAAAAGTTTGTCACTGTTTTGAACCCTCGTTTTTAAAACCAGCGTCACAGTTCGCTCATCCAACTGATCATACGGCACGGTCAAACAATATGTATTTATCCCCTGACCATGAGAGTGAATCTCAAACTTTTGGCGCTCTGGGTTATACATAACAAAATAATCTCTGTCAATGGATCTTAGCCTACTGACAATGTCAAGCGCATCGCTTTCAATTTCAAATGACTTTTTCATACAGTTTTTCCTCTATTAGTTGCTTGCAACAGAAGTTGAAAGACCACTTACAAAGCCAACACCATTAGGTTTGTGGCAAACAAGTTCAGTGTATTTCACAAGAGTTGCAGAGTAAGCAGGTTTTGTTGGGTGTTGTTTAAGCACTCTTCCGGCCTCATCTTCAAGCCACTTCCAATCTCCAAGTTCATAGAACATAAAGTCATCAGTGTTCAAGAAATAACACTCGTCAGCACCCACTTGATTTGTTGGAACAATAGGTGTGCCAAAGTGAGTAAGAACTTTCATTCCGTCTTCCAAAGTTGTGTACTCAATGTTTTTCTTATAGAGAGTCAAATATTTTTGATAGAGTCTTTTAAGTTCATATGAGCAGTTGATAAAGTTTACAGAAGTTCCTGCCATTTCAAGGTCGTCGATGATGCCTTGCACATAATCTTCGTCAAAAGTATCAGAAGAAGCAGCAGTATAAGTTTTTGCGTTCAAAATTGGATAAGAAGATTTTGCAACCCCATACAAAGTCGCATTATTTCTAATTCCTTTAAGACCGATTATTTCGTTGTCTTTTGAACCATGAACATAGATTTTATCGCCAGTGGCAAGACCAGTTACAGTTTGAGCAAAAGTGATTTTTTTGCTTGCTTCGTCCACGCTTGAAATCATAATATTTGATGCTCTAACTGCTGTTGAATTATAAACATCAACAATCATTCCAGGAGCGATTGCCCCAACACTGTCTGCTGTGATAGAACTATCTGAGCCAACTGTAAGAGTTGCCAAAAGTCCAGTTCCATCGCCATAAATCATTCTTGAAAGGTTGAAGACGCTTGCTTTAAGAAGAGAGTCCATTCCATCTTGCAACAGATTTACAAAAGAGTTTACATCAGTTGAAGAGCATCTTACTGCCTTGTCAGAAATTTCAAATCTACCATAAAGGTTTTTGAGTGGTGCAACAAAAGAAATATAAGGTCTGTCTGCACCTTCTGGAAGTTCACTTGTTTCGCTTCCTGCCATAACAGCACCATTGATGCCGATTGGAGCAGCAACTCTAACTTCTTTGCCCACAATATTTCTTGTACTTCTTTTAATTCTGCTAAAAAGCGGATTTGTTTTTGTGTTTATTTGGTCAGCAATAACGCCCAAATAGACATCTTTAAGCACATTTTCTGCACTTGATAATGTAACCATTTATTTTCTCCTTTTTGTTTATGAAAGCAAGTCCAAGACCGTTTGTTTTGCTTTTTCAAACGAGTCAGGTTTTGGGGTGACAGGCTTTGTCACCCTTTCCCCTGCACCCGAAGACATAACAATAGGTGTTTTGTTTTCTTGAAGTTGTTTCATATAATTTTGAATTACCAAATTTTTTAAATTTTCATCTTTTAAGATAAGATTTTGAACCAGTGGTTCATCTACTTTGTTCGGAGCGGAAATTTTTTCATAGACCATCTTCGCCCAAACTTTGTCAAATGCCTTTTCGTCATTTTTGAGAGATTCATCACTTCTGACAGCGTTTTTTATCTCATCAGCGTACGAAAATGCCTCTTGATTTTCCAAAAGGAATGTCTTAAAATTCGCATCAAATTTGTCTTCAACACTTTCTTTTGACATTTTGTCTTTTTCAAGTTCGGCCAGCCTTTGACACTTTCTTGTAAATTCCGACTGCAAAGAGTTGTAAGCCTTCTCCAAGTCCTCAACACTTTTAAATTTTCCTACGGGAACGCCCCTTTCTGCTTCACTTGTGATTTCTTCAACTTCTTTTTCGTCGTCAGAGGAGCGCTGGATGTTGTCTTCTTGTAAAGTTTCAACTTCCTTTGGTTGTTCCTCAAAATTTTGTTCGTTCATATTATTCTCCTTTCAAATTTTTATGTGCTCTTATATGTTTCAAGAAATTTTCTTCAATCTTTTTGTCAATCTGTTCTTGACTGTAAAGCACTTTAAGCATATATGAAATGTGTTGTGTAAGATGCAGTGCATGGTCATCAATTTCTTTCACTTCAACATCTTTTCCAGAAAGCATTGCAACATTTTCAGCATCTGCGTTTTTGATGTGAAGGTCAGAAAGATCAACAGAACTTTCCCACGCACCAAAACCGATATTTTCCATAACTTTCGCCTTCATGCTGTTTGTCAACTTGCCATTTTCATCATACAAAAGCCCTTTATCCAATAAGTCAAAAATCATAGCACGACGCTGTGAGAGTGTGTCATTGGATTCATTGTCAGTGTCAAATTGAACATCATCACTGGAAATATCACTGCCCTTGAAATAAATCGCGTCAAGTTCGCCGTCGTTGCCAACAATTTTGATGAGTCTTGGGAATGTGGCAAATTGTTTATAAAGTCTCAATATATGTTTTGCGATTGTCTTAATTGCCGACTTTATGCTGTCGGTTGTGAATTTTAAACGAGTCTCATTTTCATCAATCAAAAGTTCCAATGCAACGCCAGAAAGCGAAGTTGAAACACTTTCCATTGAGCCAATTTCACTTGTTCCACTAATAGTTGAGAACTCTTCCAAAAGTTTGTCCTCTTCTTTATCAAAGTCGGACGGAACATTTTCTCCTCCCAAAAATTTCGGTGCGGTTGAACCTTGACGATAGACCAAAATCTTTCCCGGAGCAAGTCCTTCTTCTTCCAAATTGTCGATATCAACACTGCCATCTTCAACTGCCAGAACGCCCATTGTAAGTCGATTTAAATATTCATGTTTTCGGTTCTTGACAGCGTTGTATGCTCTTTGAATTGGAATAAGTCTGTTAATCATTGACACACCCCAGAAATTGCCCACTTCCTCGTTGCAAATTTGACGAACAAATGGAAATTCACGCTTGCCGTCAATGCCATTTATATATGGAAGTTCGCCGTCATAGACAAGTTTGTCGCCAGCAATAATCAAAAGTCTCCCATTTGGAAATTCCTCATTTGGTTTGACATACTTTTCCAGCACAATCGCACTGTCATGCCTTGTTGTTTCAATGAGTTTTGTTGCCATTCCATTGTAGCCAAGTCCACCCAAAGAAGAAGTAACTCCATCAAGTGAATAAACATTGATATCTTTCCCCTCAACATCAACTCCATACATTTGTTTTATTTGAGCGGTTGTGTAAGCTTTGGCATGAATGAGACTTTGACATTCATTCAAATTTTCATGTGTGGAACTGTCAGGATATATTTCAAATGGTGAACAAACAGAAATATCAACATCGCCAGTTTTAATCTTCTTTCCGTCTTCTTCAAGTGCCACGACTTGTCCAAGATTGCTGTTCCAAGAAATTTTGTAAAAACTCGTGCCACAAATTTCACTCCATTTGGTTGCTTGATTTATTTTTGCCATCAAGTTCATCTTATTGGAAACAGAATCCAACACTTTTTTGCCGACTTTTGCTGTGTAAATATCTTGCTCTTCGTTTGTCGCTGGTGCAATTGTCATTTTTGGTTTGATTTTGGCAAGTTTGGACATTCTTATGTCTATAATTGGTGCAATGTGATTAAAAACTTCTCTCTCCTGCCAAAAATATTGCTTGTCCAATTCGTGCACAAAGTGTCCATATCCGACATCACAATATTGGTTACCCATGTAAAAATTCATGTTCAATTGCCATTGACTGTCAAAACTCTTTCTTGCTGAAACACGCTGTTCAAAGTCAGCCAATGTTTCTTTGACAATATCCACTGTTTTTTGTTTCATACATTCTCCTTTTTGTTTCTTTTTTGTTTAAAAGGCGCATCGACCGCCTTTGGCACACAAGCTTTTGAAAAACACTCAAACATTTTTTTCATACAATCTTCACAAAACACGAGGTCGCGTCTAATAAACCCCTTGGTGCTAAAACTGTACTTTGCCAAATTTTTGCAACCATAAAAGTCGCATAAAAGTTGATGTTTACATTCCTGCATTTTCATTATCTTCATTCTCCTTTTCTTTTAAAAGTTGCAAAAGACGGCGTTTTTCCGCCAAAAGTTCTGCGTCAGTCATTTTGGAAATTTCATCATCAGAAAATTCTTCTTGTTCCAGCAAAAATTTGAGTGCATTTATATCCGGAGGATTATACTTTTTGGTAATTTTTCTCTTAACAAGCACCGCATTGCCGTTTTCGTCAGTGGAATATTCTTCAACAATCTCGTCGCTCTCATAACCAACTGCTCTTTTAAGTAATGCTCTTTTGATTTCTTCCTCTTCCATGTCTGTCCTTTTTTCAACTTTGCCCACATTTTAAGAGGAAAAAAGAGGTATTTCAAGAAAATGTGCCAAAAATTTAACAAAATTACGCCACAAAAATAGAATGTATTTGTAAGGAGAACTTACATGAACGATATCTTAACATTTAAGAATGTCAACTATTGGTATCAGACCAAAGATGACGAAATTTTTGCTTTAAAAGATGTTTGTTTTTCAATTGAAGAGGAAAGTTTTGTCTCACTTGTAGGTCCAAGTGGTTGTGGAAAGACAACCATTTTATCTTTGACTGCGGGGCTTTTGAAAGCAAGTTCTGGGCAAATCATATTGGACGGAGAGGAAAAAATTGACACAAGAAAAATAGGTTATATGTTCCAACGCGACCATTTGTTTGAATGGCGAAGTGTATGGAAAAATATAACCTTGGGATTGGAAATTCAAAAACCGATTGATAGAGATGCAAAACTGCAAAAAGCAGAAGAACTTTTGAAAAAATATGACTTATATTCTTTCAAAGACCAAAAACCACGCTCACTAAGTGGTGGAATGAGACAGCGTGTGGCACTCATTCGAACTCTAACACTGGAACCAAAACTTTTGCTTCTTGACGAGCCTTTTTCTGCACTTGATTTTCAAACACGCTTATCTGTATGCGATGATGTATATGAGATAATAAAAAGCGAAAAAAAGACCGCTCTGCTTGTCACACACGACATTTCAGAAGCGTTGTCAATGTCGGACAAAATTTTGGTGCTTACTGCTCGCCCAGCGACAGTGAAAGATATGTTTATATTAAATCTTGACGGAGAAACACCTCTAAAAAAACGAGAGGATATGCGTTTCGGAAAACTTTTTGATAATATTTGGAGAGAACTTACAAATGAAAACAAAGATACACAAAAAAATTCGACCTAACTTTTCGCAAGCGCACAAAACATACATCAATCGCTTGATGAAAGACAAATTTGTCATTATCTTTTTCCGTATATTTATTTTGGTGGCATTTTTGGCTTTATGGGAAATCACCACACATTATGGACTCGTGGACGCATTTTATGTCAGTTCGCCATCAAGAATAATTGCACAAATCATATCACTGGCACAAAGTGGCACTCTTTTGGGACACACATTGACCACTTTATATGAAACTCTTGTCGGTTTTGCAATCGCCACAGTTATGGGATATCTCATCGCCGTAATTCTTTGGTGGAACGAAAAAGTACGCAAAATTTTTGAGCCATATATAGTTGTGTTAAACTCGCTTCCAAAAATTGCACTGGGGCCAGTCATTATTTTGTGGGTAGGTGCTGGCACGACCGCCATAATCACTATGTGTGTGTTAATTTGTATTGTCATCACCACAATGAGTATGCTTTCAGCGTTTCTATCTGTTGACGAAGGCAAAATTCTGCTACTTAAATCAATGCACGCAAACAAATTTCAAATTTTGTTCAAATTGGTTCTGCCATCATCGATGCCTGATTTTATTTCAGTATTAAAAATCAATGTTGGAATGAGTTGGGTAGGTAGCATCATGGGAGAATATTTGACCAGCAAAGCAGGACTTGGATATTTGATTGTCTATGGCGGACAAATCTTCAAGATTGATTTAGTGATGGCCGCCACCTTTATTCTTTGCGTCCTTGCGTTTTTGATGTATTATGCCGTCAGTCTGCTCGAACGAAAATATCGAAAATAACAAAATCAAAACCCCAAGCACCGAGCAAATTGGATATAGAAAAGAAACTATTTGCGAAAAGCCCAATCCACTTATAAAAAGTGGTAAGAACACTGCCAAAAGTGTGCTGATTTTGTCACTTTTTAGAGTAGGTTTAAAAGCGTTTTTAAGCGTAAACATAAGCGAAATCAAAGTGGTAAAGCATCCCACCAAAATAACAACAAACGCAAGACAAAAAACAACAGGATTGTTTGAAGCAATATAAAGAAACGGCATATCACTCAAAAAACTTTCAGAGTTTTGCTGTAAAACAAAATTTCCAAGCATCAAAAACAAAACCAGCAAAAATGTGGAAAACAGGCTGACAAGAACAGTCTGTTTTTTGCTGAGATTATCTCCCGCCTTAGCAATCACAAAACCACTTGTCGAAGTGTTTAAAACCACATAAAGAGGACAATACAAAATCCCTGCCCACGAATTTGCTTGACAAGCAAAATTTGACTTTATACTCATTCCAAAGAAAAGCACAGCCAAAAAAATCACAGATGTAACAGGCATCAAAATAAGGTTAATTCTTTCCAATCCTCGTATTCCTCTGAAAGTCACAAACACACAAATCACAACAAGAGAAATCATCAAAAGATAATAAATCCAATCGGGAAAATAACCAAAAAGACTTTTTATACCAGCAAACATTGACGAACAAAACACGAGCGACATAAACCCAGACAAATAAGACAACCATTTGGATTTATCCAAATTGTCGCTGACTTTTTTGCCGTAAATCAAAAAGAAATAAAATATGAAAAAAAACAAGAGTCCTGCCATCAAAATATAAAAATAAGACATAGGACCAAAGCGTGCAAAAAAGACCATGATTTCCTTTCCACTGGAAAATCCTGAACCAACCACAGTGCCAAAAATCAGAAAAACCAAACTCAAAACTTTGGACATACTATATTTTATGAACACACTTTTTGTTCATGAATGAAAATATAAAAATAAATCAAAATATTAGTATGCAAAAGGTGCTTTTCAATTGTGTATTTTTTGTTTTGGTGGTAGCGGTTTTTTCTTCCATATTTCCCTACCCAATTTTTTCCAACCACACAAATATCAGTGCAAAAGAAGCAACTGAAATCAACAACTATCACGAAATCGAAATTCAAAGCGAAACAGACTCTTCAATCAAAATTTTATCCTTAACATGGGAAGACATTTTGCATATTTTGCCTCAAACTTTTGAAATTGTCGACCTTGAAAGTGAGGAAATTTTGCAAGCGACCACCCTTGGAGGAAGAAATCATGCCGACATTAAGTTGAACCAAAGCATATACAAACCTTCTTGGGAGCGCCACCCAGTGCTTGTCAAACTCACAGAAAGTGCATATCTTCCAGCCAGTCTTTCAGCCTACCCACACGGCTACGACAGTCATTTTTGTCTACATTTTATTGGTTCAAAGACTCATGGCACACAAAAAGTGGATTCAACACACCAAAATTGCATAAAAAAAGCCCAAAAACTTGGGCAAGAATATATAAATAAACAATAAAAATCCACGGGTAAAACCCGTGGTTTTTCAAAGTGGGGTAAAACCCCATG
>JBJFCL010000026.1:0-52072 GCA_051888935.1 Candidatus Caccovivens sp. | reverse complement strand
AGGCATTCTTGGAATTGCGTGTGCCAGACTTGTGGAAGAATACAATCGCCCTGTCTTTTTGTTCTCACAAGTGGGAGATGTCTTGCATGGTTCTGGACGAAGCATAGATGACATAAATATTCATGAACTTTTATCCTCTCTTCAAGACATTTTGGAGACATTTGGTGGTCATACTATGGCGGCAGGTTTGACTTTAAAGCGGGAGCATTACGAAGAGTTTGTCAGTCGCGTGAATGGGTTTGTCTTTGAAAAAGTCAATGACAAGGTGTTTATTCCAATCAAATATTATGACCTCGACATCAAAAATGAGGATATCACCGATAGATTTCTGGAAGAACTTCAATATCTTGAACCTTTTGGCTGTGGAAACGCACGACCAAAATTTAGAATAAGTGCTGAGAGTGTGGAACTGACTCCAAGAAAATATAGTCCTGCACATTGTGACATAAAAATTGGCGATTTAAATCTTGTTTATTTCAATTTTTTAAAGAATTATAACGAACTTAAATTTGCTCGATATAAGTCATTCATCTTTGAATTTCAAGGCTCAGGGAAAAATGGTGTGGTCAGTGACTTTGACCCGGGGAGTTTCATTGCACCAGATACACATATGTACACATATCCAATGCAATACGAGCAACTGCGTTTTGATGACAACAAACCAGCAAAATTTTCCTATTATCCTCAAAGCGAACTGTTGTCTTTTGTTGCAAGCACTTCTCAAAGTGTTTTTGGAACGGCATTTGTGGCATATTCGGCTTATGATTTTGTTAATTTTTCCAAAGAATATTCCAAAGACGGCATATATAATATTGGCATTTGCAGTGAAAATGCAGTAGGTTACAATAGTCTTTTGCTTTCCCCAGTTGGAACTGATTGGGCGAAAAATTTTAGCAAAATTGTCTTTCTTTCAAAAGTGATTGATGAAGGTTTTATCGCCAAACTCAATGAGGTTACAAAGGCGGAAATCTGCTTGCCAATGGAACGCGAGGTTGACATGGAACGCTTTGAAAGTCTTGACCTTTCAAGAGAGACTTTTGGCAAGATATTTAAGGCTTTGGTTTCAAAAAATTTTATCAAATATCACTCAATTTTTGATATATATAAGCAAAAAATGAAAGGAAAAGTTGGATTTGACACTTTCTATGTGGCTTATCTCGTATTTAAAGATTTGGGACTTATATATGAAGAAAAAGATATGTTTTTGTATATTGGTCAAAAGCAAAATATAAAGAAATCCTTGACAGAATCTTCACTTTATAATAAACTTTTATTATTAAAAAATACTTTGGGAGCAAAATGAAAGAGTTAATTTTAGCAAAAATATACAATAATTTCCATCTAACAGAAAATGAAAAAAAATTGGTGGATGATTGTTTTGTTGACGAAATCAATTTGCCAAGGCTCGATGCTGTGCTTGATGTTATGATTGAATATCATATGCAAGCAGATATTTTGGTGCCATATATTCTTTTTCAAGCACAAAAAACAGATTCAAACGAGAGCGATAAACTTGCTAGCAAATATTTTACAGAAGAACAAAAAAAGTTGTATGACACATTCATTACAGTGAAAGATGTGCGTGCACTCACTCGTAGTGGCGAAGTGGAAAGCATCAGAAAAATGTTTGTTGCAATCTGCCAAGATATGAGAATTGTCATAGTCAAATTTGCCACAATTTTGTTTGATTTAAATCAAATAAAACTTCCTCTAACGCAAGAAGACAAAGATTATGTTCAAATGGTAAATGATATTTTTGCTCCACTTGCAGAAAGACTTGGACTTATGCAATTCAAGTTTGATTTTGAAGACAAATGCTTTGAACTTCTGGAACCAAAAGTCTTTAATGAATTGAAAAACAACCATCTTTTGGAAGACGAGGCAAACCAAAAGCAAATTCAAACCACAAAATCGAAACTTCAAAATATTTTGGACGAATTGAATGTTAAAGGGGAAATACAATCAAGGCAAAAACATTTTTCTAGTATATATAAAAAATTGAAACAGAAAAAGAGTTCGCTTGAAAACATTTATGATATCATTGCAATGCGTGTGCTTGTTCCAACAGTTGAGGATTGTTATTCTGTGCTTGGCAAAATTCATGCCATTTACAAACCTATGCAAGGCAGAGTGAAAGATTATATTGCCAGTCCAAAGCCAAATGGTTATCAAAGTTTGCACACAACGATAATTGCTGAAAATAATCGTCCACTTGAAGTTCAAATTCGCACTTTTGATATGCACAAATATTCTGAATATGGCATTGCGGCACACTGGATTTACAAAGAAAAGCGTACACAAAACAATTTTGACCAAAAACTCACTTGGTTTAGACAGATGTTGGACAACGCCAATAGTCTTTCTTCGGAAGAATTTGTTGAAACATTGAAAATTGACCTTTATGGCGAATCAATCTTTGTTCAAACTCCAAAGGGTAAAGTTTTGGAATTCCCTCTTGGTGCAACTGTTTTGGATTTTGCATATGCAGTTCATTCTGGGGTTGGAAATACCTGTGTTGGGGCAAAGATAAATGGCAAAATGGTCCCAATCGTCACTGAACTTCAAAATGGTGATGTCGTTGAGATTTTGACAAATCCAAACAGCAAGGGACCGTCAAGAGACTGGCTGAGTTATGTAAAAACAAACAACGCGCGTTCAAAAATCCGAGCGTTTTTTAAGAGCGAACTGAAAGAAGAAAATATTCGCATTGGAAAGGCAATGCTGGAACAAGCAATCAAAGCAAAAAACTTGAACTTATCCAAAACAACAAAAGAAGAGTATTTGCTTAAAATTGCAAACAGCAACATGATGGACGACCTCGATGTTTTATACGCTGAAATTGGTGCTGGGAGTTTGTCTATCAATTCAGTTATTGGTCGCCTTGTCAATTTTTATAACAAAGACAATATTTCTCAATTCCGTGAAGAAACAATCACTGTAAAAAAGAACAAAGATGGTGTTTTGGTCGATGGGGACAGTGGCATGCTAATTCGTTATGCTGGCTGTTGCAGTCCAGTCACTGGTGACGATATTGTGGGTTATATTTCAAGAGGACGAGGTGTGACAATTCATAGAAGCAATTGTCCAAATCTGAAATATCTTGAACCAGAAAGACTTATCAAAGCAGAATGGCAGGATACAAAAGGGGCAAGTTTCACTGCTGTCATAAAAATCCATACTGACCTTGTGGGGAGTGTGATAAACACGCTAAACAACATTGCTATCTCATTTAAAAACAAACTCAAAGGTTTTGGTTTTAAGGAAATTAAAGATGAATATGTCTTTAATATCATTCTTTTGGTCTCAAATAAAGATGAAATTGATGAAGCAATAAAGAGTTTTCAAAATCTTAAATTTGTAAGAAAAGTTTATAGGAGTGAATGATGAAAATATCTTGTGAAAATATTGATTTTGAAAAAGATATGCAAGATTTGGTCAATCTCTTTTTTGATGAGGGGGACTGCCCTTTTTCTATTGAACATCATTTCACCTATTTTGGAACTAATTTGGAAAGTAAATTGGTTATTGGCAGTGGAAATGAAAACAAAGAATATTCTCAAAAATTTATCATGCCTCTTGGAATGGATAAACTGCAAGAGAAAAGTTTGCTCAAACGACATTTCAAAAATCATCTCTATGAAGTTTTGAGTTTGTTGTCAAAAAAGAGTTTGCCTTGGGGCTCACTTACGGGAGTGAGACCAACAAAGTTTGCGCGTGACCTTGTGGAAAAAGGAGAAGTTAAGCCTCACTTAATCTCGGAGGTGTTGGTCAAAGATTATCATGTTTCGGCAGAGAAGGCGAAACTTGCTTCAAGCGTCATTAAAAACCAAAAATGTATAATAAAAAATGACAATTTGATTGACCTCTTTATCAATATCCCTATTTGTCCGACAAGATGCAATTATTGCTCATTTATTTCCAATGAACTTTGCACTGTTGCAGACAAAGTGGACACTTATCTTGATTGCATTTTGAAAGAATTGGAAGCGGTGAAGAAGGTTATTACAGAAAAATCTTATATTGTTCGAACTATTTACATTGGTGGTGGCACGCCAACAGTTCTTAATGCCGAGCAACTTGAACGCTTATTGTCTCAAATAAGTTATCCAGTGAGTGAATTTACTGTTGAATGTGGCAGAGCGGACACGATTACGCGTGAAAAACTTGATGTTCTAAAAAAATATGGCGTTACACGCATTTCAATCAATCCGCAAACCTTTTGTGAAGCAACCTTGAAAAGGATTGGAAGAAAGACAACAAACAAACAAGTGTTGGACGCATATATGTTGGCACTTGAATATGATTTTGTGATAAATATGGACATAATTGCTGGGCTCACTGGCGAGAGATTGGGAACTTTTAAGAGAACTATAAACACTTTGCTTGAACTTTATCCGCACAACATTACTGTGCACACACTTTCAATTAAAAATGCTTCACAAATTCGTGGTGAGGAACAAAAATATGCTGGCGATGTGCCAAAAATGGTGGACTTTGCAGAGAAGACTTTGCAAGAAAATGGATACAAACCATATTATCTTTATCGCCAAAAACATCAACTTGGTGGACTCGAAAATGTGGGATATTTTAGAGATGACAATGTTTGCATCTTTAATGTTGACAGTATGGAAGATGTTTCGTCAGTCATTGCAATAGGGGCAGGTGCGATTTCAAAGCGTGTGTTTAACCTTGAAAATCGCATAGAAAGACAACCAAACTGCAAATTTATTTTGGATTATATCTCTCGAATTGACGAAATGATTGAAAAGAAAGTGAAATTTTTCTCTTAATCCCTTTACTTTTTTTGGGGAGTATGCTATACTTTCAAAGTCGATAAAACTTAGGCACGGGGTTTGGAGTCCTTCAACCTACATCTGTGCTTATAGCGGTTTAAAATTTTAATGGAGGCTATCATGGAAAAACAAGTTAAACAAGAAATTATCTCAAAGTTTAAACAATCAGAAAATGACACAGGTTCTGTTCAAGTTCAGATTGCACTTCTCACTGAGAGAATTAACCACTTGACTGAGCACCTTAAAACCAATAAAAAAGACAATCATTCAAGACGCGGTCTTTTGAAAATGGTCGGAAAGCGTAAAGGCTTTTTGGAATATCTTAAAGGCAAAGATATCGAAGGTTACAGAAAACTCATTCAAGAACTTGGCATTAGAGAAATAAAATAATTAAAAGGGGAGCGATTTTTTTGCTCCTTTTTTTTCAAATTGTTTGTTATTTTGATTTCAATGTGTTAAAATTTGATAAGTATTTATTTTTAGGAGATTATTATGGATTACAAAAAGTATGTTATTAATGTTGCCGGCAAAGATATCTCTTTTGAAACTGGCAAACTCTGTGGACAGTCAAACGGCTCTTGTCTTGTAAGAAGCGGAGACACTGTTGTTATGGTCAATGTTACCATGAGCGCGGAACCAAAACCTGGACAAGATTTCTTCCCTCTTTCTGTGGAATACCAAGAGAAAATGTACTCTATCGGCAAAATTCCAGGAGGATTCAAAAAGAGAGAAGGTCGTCCTTCCGACAAAGCAATTTTGGTTTCAAGACTCATTGACAGACCTTTGAGACCACTTTTCCCAAAAGGTTTCTTCCACGATGTCGTTGTTGTTGCAACTGCATTGTCCATTGACCCAGATGTTTCACCAGAACCTCTTGCAATGCTCGGATCTTCTTTTGCACTTGCAATTTCCGACATTCCTTTCCTTGGACCTACTGGTTCTGTTCAAGTGGGCTTGGTTGACGGCAAGTTTGTTATCAATCCAAATCAAGAGGAGCGTGAAAAGAGCGACCTCGCTCTTACTGTAAGTGGAACAGAAGAAGCTGTTCTCATGGTTGAAGCAGGTGCAAATGAAGTTCCAGAAAGCGTTATGCTCGATGCTATTATGCTTGCTCATGAAGAAATCAAAAAGATTGTTCATTTCCTCAAAGAAATAAAGGCTGAAATTGGAAAGCCAGTAAATCCAAAGATTGTTTATTACACCATTCCAGAAGATTTGGAAAAAGATGTTCGCGAATATTCTGACAAACTCTATGACCATGTTTTGGAGACTTTTGACCGCCATGAAAGAGAAAGACGCGAAGAGGAAGCAAAGGCAGATATTCAAACTCATTTTGCTGAAACTTATCCTGAAATGGAACGCGAAATTAACGATGTCCTTTACAAAGTTAAGAAAGAAAAAGTTCGTGCACATATTTTGGAAAATGGCGTGCGTCCAGACGGCAGAAAACTTGAAGAAATCAGACCTATTTGGTGTGAAGTTGGTCTTTTGCCAAGAGTTCATGGCTCAGCAGTGTTCACAAGAGGTGAAACGCAAGTGCTCTCTGCACTCACTCTTGGAACTGTTAGCGATGTTCAAAAACTTGAAGGTTTGGACGACGAAGAAGTAAATCGTTATGTTCACCACTACAACATGCCTCCATATGCAACAGGCGAGGCAAAGATGATTAAGAGCACAGGTCGTCGTGAAATCGGTCACGGCGCTCTTGCAGAACGCGCTCTTGAACCAGTTGTGCCAAAGGAAGATGTTTTCCCTTATGCTCTTAGAATTGTGTCAGAAGTGCTTTCTTCAAATGGTTCTTCTTCAATGGCATCTGTTTGTGGTTCAACACTTGCTCTCATGGACGGCGGTGTGCCTATTTCTGCTCCGGTTTCTGGAATTGCAATGGGACTTATTAAAGACGAAAAGTCTGGCAAAGTTGCTGTGCTTTCAGATATTCAAGGACTTGAAGACTTCCTTGGCGATATGGATTTCAAAGTAACAGGAACTGCAAAGGGTGTTACTGCTATTCAAATGGATATCAAAATCAAAGGAATTGACAAAGCTATTTTGACAGAGGCGTTGGAGCGTGCAAAGATTGGAAGAATGTACATTATGGACAAACTTCTTGCTTGCATCAGCGAATCTCGTCCTCAACTTTCACAATATGCTCCAAAAATTATCACATTTTCAATTGACCCAGAAAAGATTAAAGATGTCATCGGTTCTGGCGGAAAGACAATCAACAAAATTATTGACGAAACTGGTGTTAAGATTGACATTGAAGACGACGGAACTGTTTTTGTTGCTTCTTGCGATGCAGAAATGAACGAAAAGGCAAAGAAAATCATTATGTCAATTGTTGAAGTTGTTGAAGTGGGCGACGTTTATGACGGAAAAGTTTCTCGCATAATGAACTTTGGTGCTTTTGTTGACCTTGGCGGTGGCAAAGAAGGAATGATTCACATTTCAAAACTTTCCAACAAACGCGTTGACAAAGTGGAAGATGTTGTCAAAGTTGGCGACAGCGTGGAAGTTGAAGTTATTAAAGTTGATGAAAAAGGCAGAATTGACCTTAAACGCATTGTGCCAAAAGAAGAAAAAGAGGCAAACGAAAAAGCAAAAGTTCAAAAAGAAGACTAATTTGAACATATGAACAAAAACATCAATCTTGGGTGTTTTGAGTTAAAGAAAAAAGACTGAATTTTCAGTCTTTTTTTGTGTTGTTTATCAATTTGTCGATTTCTGCAAACTGGGAGTTTAGCCAATCATGATATTCTTTTTTACTCTTTGCCGTTTCCATCTTTTGAACCTCCAAACAATTTGTCAAATTCAGAAAGTGTGCCTTTGAATTTATTTTGACTTTCAGCAATTCTTTCTTGTTTTGATTCTTTTTCTTTGTCTTCCAATTCAATTGTTTCTTTTTCCAATTCAATTTTTTCTTTCATCATTTCTATGACTTTTTCCGCACGTTTTTGAATTTCTTCTGTAACTTCTTCATCTTTTGCACACAAATTTTCAAGCCCCTTTCTTGTGGCAATTGTAAATTTATTTAACAAATCTTTGTTTTCAGGTCTGAATACTGCTGTTGGCAAATGCACAAAATCTTCTGGACATTCGTCTAAGATATATTCAAAGTGTTGTTTCATATCATAATCGCCAGTGCAATATCGATGTCTAACATTTAATAGCCCAGTGTTTGCATTGAAAACTGAATAACAAGATTCCTCCTCTGCTATTTTAACATTAAAGTATCCGTTAAATAAACCTTCTTCAATAATATCGATTTCTTTTTGAGTTTTTGGATGCACATAAACCCAAGAACCATCTTCTTTTTTGGCTATATTCCATAGTGGTAATTCCACGAACTTTTTATCCAGGGTCTTGCCAGTTTCAGTGTTTCTATAAGTCCAAAGGGTACGTCCTGAATCAGGATTTGGAACTTCAACTCTTTCCCAAATTGTTTTCATATTTTTTCCTCCTTTATGTTTTCTTGTACTTATTATAAAGCGGGGGAGAGGTGACAACCCCAGTTGAACGGAATGTTTTCCTTGTGGTCAACAAAATTTCTCCCTCGTAGTTGCTTTCATTGTAGCATAGTGGGGGGGGGAGTCAAGGGTTTGACAAAATTTTTTTAAGTTTTTTATATAATGTAAGTTTTTCAGCAAAAAAGCCCCCTATTTCAATGAAATTTGGAGGCTTTTATATTAAAACGACAACTTTTATGTCTTTTGTTTTTGTGTAATAATTGCCAGATTTTGAGCGTCTTTTGAAAGAAAACTGATCATCAAATAGGAAAATTTCTTGATGTTCTGTTTCAGAGTTTTGAGTTGTATAATTGAAAGCAATTTCAATCTTGTCGTTGAAAACTTTTATTTCTTTGACAAGAAGTTCAATCATTGTTTGTGGACATTGTTTCAGAGAGTATTCAAAATAGTTTGCTATTTCTTCCTTTGTTATATTTATTTTTTCTGTTGATTTCGCTATTGCAAGTTTTTCTTGGAGTTCTCTTTTTGTTTGTTCCAGTCCTTCCAATCTTTCTTTTGTGCTTTCGGTAAAAATGCCTTGTTCGATTGCTTTTATTATATTTGCAATCGATTTGTTTACATTTGACAAATCAGACAACAAGATGTGTATTGTTGTATTTTCACCACTTCGTTTGTTGTGCATTTCAACAATTTTATTTATAAGCATTGAAGTGTTTTCTGAATTTTTAAACATTTTCTTTATTGCTTTACTGACTAATTCTTCAAGACATTCTTTTCTTATGCGTTGACTTTGGCATTGTGTTTTTTCCTTAACTGATTTGCACTTATAATATCTTCGCACTTCTCCACTTGTTGATGTTCCTGTGTCTGAAACAAGTATTCTTCCACAATAGCCACAAAATGCTTTTCCTTTCAAAACATAGTTTACATTATCAACGTGTTTACCGTGTTTGTTTGCATCAATTCGTTTCTTAACGATAGCATAAATATCTTTGTCAATGATTGGGGGATATATTTTGTCAAACTGTTCATTGTTGATTGTGTAAACACCTGTGTATTTTTCTTGTTTAAGCATATAGTAAATTGTTGAATGGCGGAAAGGTTTCCCTTTGTTTTTTAGTCCTTTGCTATTAAGTTCGTTTACAATTTCATAAACCTTTTTTCCATTTGCATAATCAGTGAAAATTTGTTTTAAGATTTCAGCTTCGTTTTCATTGATTTTCAGTTTTGCTCCATCTCGCTCATAACCATAGTTTACATAACCACCAATAAAGTTTCCCTGCAATCTTGTTTCGTTCATCCCTCGCTTTGTTTTTTGAGATAGTTCCTCGGAATAGTATTGATTCATTCCTTCAAGTAAACTTTCAAGCAAAACTCCTTCTGGTCCTTCCGGAATGTTTTCCATTGCGGAAAGGATTTTGACACCATTATCTTTCAGGTGTTTTCTGTGGATTGCCATTTCATACTTGTTTCTTGAAAACCTGTCCAGTTTATATACAAGCACAAAATCCCATGTCTTTTTGTCACTGTCTTTAAGCATTTGCTGAAAGGCATCACGTTCGTCATTTGTTCCTGTCATTGCTTTGTCAATATAAGTTTGAACAATAAAAATGTCATTTCTGTCAGCAAAATCTTTGCAAACTCGCAACTGTCCATCAATGGATTGTTCATTTTGTCTGTCACAGGAATATCTTGCATAAACAACTGCTGTTTTCATTTGATTTTCCCCTTATTGATAAAATATTCAATGGTAAAATCAAAGAAGGAGTTAAAGAAAGAATCTTCTTGATCAACAAAAATGACATCAATCCCTTTTCGCTTTAAAGAAATGAGCCAATTAAAAGTTTTGTTGAAATTGCGTCCAAGCATAGAAGTTGATTTAATTAGGATTTTATTCACTTTCACTTTCTTTATTGCTTTCTTCATTTCTTCAAACATAGGATAAACAGTTAGTTTGTCATCTGGTGAGTCAGAGTAAATCCCAACAATTTCATAATTGTGTCTCCTTGCGTAGTCCAAACATTTCTGTTTTTGACTCTCGACATCTGGCTCATATTCCCTATAGCCAATGTGTCTTGTGTAAATTAGTGCTTTATTTTCCATTTTTTTCTCCTTTTAATTTGAAATACATCAATGTTAAAAGAATTAAAATAGTGTTCATACTGACTCTAAAGGAAGGCAATAGGTTTGTTTTAGGATTAACATTGCCAAACTTAGAACAAAGTCATTACTTACATCACAACAACCTTATTAACATCGATTTTTTTCGACACCCCTAACTCATCAGGAAATAGATTTGATGTCAAAGAAAAAAGGAAAAAGATTTTTGTTGCAATCTTTTCCTTTTTATGTTTCTAAAAATGTTTTTCCCTTTGACAGCAAAGATATTTTCTGATACACTCCACCGGCGAAAAAACAACTTTTCTGCTAACTTTGTCCGAATTTTTGTTGCTTAATTCATAAAATAAACCTTATTTTTCATAAAACAATGCAAAAACTTTCTTCAAATTTTGTTGTAAAGTCAAAGTAGCAAAAGGAGAAAGTATGAAAAAAGAAACATCCGTTGGATTTGATTTTTCCAAGATGAAAGACAAAGAACTGGAACTTCTGGCAGAACTTTTTGTCGATTTGATAAATTCTGACAAAGAATTGCAAAAAGCGAGCAAAAATATTCCACCTTAGTGAAAAAATTTTGATTAAATCATTGACTTTTGATTTTGTGAATTCTATAATATGTCTAACGGAAAAATAATTTCACGATAGAAATGCAAAGGAGAAAATTGTGAGAAGTAAAGATCCAAAGATAATGCAAGATATAATTTCATTTGTTGATGAAAATTTCAATCAAACTGGAAGAAGCCCAAGTATAACTGAAATATCAAACAAACTTAATCTTTCAATAGGTTGTATTCATAAATACTTGACTGAAATGAAAGAAAAGGGAATGATTGAAAACGATGGTGGCAGTCGTGGAATAAGAACAAAAACAATGGATAGAAAAAGAGATGTTGAGTTCGTCCCAGTTGTCGGAAAGATTGCTTGTGGTCCAAAAATGTTTGCAGAACAAAATATTGAAAGATATTTGCCAGTTCCAAAAGGATTGTTAGGATATGGAAAACACTTTGCTCTGGTAGCAAATGGCGAAAGTATGATTGATGCTGGAATAAATGATGGCGATTATGTCTTTGCTCGTATGCAAAATACAGCAGAAGAAGGTCAAATAATAGTTGCACTTGTTGATGATGAAGCAACACTCAAACGCTATTATTTGGATAAAAAGCGAAAACAAGTCAGGTTGCATCCTGAAAATAATAATATGGAAGATATGTTCTTCAATAATGTTGTAATTCAAGGAGTGGCTGTAAAAGTTATGAAAGACTTGTTTTAAGTGTCAACAAAACAATCTGCCCCGGTTGTATGTTGATAAGGCACAAAAGATAATTTGCTGTGATAATGGAGTTCCCAACCTTATCAATACAGTTTATTAAATTTCAACTTTGTGTGCTTTGGGAGAAGGAGGTAAATTGTGACAAATTCAGCTTTATCGCAAAAGAATGTCAGAATTAAGTGTCCAGCGTGTCATAACTACATGGATGCTGTTGCACTGAATGATGGCTCTACAAAAGGTCAGTGTGGTGTTTGCAAATGTGTCATATTTTCAAAGCAACACACACCAAAAGAACAGTTGATAAGAATAATTAAGATCAAATAAAAAATTTGTTTCGTTTATAAGGCACAATTAAGGTCGAACTGAAACAGTGTTCAAATAAAACCTTGTTCAATACTTTATAAGCAAGATTCGTGTAAAAGGGATGTCGCAAAGACAGAACGCCTTGACGAATGTGATTTTGTGAAAGGAATCACTTTATCGTCTGGGCGTTTTTTTATTAAAACTCCCAGAAATTAAAGTTAAGGAGAGTTTTATGAAAATTGAAAAAATTAAAGATGAATTAAAAGAAATCAAATTTTACTATGGGAATAAAGAGTTGTTTGATGATGCTTCAAAAGAGATTGGAGAATGCTCGATTGCAAGCAAGATTGAAAAATATAACAATGCAATACGAAAAGCACCAGTGCGTCTGTATGAAATTTATGTTTCATTATATGTTCACAACAATTCTTTTGACTCTTTGGCAAGTAAACTTGCTTACACTTATGACTACATTCAAAAGCTCAACAGAAGATTGTTGAAATTTTTTGAAGAAAATATTGAGGAAAAGGAGGATTGTTAAAATGAATGAAAAGCCAGAATTTTTGAAAGATGCTGTCAATGTTTACAGAACGAAAAAATATATCGTCAAACAAGATTTGTATATGGAAACAAACATTGATAATGAAGATTATCTTTTCAGCAAAGACACATTTTATTTGAGAAACAAAAAAATTGATAAATTGTATGAAATGATTTTCTCAGACAGAAAAAACATTGATGGAAAAAGAATTCATTGTTCATCTTATTCAAGAAAATATATTGATTGAAGCAAGGCAACCCTTGCTTTTTTTATTCATTTATAAGTCCTTTTATTTCAGTATTTCTTCCTAAAACATTGTGAAAACAGTCATTATGAACACTATGGTAAGTCTTTGATTTTGGAATTATAATGCCAATGTAATCGATGACAAGAACAATATTTTAAACGATCGATTTTGTGTGACTTTAAAAGATAAAGGTGGCCGCCTTCACACAATCGCAGGGAGCAGAGCTTCAATCTTGAGTTTCTTGGTAAGTTTGATTACAAAAATTTAATAGCCAAAAAAGGAGAAAAAAAATGGCAAAGGAAAAAAGAGAAAGGCGTTGGCTCGTGCCTAACAAACGTGCCAAAAGTTTTGCAGATGAACGCAAAGCAAAAGTGCACCAACACGGTGACAAAGAAGGAAAACAGTTGACTGACTTTGAGGCGGGTATTCGCTCTGGTTATTTGATGTGTCAAAGCGACCACACAGGTGTTTACAAATACAAAAAAGCACTTGATGAAGGCAAGACAAAATCTGAAGCGAAAGCAATCTCAAGAAGAGTTGGCAAATAAGGAGGGTTTATGGAAAAGAAAGCGAACAAATTGATGGTTGAAAGAGAAACTTTTGAGAAAGATGGAAAAACATATTTTTCTTACTTTATCAAAGGAAATGTGCGTGGAAAAGATGTAAAACTTGCAGTTGTTCCACCAGACAAAGGCGGATATGCAGTTTTGGACATTGTTTTTGGAACTGAAATGCAAGCAGAACTTGTCGCAACTCCATTTGAAATCAAAGATGAAACAAGTGGAAAAGTGATCAAAGGCAACACCTATGCAGCACGCACAACTGACGAAAATGGTGAAGTTTTTGAATGCAATATCAAGCCATACAGAACTTCTGACAAGATGCTTCTCAATATGCTTAACAGATAAGCAGAGAGAAAAGGCTTAGTTTATGAAATGGCTGATATACACAATTTTAATTATAATTTTGGTTGTGCTACTCGGAACTTGGCCTTTGTCTATTCTGTCTATGATTTTTGAATATATTGGCATAGCACTTAGGTGGCTTGCCGGTGTGTTGGACTTATTTGGATGGAATGGACTTATATAAAAGTCGAAAAAAGCACCCAAGCATAAATGTTTTGGTGCTTTTTATTTTCAAAAATCTTATTAAAAGGAAAAGTATGGAAACATTAAAACGATTTGGAATTGCAGCATTGATTGTCTTGTTTGTTATCTTTGCAATTTTGGACTTTTGGTGGTTGTATGTGCTTATGTTTGGACCAGACAAAGAAATTGTCAACACTTTTCATGTTGGAACAATCACAACAAATCCAGATGAAGATAGTGGCGAAGAGCCAAAAACAGAATATGTGATTAAAATCAAATATTCTTCCAATGAAAACAAAAATGGACTTGAATGCTTGGATATTCAATTTTCTGGATTTGTTGATGAAACAACACAAGAAATCTATTCTTGGGGTATTCAATTTGTGGCAAAATCACAAAATGACAGTCTTTCAAATTGGATTTATAATGTTGACAAATCCACGCTTACCGGTGAACTTTGGAATAAGTGGCAATTTCCATTAACTTGGAAATATTATCACAACATCTGGGGATCTTACACTCCAAGCAATTCAAACATCTATTATTACAAATCCTCTGACAGTTTCACTCATGATATAACCGGTGCAAGCAGATTAGGAAATGGTGAAGGTTTTTTAATCAACATTGGCGAAGATATTTACAAACTGAATTTCACTGGCAATGTTGTGAATGGCAAAGACAACTTTGTTGCGGAGAAAATTGCAAATGCTTATAATATCACAGTTTTTTATAGACATATTGATATTTGGGACTACTATTATAGCTATGATATCTATGACTTTGCATATATGCTCTACAATCAAGTTCAAGCCGTGTCAAACGGGAAACACTCGGCATCACTCATAAATCTTCCAGATATGTTTTCTTATCAAGTTTTCAATGGCAAGACCTATGTGGATGT
The DNA here is from genome assembly GCA_051888935.1 of Candidatus Caccovivens sp. GTDB lineage: Bacteria > Bacillota > Clostridia > Christensenellales > UBA1242 > Caccovivens. The sequence continues at coordinate 37,344 of JBJFCL010000026.1, read as the reverse complement.
CAGCGAAAAAGAGAATAGCAAAGTTTCTGAAACAGTGCGAAATTTCTATTCAATTTATATTGAAAAAACTGCTGATGGTGTGAAAACTGCAAATGACAGTATGTTCCATTGTGTGAATGGCACTCCACAATTCAATATAACTGAAGATGATGAAACTCCGGGTGTTGTGGATGACGATTATCTTGTCGGCAACACCATCATTGATTGCACTGTGCATGATTTTGAGTTTATCAATGTTCGTGACAACATTTATTCTTTGAAACTTAAAGATGATTTTGTCGATTTTTACACCAAATATGCAAGTCAAATACAACTTTCAGTAAATATAAACTTGGATTGGATGGCAAAACACAATATGGTTTTCTATGGCTTTGTTGACAACTCCAATCTATCAAAATTTAAGATTTTGGATTGCTACACCACTCGCACAATCAACGGCGAAATCGTGAGAACGGAGGTGAAGCTATGATGAGTCTTTTGTTTGACAAAAACTTCTTTATTGGAGTTGGCAGTGTTGTTGTGATTTTTCTGCTTATTTGGCTTTGTGTGAAATTTCCATCTGCTCGGCTTGCTTGCATAATGATTTTTTCACTTGGTTTTGCAGGACTCACAGCATATTGCGTTGTGAACTTAAATGTTTATTACACTGCCTCTGGTGGAATCTATGGCGAAATCACAGGATTGTTTGCACCGTCAGTTTCTGTTGAAGAAACATCAATTCATTTTGACAATCTCGAACTTATCCAATATCTTGACACAGACACCTATTATTGCAAAATCATAACTGACAAAGTTATTGATGTTGACAATGAAAAGAAATATCAAGTTTATGTGAATGACGTGCCATGTTCAAATTCTCAAATTACAGAGGGTTATATCAGTTGTGAATATCGCTATCAATTCTTTGATGCAAAGAAAAATCTTCTTTGTGATGACACACTTCAAATTCAACTTGTGTTTAACAAAAACAATTCCTATTTCTATGTGTTCACTGAAAATGGAACGACATCAGTCAAATATTGGAATTATTATATCAACAAAAACAATTTTGTTGTTTCATTGAAAGAAGCAAGTTATACAAGCAGCAATGATATAAATTTTGGAGATGAAATCACCGCACCAATTTATAAAGTTGAACTTCAGCTTTCAGACGAACTTACTCAAACGCAGTTTTATAAAGAAGGTGAAAAATTGGCTTTGCCAAAACTTGTGGCTGTTGAAAGGTGGTTTTGGGAAGATGGATTTGAAGTTGTTGAGAATGGATATTCAGTAAACAATGATATGGTTATTAAGCCAGAATTTGTGACTTTTGACAGGTATATGAATGAATGTGCTGTTTGCGAATTGGAAAATGGTTTTCTCATTGGAAGTTCACGAGCGGACACCTTTGGACTTGCTTACTACAATTCAAGTTCGCAATCCTATATGATTGTCAGCACAGAAGGTTATGGCTGGAATGGATGCAGTTCATATGTTGGTGGAGCGGCGAGTTTGAGTTCAATCTATTCAGAGGTAAAAGAGATTGTGTTTTTGGAAGGAACGAAACAAGTGATAACTCTTGACTATGACGATACAAAACCGCACGCATTGTTTGCAGATGAATCAGTTGTGAAAATGGTCTATGCAAACAAGAATGAAAAGGGAATTTATCTTTACGACTTCTTAACTGAAACGACAACGAAAATATATGACAAAGAATATTGGACAAATTTTAATGGTAAATGGAATGAAATGACAGGAAAGGGATCAAGCGTTTCAATTAAAGGAACAAATGAGACTTATTATTTGGAATATGACTTTGTTTTGGGAACATTCCACGAAATTCAATATCCAGATGATGGAGATGATATTGTTGGATTTTAAGTCGAAAGCGGACTATAAACGCTTAAAAAAATCAAAAAAGGAGAACTTTTATGGGAAAAGGTTTAATTATTGGCTTGGCAAGTCTTGGTGTTGGACTTGCTGCTGCCGGCGGAGTTGGTGGCTATTTCATCAATGACGCCATAAACAAAACACCGATTACAAAAGAAGAAAATGTTGCAGTGGCAGAAGAAAGTTATACAGATTATGACTTTCCAGAGGAGTTTAATTACACCTCACACACTGTGTATGACATTGGAGAAAACTTTGCAATGTTTTCTTCACAATCCATTGGAATGTATATGCTGAACAAAGAAACAAAAGCATTTACTTTCTTCAATTCTTCTTATGTTTCTTCTGTTTCAAAAGAAGTAAATGGACACAGATATTTTTGGCTAAACAACAACAATATGTTTAAGGTCAACGCTGAAACAGGAGAAAGTGAAATTGTGGCATTAAATTCTGGTGTTGCTTTTTCAGGATTATATTTCAAAGGATATAGTGGCGACAAAATTTTGATGACAGGATATTCAAGCAGTGGCTCTTATTCTTCAAACGAATATTATTTCTTGGCGTATGACACAATCAAAGGCACAAGCGATGTTTATTCAATCACAAGCAATCAATACAACTATGTGGATGTTGCCATTGACTTTGGAAGCAGTTATTATCTTTCAAGAATTTATAATACTTCTTCTGGCTCATCTACTTCAACCTATGATTCTTATCTTTTGAACAAAACAACAAAAGAAGCTGTGACAGTGACAAGTTATTATCTTTACAAATCAAATGGCTATTTTGTTAAAGATGACAAAGTGTATGCAATCTTGAAAAAAGGCTCATCAAATTGCATTGCCACAATCAACTTGTCAACAGGTGCAGTTGCGGAATTGGAATCAATCACTTACAACATTGGCACTTTTTATGAGTATGAAAAGGGATTGATGCTCTGTCAAATCAGAGAGATAAATGGAACAAATTATGGCAGTCAATATTATGCTTACTATGTTTCATTTGAAGATGACAGTGTGATAGGATTGACTTTTGAAAGTGAAGATAAGACTTACACCTATGCTTATGAAATCAACAACATTCTTGTTTTCACGCCTTATACAACATCATCTGGAAGATATGCAAAACTTGCATTGTTCAATGAAGAAACAAAGCAGTTGGAAATGATTTACACCTCGCTTGTTTCCTCATCTTCATCTTGGGGTTATTGCTCCATTTATGAATATGAAGGAAAATATTATGTTTCTTCTGACAATTCAAACTATACGCTTTTGACAGTGACTGCGGATGGCAAATTTAATTTTAAGAGAATCAATCTTAAATGTAGTGTTTTGGCAAAGAAATATGAGATTGCAGAAAATCAAGTCATTTTTGAAACCGATGGACTCAAATATTATGATTTTGAAAATGATATTTACAAGAGTTTATTGAGTGGAAGTTCATCATCCACTTATAAGGTTGAAAAACTTGAAACAAATGGAAACATTGTCACGATTTATGTTTCAAACAACATCAAATACGAATTTAATTTGACAACCTTATCCTTTAAGGCGATTGCTCACTGGGAATAATTGATTACGATAATTTTCGCACCGCCACGAACAGGCAAAACTTGTTTTATGACGCACATTGCTCACGAGATGGCATTTGATCGTGAAAGAAACAAGATGATGGTGCGAGAAATTATGCTTAAACAACAAAGCGGTTTTGACAAGCTTGTGACTATACCTAAACATTGCGTATCTGCAAATTATGATATGCAGTTTAAAAAGTTTGGGTATAGTCCACGCTTCAACCGTAGAATCAATCCTTACAGGTTGGGGTTTGCAAATAAATTCGTAGAAACACATTTCAACTTGCCTTATGAATGTATTTGCATAACTGAAGCTCAAAAATATCTTAATAGCAGACTTTCAATGTATTTTCCAGATTGGCAAAGTCGGTGGTATGAACAACATGGTCATGATGACCTTGATGTTTTTCTTGACACCCAAAGACCAATGCTTATTGATGTCAATATTCGTGAACTTGCACAGTTTGTTGAGATTATCAAACTTTCAACAAAGAAAGACCAATATGGCAAAACTTGTGAATTGAAGTGGCAAATAAGACGAATTGAAAACAGCAGTTTATTTGACAAATACATGGCAAGTGGGAAACAAGATATGTCTTGTTTTACAGAAGATGAAGTGACAGCAAAATACAATGTTTTTGCTTGCTATGACAGTCAAAGTTGCAAGCCAAAATTTTATGAAGGACACCTAAGTGATGACTTTGACTATAAGCAAGCAGAGATAACAGAACAGACGCTTGAAGGCTATATCAAATATCTTCAAGAGAACGATGATGAACTCCCAGAAAACTATTATCAAAGGAGGAAAATGCAGTGTTAAATTATCATAAAAACAAACTTATAAATCAGGCTTTGGATGAGTATTATGACACTTTCAGTCACACTCTTGACACAGCAGATTTCGTGCCAGAAAAATACAATAATAAAATTAACAGATATATTTTCAAGAATATGAGAAGGGCTTTTAGGAAACTTAATCGTGAAGATAGGATTTATCAAAGAAATGCAAAAAAGAAGGCAAAAATCAATAAAAAACAAGAAAAAAAGCGTAAAAGACAGCAATTTTCTGCAAATAAGCAAAACAAATCTGAAAATAAAGGAGGGAAAAAGCGTGAGTTATTTCAAAGCAGAACACAAAAGAATGGCTAAAAGATGTTCTGTTCGAGAACTATCTGCTGGATTTGATCGCAGCGAACTTGAACTTGAAAGAGCGTCTTACAATGGCGATAACAAAGGACTTAAAACTGCTATGAAAGAACATAGAAAGTTTGAAGGTGCTTTGCTTTATCGCAACACACCAAAGTTTAAGAAAAGACACAAGAAATAAGCTTTCAAAATGGAGGTCTTTATGTATTATGAAGAAAGCAAAATATATTTTGATGGAAGTCATTATATTGCAATTCCTCATACCACAAGACCTGTTAAAAAGCGTCCAAAAAGGGATGAGGAAATAATTACAATCACACAAGAAAAAGAAGTGGAGAAGGACTTGGTGGAAGAATCTGCCAAGCCTTCTGTCACTTATGAAGAAACACAAGAAAATGATGCAGTTGAAGAAAAAGAAACGCAGCAAATTGAATCGTCACAAGAAATAAAAGTTGTAAGAACACTGACAAGAAAGGAATTGTTTGATGAACTTTATTTGAAATATATAAATCTAAAAAAGACAGAGAGAAAAAATAGAATTGTTGATGAAATGTTGCCTTATTTCAAAAATCGTGAAATATGTTGTGCGTATGTTGAAAGGAACTTTGAAAGAAAATTAAGGAATATGATTGCAAGAAGGGTGAGAATGTGTAGGAAAGCAAATCTTGCAAACTTTAATTATTTTTGCACATTCACTTATGATGATGAAAAACACACAGAAGCAAGTTTAAAAAAAAAGCTTAAGGCGTGTTTTAGAAATTTGTGTTATCGCAAAAATTGGAAGTATATGGGTGTTTGGGAAAGAGCACCAAAAACAAACAGACTTCATTTTCATGGTTTGTTCAACATTCCAAATGGCACAATGCCGGGAGAAATAATCAAAGTTCGCGATTATGACACAAAAGGACATAAAATGCAAGAGAGTTTTCAATCAACATTCTTTAATGAAAGATTTGGAAGATCTGATTTTAAGGAAATTGACGAATATGAAAAACGACTTGGCAATGCACTTGCATATCTTATGAAATACATTGAAAAGACAGGCGAAAAAATTGTGTATTCAAAAGGATTGCCACAATACTTTATCTCTGACATATTGGACAGAGATGTTGTGTGCAGAATTGGACAAGAAGATAGAAAACTTCTGCTTTTCGATGATTTTATGTGTTTGGATGAAGGGGTGCTTATGGGGAAGGTAAGCCCACAAGTCATTGAACAAATGCGAAAAAGCAACTAAGAAAAAACGGCATCTGGGAGAAAAACGTGGAGATTGGCATAAAGCCTGCGTGCCATCTCCCGTTTTCAGATGCCGTTTTCAAGTTGCCAGCCACAGAATGTTTTATTAAAAAAGTCAGTCAAAGCAGGTTTGTGGCGTGTGCTTGTCTGCTGGAGCGAAGCGACAGCACTTGTATCAAGACAAGCACACGTAAGGATCTCATTTTGAAAAAATATTACAAATTCGATACAGAATGCAAAGAGTTATGGTATAATCAAGATTATATTGCAAGATATTTTGATTTAGTGCAATAAAAATGAATTTTCAGGGGTTTAATATATGTGGAATAAAAAAATGTCTATTCATGCACCTATGAAAAAAGCAAACGCGAAATATCATGAAGGAGCATTCAATGAATAAACATGAAATTGATAATGCTCTTAGACAGGTTGCACACGGCGATAATGATGCGTTTGAAAGGTTGTATTTGGAAACGCGACGAGGTGTGTATGCTTTTTTATTCTCTTATTTTGATAACAGAGCGGATTGTGAAGATGCGATGCAGACAGTTTATCTTAAAATAAAGACTAATATTTCGCAGTATAACGATGGGAGTAATGGTTTGGCTTGGATTTTACAAATAGCAAAAAATACTGCCCTAAATGAGATAAGAAAGAAATCTACAAGCGAAAAATCATTAAATGATATTGTTATAGAAGATAAAGGAACAGATCCATACAACAATATCGTTCTAAAAAATACACTAATGTCTATAATGAAAAAAGAATTAGATGAGGAGGAACAAAGAATTTTAATCTTGCACGCTGTGTGGGAATATAAACATAAAGAAATTGCAAAAATTTTAGATTGTCCCACAGGAACTGTCACATCAAAGTATAAGCGTGCCGTAGATAAATTAAAAAGGGCTTGGAAGGAGGTAGAATTATGAGATCTTGGAAGAAACGATTAAACGATGAATTTAATGCATCTGCTCCAGCACTTAGTGAAAAATTTAAAAATGCCCCAATTATGTCAGTTGAAAAAAATAACACAACTGTAAAAAATGGAAATACACAAATTAAGAGAAGAATTGGACTAAGCACATTCTGTGCCGCTATGGCAACAGTTATTGTATTTGCATTTTTGGGAATATTTGGAGTATTTGATCCAAAGAATAACCCAATAATTGACAACTACATCTTCACACTTGAAATAAACCCAGCAGTTGTATTTGTGACCGATAAAGACGGAAAAGTTGAAAGCGTTAAAGCATTAAATGAAGATGCGGACTTAATATTGGCAGATGAAACTGAACTTAATAAAATTAAAAACAAACCATTAAAGGAAGCAATAGTAATTTATACTGATAGCGCCGCTCAACTTGGCTTTTTGGATTTTTCCACAAATGGAGATGCTGTAAGGCTTAGTAGCACAAACGAAACCGATAACAACATATTTGCAGAGGTTTCTAACAGCCTATCATCATATTTTTGCGAAAAAGGAATCTATGCAGTAGTTGTTGAGAATAAATTGTCTGTGCAAGAAATGTGTTTGCGAGTTGGACTTACAAACTCAAATAGCATTGCAAACTTAACATCAGCAATAAATAATTTGTCTATTTGCTATGGAAATAGAATAAGTGAAAATGCTAATTTGCAAGAGATATCAAAACTATATAATTCTTATATTGTCGGAAATGGACTTTTGGAAATAGTTCAAAAAGAGCTTTTGGATAATGTTCCTAATATTATCCAAAATGCTCAAATGCTTTCAAATATAGCATCAATCAATATGCAGATTATGGCTAAAGCATATACAGACTATTGGCATATTAAAAACCAAAGTGTAAGTCAAGAGTTAGAAGAACTTGTGAACTCAATGGAAACTGTGCTTGCTGAATATGAAAACAAGTTTAATAAATCAATAAACAGCCTTGATGAATTATTGTCGGCAATAAATGTATATTCTTCATATTCTGGTCAAGATTTGGAAGATGTGGTTAATTCATTGTCTGCAGAACAATTTACACTTGAAGCCACAAATTTTGTTGGAATGCTTGAAAATATTGGAAATGATGTTTCGCAATTTGTCACTTTATTAACCGAGCCACAATCAGCAAGTGAATATTTTGAAAAATTTGATCTTATTGTTTCATTATTGCAAGATACAAGATTTAACCAATACTTTGAAATTTACAATGAAGTTCGTGAGAAAATATCAGAAAATGACTACGCTAATTTTGTGGCAGGCATAGAAAATGAATATGGCTCACTAGAAAACTTTTGGAATAATCATAAAAAATAATAAAATATTTTATATATTTTGCAACAAAATATATTCCTAATGTGTTTAATGAGTATAAGCAGATGAATAATACTGCTAAATGGAGGTTTTATGAAGAAAAAATTTTTTAGTTTTGTCTTGGCATTCGCTTTCATACTGACAGGAGCAATGTGCTTGACAGCCTGTGGAGGTAAACCACAACCAGAGCCACAACCAGAGCCTGAAAAACTTGCTTATGTAAGCATGGATATCAATCCGGGCATTGAACTTATTGTTGACAAAGACAACAAAGTTGTAAGTGTTCGTGGTGAAAATGAAGATGGACTAGTTCTTCTTTATGAAGAAACAGGAATCAAAGGCGAAAATGTTGATGTCGCTGTAAACAAAATTATTGATTTAGCAGTTGAATATGGCTATTTAGATGAAAATAACAAGGTTGTAGATACTATTGTTTCATCTGATGATAACAACTTTGCAAACACGATTTTAAGCAAAGTTAATACATCAATCACTGCTGCTGCTCCAAACCTAGGTTTGACAGTCACAACAAATGGAGAAGGTGCATATTCACTTCTTCGCAAGATGGATGAATTTAAGGCACAATTCCCTAACAATTCAGCAATTCAAAATATGTCAGTAAGCAAATTTAAACTTGCACTTTCAGTTTCAGAAACTGGTGAAATTTCACTTGATGCAGCCGCTGTTTTAGATGACAGACAACTTTTGGAAATGCTAAAAGATGCTAGTTCACAAATTGAAGCTTATGCAACAAAAGAATTTTTAGCAAAGAAAACAGAGGCTCTTTCAATCTTTGACAAAGCTGCTACTATTCCAGCATATAGCGTTTATACACAATATTATCTTGAAAACATGACTTCACATCTTTTCACAGCATATTATGGTGGTGCATATCAAATGTATGCTTCTGCTGCAAAAGCATTTGATGTTGTAAATGATGTTGTAAAACTTACAGCAGAAATTGACAACTACAAATTAAATGAAACTGATGTTCAAGGCATTGTTGGAATTCTTGGAATGCAATCTGCTGATGCTTTGAAAGATTCTCAAGGCAATATCACAATCGAAAGTATTGAAGCTTATGCTGATAAGTTGTTTAAAAATACCCCAGCATCAGAAACATTAGAGCAAACCAAAATTGCTTTAACTAATGCTTTAAACACATTGGAAACTTCTATTAAAGAAAAACTTCAACCAACAATTGATGAGTATTTAGAGCAAGTTAATCAAGCCAAAGCAACTGCAGAACAAGTTTTAACAAGTGTTGAAAGCGTTCTTAACAACTTGCCTGAAAACGCTAAAAATATATTCAATGGCTTAACAACAGATTTAAGAGAAATACTTGATACTGCTAGCCAAGTAATATCAGGAGATAGCGTTGATACAGCTAAATTACAAGAACTTACTGATAAACTTAACAAAAAGGCAGATGAATATCTAGCAAAAATTAAAGTAGATCTTTCTGCAGAAGAATATGCTACACTTGAAGCAAGATTTAATGCAAAAGTTGCAGAAAAATCAGCTGAAAAACAAGTATTAGATTCAGCATTAACTGAAGCTGCAAACGATGCTAAAACATATCTTCAAAACTTGAAAGATGCTCGTAAAAATGTTGCTTAAAAGGTTATTATAATTTGATAGAAAAAATAGGTAGCTTAAGTGGTCACCTATTTTTTTGTGATTAAGTAAAATTTATTCTCTAATTATAATCTATAAGCACACATCATTTTTCTCATTTAAGAAAGAATAAAGTCTATCAAAAATCTTTGATAGACTTATTAATTTATTTTTTGAAAATCGATTGAATGAAATTTATAACATAGCAGACGATTTCATATTCACGCTGTGCATGATAAGTTTCAAAGAGTTCGATTAAGTCTGTTAGACTCTGCTTTTGTTTATTGTTTAAAGTTTCTCTGAACTCTTTTTCAAAATCAGATGCTTGTTGCCTTAGTTTTGAGCTTTGAAATTCTTTTGAATCAAGACTTGTCATTTGTTGATAAATCACATCTTCAATCACAATTGGCTTTTTAGGTTTGTTGTCAAGGACATCAATGATTGAGATTTCTTGATAGCATATAGATTTCTTATCTTTGAAAATATCCACATCTTTACATCTTTCTTCAGTGTTGGATACGAAAAAAGTTAATCCTGTTATAAGTTCTTCTATCACATCATTATTGATTGCCAATAAGCCAATTTTTTTTAATAGCACACGTTCATAATTTTTTTTAATAAGAAATGTTATAATAGTTTGTTTCACCTTTGCAATGTTAATTAACCTTTTCTCTTTTGGAATATTATCTGTGCTTATCAATAAAGATGATGGTATATATTTTAAAAGCTCTTGGTATAAGTCGTTGCAAATAAAACTTCTTGCTTCTTCATTTGGATATAAGTAATCCATAAGTTTCAACTTTTGTGATTTATTCATTTTTCGCTCCTTTTAAATTATTTCAATCAAAACTTCTTGTGTAGGTGTCTCACTTTTAAATTTTACAGTGAAATCTTTGACATCAGCGATAAATGTATTGTCAATTCTATCTTTGACATAACATTTAAGTTCGTCAATGTTTCTTAATTCCAATTTGGTTAATTCATCGTTTTCTCTTTCTTTGCCATAACCAAAATCATGATCTAAAACATATGGGTTTCTTTTCATTTTCTTCTCCTTTTAAAAAATTTATCTTCTTTTGCTATTTTATCAAATTCATCATTTGTAGATTTTTCTTAGTTCACAATTCTTGTTGTGATTCTTGCAACACTGCCGTCTGCAAGCGAAACGCACAAGCTCTTTTTTGTGTGTTTCTGTTTGTTTGAAATCTCATCAGCAAAATAAGCCTGCAAAGATTCCAACACAAGATTTTCATCTGCCATAATATACCTCCTCTTAAAGTGTCCACGTTTTCGTAGCACTATTAAAATTATACTACTGATATCCTTCCAAAATCAACGAAAACAGGGACAAAAAAATTAAAATTCGAGTATGATTTTCTCTTTTTTTGAGGTATTATGTCGAATTTCCAAGAACTATTAAATGATGTTATTTTCGAACAAGGAAAAAACATTGAAGATTTGTTTGAAGCAAAGATTATAAGTAAAGAAAATTATTATAAATTTAAAACCTATAATCCTTTTCTTCCAACGCTCATTTCTATTGCAAATTTTCTTGAAGTTTCGATTGATTATCTTGCAGGAAGAGAAAGTCAAAATCATTTTAGAAAGTATAAAAATTCTCAAACTAATTTTTTTGAAAAGTTAAACAACACATTAAAAGCATTGGGTGTCTCACAAAGTAAACTTGCTCGTGAAATACACATAGATCAATCTAATTTTTCTCATTGGAAAAATGGAGCGTTTCCTTGTTTCTCTACTTTGGTGTTAATGGCTGATTATTTGAAATGTAGCATTGATGAGTTTTTAGACTTGGAGTGCTGAATGGATTTTGATAAAAGACTATTTTCGCATATATTGGGTTTAAAGATTTCAAATGCTGATTTATCAAGAGCGACAGGGATTTCTACTGCAAGAATAAGCAATTTTTGTAATGGGAAAGATATGCCAAGTTTAACAAATGCTCTTATTTTATGCAATTATTTCAAATGTTCAGTGGATTATCTTTTCGGTCTTTCTGACGAATATATTTTAATCGTATCAGAAAGAAGATTTAATAAGGATGCATTTCTCAAAAGTTTAGAAAAACTTATGAAAGAACAAGGCATTTCACAAAGAGAAATTTGCAAATCAGTTGGGCTTAATAAAAGTTGTATTTCAAATTGGAAAAAAGGACAAAAGCCAACAGCCAAAAATCTAATTAAGTTGGCAAATTTCTTGCATTGCTCAATGGATGACTTATTGGGGTTTGAGATTGGGAGTGTGAAATGAGGTTTGCAGAGGTATTGAATGACTTAATGATAGATAAAGATATCACGATTAAAGAGTTAGCAGAGTTGACGAAAATCAATTTAAGCACACTTTATAAATATTTTAAGCATGATACTATTCCTGATTTAGAGCGTGCAATAATTTTGAGTGATTTTTTTAATTGCTCTATAAACTTTTTGCTTGGATTAAGTGATAAAAAAGAAATTAAAATTGAAATCACTGGCAAGAGTTTTGTTGAAAATTATAAATATCTTTTGAAAGAATTTAAAACGAATAATTATAATGTTTGCAAAGAACTTAATATTGATTGGAATTCGATTTATAAATGGAATAAAGGGAAAACTCCTAAGATGAAAATCTTAATTGAATTTGCAAAATATTTTGGAACAAGTGTTGAATTTTTAGTTGGGCGAACAAAAAATTATTAAGCATAAAAAAGCCAAGCTTTTTAAAGCCTGGCTTTTTGTATTTATATAGTTTTTGTTTTATCTGGAACATATATCTTGTCGGCAACTCTTATTGCTTCATATTTCATGCCATCAATCTCTTGGGTGATATATTCCGGCTTACCTTTTGCATTTGCTCTTAATATGATGTTCTCTGTGTCTTCTGTTGCTCTTTTAATGTTGACATCAAGAAACTTATTATCAGTGCCAACTTCAAGCACATTCAAGTTTTTTACTACAAACATTGAACTGAATTGCCAAAGTTTTTCAAACTTGCCAAAGCAATCAGCAATAAAGCAGAAATCGTATTGTGGACAATATCCTGTAATTCTAAAATAATTCATTTCTTTCTCCTTTTAAGCAATCTGTTTTAATTTTCTATTGGCGTAAGGAAGCCAAATCCTGTTTACAAAGTCAAGAACATCATCTGTTGGTCTTGAGTCTCGCATGCCATAGCATTGCAGTATTCTATGAGTTTTTGGAGAATACTCAACAGTCACAAATGGATTGTCTTGAGAGTCAATCTTGCGAATAAAAAATATCAGAGATTCCTCTCTGACGAATTTTTGGTCATAGTTCATTCTGCCAACACAATGGCATAATTTATTTCCTTCAATTATTAAGTCTCTTGGACTTTTTGCAATGATTGCCACATAGTGTTCGTTTTGACTCCTTTGCAAAGATAAATATTTTTCTGCTATTTTTGCAAACTTTTGATAGAATGTTTTTCGTTCTTTTTCATCCTTTTCCAGTTTTGCTGTGTGATATTCATCAATCCTTATATCGTGCCATTTCTTAAAGTCGTGTGGAAAACGATTTTTATCTTCATTCATATCTACATGTAAAAAATTGCAAGCATTCAAATAGTCTAAATAAGAATAATAATTTGTATTTTGAAGTTTAATATAATCAAAGAATTTTTGTAAATCTCTATCCTTAAAGATTTTTCTTATTTCTGCATAATCACTTTCACGGTCAAAGCTTTTCTTTTTTTGAATAAATCTTTGAGCCTCATCCAAGTTCATATTGTTTTTATACGCATACAATAGCGTTGTTGCATAATAACCATGAAATGATATTGAGTCTTTATTTTTTATCAGCCATTTTCTGAAATTTTTATCTTTTTTAAGTTTTGTTAAAATTGTTTTCATTGTTGCCAAATACGACAAACCTAATTTCACAAGATATTCTGATTCTGGGTATTGTTCATATAATTTTAAGTATTTCAAAAGGTCATAATAAGGATATTCGTCTGCTGCGCTATATTTATATTTGTCAAATTTTAAGGCATATTCATTGTTGACAATCTCTGCAATTGGATCAAAACAATTAAAGTTTTCTGGTGGACACCATTCTTCGTATTCATACCATTTGCGAGTTTTTGTTAATCCTTGCTCATACCAGCCAACAATATATTTTGGCATACCATAATAATAGACAATATCTTTAATTAATGTGTCTTTTTTGTTTATAGTATGAAGTGCAACTTGTTTGCAATACCATTTAGAATATCTGCATTTTACTGCAACAGTTATTTTGCAAAGTTGTCCTTTGATTTTTGTCAAATAAGCATAATATCTAACATAGTTGTTGTTTTTATAGTATGAACAGCTTTGGTCAATGTTTTTAATTTTTCTTTGTATGTATTTTGGTATAGGTTTTATATCTTTTCCTGTAATCATATTTTCTCCTTTTATTGTATTTCAAGTTTTCCATCAAGAATGGAAGAAAGAATATACATTGTGTGTTTGTCAAACGACTTTTCAATTTGTTCATCTGTTAAAGTTTCATTTATTTTTTGATCGACATCTTCTTTCATTTGGATGATTTTGTCGCTGACAATAAACTTCCCTTCAACAGGTGTTATGGTTTGGCTTTTTGTCTCTTTTTGTGTTTCATTTATTTCTTCAATGATTTCTTCAATTTTTTCTTGTTTATTTGAGTTGTCATTGATATGATTTGTTTGATTTGGAGTTTGCTCAAGAAGGTCAAACAAAGATTGTTGTTTGTTTTGAGGTTTTGGTGTAGGAATAGATGTTGGATTTGAAATTTTAGGAGCAGGCTTTGGTTTTGGTGTAGGTTTATATTCTGTTCCGTCTTCATTGAAAAGTTTGCCTTCAATGGAATTTTCTTCAAAATAATGAATTGCCCATCCAAAGACAGTGTCATTGTCAACATAAGTACCACTTGCACCTTTAGCGGCCGTTTTTCTTGCTTCTGCTGTTGCAAACTGCCAAAAGCCATCTAAATCTTTTTTATTTATTAAACTCTTTTTGTCTTTTGTGATTTTGACGCCATTGTTGATTTTGTTTGCAAGAATTTCACTGACATTGTTTTCAAGATATTCTTTGATTTGTTCTTGTGCTTTATTGTTTGTTTTAAGATTTAATGCAATCATATTTTTCTCCTTTTATATCCAACCATTTTCATAGCATTCCAACAGTTCTTCATCAGACATAAGACTGTGCCATCTTGGATAAAGTGCGTCAAAATCCTTATCAGTTGCTCGTAAATAGTTTATCTGTTCACGAATGTTCATTTTTGCTTTTGACTTTGTTGATTTATCACTCCAACTTGGATAAGTTAAAGAATCATAAAAATCTCTGTCAAAGATGCTGTGATAAACATATCTTTCTCTTTTATAGGTATTGTTCGAATAATAAACTCCGTCTGATAAAATCCAACTTCCACCATATCGTTTGATATCTCCATTTTGGTCAATGATGGCAAGTTTATTTGTTGAGCCACATAACTTGTTGATTATTGCATCAAGGTCATCATCAAGTATGCTGTCGAATGTTGTGTCTTTCATCTTTTTCAAAGGTGATAGATAATTTGAAATAAATTGAGTTGTGTCATTGTTGAGTGGCTTGTATGTAAACTCACTGAAAATTCCATTGTGAGCAACTGCTTCACCTCTTGTTGTTTTGATGAAAGTTTTTCTTTGTTCTTCAATATCTTCATTTAGCAAAAACGGGTGGGTGAGTTCTTTGCAAACTCCTCCACTCGTCTGAATTCTTGCATGATAGATTGCTGCACTTTCTTTTGGTATTTCTTGACAGATTTTCCAAAACTCATTGAAGGTCATCAATCCTTTTACGATAAACAACATTCCATTTTTGTTGAATGCAACACCAGCACCATCTGGATTTGCTCTATACATATTGTTCAATATTTCTTTGCTTGGAGTTTCAACTCCCTTTGGTTTTACTGCGATTATACACATTTTATTTCACCTCATCTTTTAATAAATTTTCAATTTCTTCATTGTATTTTGTAATTTCTTTTTCATTTAGTCGCTTTTTGATTTCAAGCAAGTGTTCTTTTTTGTCAGTCAAGAATTCAAAGATGTCAATAAGTTTTGCTCTTTGACATTTCTCAAGTGATTTCTTTTTTGCAAAGGTTGCAAGTGCTTGTGTTAGGTCAAGATATAAAAATAAATCTGAAGTGCTGTCAATTCCACTCCAGATTCTTATTTCGATTGTGTCTTTGTGCTGTAAGTTTACTGCTGCACTATGATTGTGTTCATTTTTCACTGTCTTTTCAACAAGTGTAAAAATTTTGTCTTTCTTGGTTTGTGTTGGCTTTGTAGCGAAATATGTATCTTTTCTTTTTGCAATAGTGACGAATTCGTTCCAATATTCATTTAGAAGAAGAGCCATTTTTGCTGCTGCATATTTGCTTTTTTCATTGTTGTTGTCTTTATCTCCAAAGAATTTTCGATTGATATGTATATGATTCCCTGCATTTTTGCTATTTGCGAAATTATATTTTTTCATGACTTCCAAAACAGTACTAAGTGTTTCTTCTTCATTTTTATATGCTTGATAACTTTGTGGAAAGGTAATCCATTCAATTCCATAATTTGTCAAACTTCCGTCAGTCATAAAGACAGCTTTTCTTCTTGGTTTTGCTTGTTTTAATTTGTCGCCATATAAAAGTTTTGTTGACTCAATTAATGCTCTATGCAAATTTTCGTTAAAATTGCCGTCATATTCGCCAGCAAGATAATCTCTTTCAATTTCAGCACCAAATACTGCAACTTTTTTCTGATTTATTTTCTTTTCGTGAATTGTATAATTTCCACGAAAATTATGATAACCATAACGATAAGCAAGTCCACCTTCTCTGGTTAAGCAATTTTCACAGAAAGCACCAATGATGTCATTTTTGTCTACAATTTTTCCACAGTGTTTGCATTTTCTTTCGTTTTTACTCAAAGTTCTCGTCACAGTTCCTGTGTCAAAGTCCACTTTGTATTCTGCTCTTTTATCCACATCATAACAAAGTGTTTTTTGTGCCAAATATTGCCAACGATCAACTCTCCAGTTGTTGCAATTGTTTTCAATCAACTCTTTTGCAATATGAGGATTGAACTTTGCGTCAACTCTTGATGTGGTTGCACTGATAAACACGATTTTGTCTGCTAAAATTTTTGAAAATTTTTCACTGTTGTAGCGACGTATTTCTTCATAACTTGGCAATTTGATAAGTGTCAGACAATGATCTGATGTTATTGAATTGTCCAGTAAGATTTTATATGTATTCTTTTTCTCTTCTTTCATCTTTATTTCTCCTTGATTTTATTTGTCTTTCGACATAGTGTTTTTGAAGTATTATCGCTTCACTTGTTTTTTAGTCAACAAACTTAAACCATACAAAGTATTCAATTTCCAGATAATCGATAACATCTTTGCTTGAATCATCTTGCTTTGTATCACGTGGAATTGGCACATCTGTGTATGCAACAGTTATGTTTCCGGAAAATGCAGAATTTGTTTCATCTGTAGCTCTGCACTTTCTTATGTCAAAAACTTTGATGTAAGCTTTGCCATTTCTTGACAAGCAAGGCATAAGCAAGTTGTTATCTGCAACATATCCAACGCCTTTTGATTTCTCATCTCTGTGATTGACTTTTGAAACTGAGTAAACTACTTTTTGCATATATTTTTACCTCCTATTATATTTTTTGCCTTTCGGCAATCGAAAAGAAGGCATAATCAGGGGTTAGAGTTTCTCACTTTTTGTCTTGTTTGTATAAGTCAACGAAAAAGATTAAAAAATTGTATGGAAATAAAAAAATAAAGCCAGAATTTTGTTTCTGACTTTATATTTGAAATAAAACACAAAAATCTGACTTGCTGCCATTCTTAAACGATTTTTTCATCCGTTGACTTATACGAGTGATTATGCCATCACAACAACCGAAAGACAAAAAATATAATAGGAGTCTATTCTAACCTAACTTTGCAAAAATAAATGCTTTAATTATTCCGTTCAATTGAGGTCGCTTTCGGGGGGGGTACTTGTCAAGATTTTTTTTTATTTTTTTATATTTTTTTTAAATAGCGTTAAATCGAAAAATAGGTCGCTAAATTGTTTGTAAGTTTTTGGCGGACTGTGATAAAATAATTTTCAAAGGAAGGGTTTATGGATAAGTTTTCTTCAAAAGAATATTTGGATAAATTGGACGCATATTGGAGGGCGGCAAACTACTTGTCGGTTGCACAGTTGTATCTTTTGGACAATCCTCTTTTGCGTGACCATAAGTTGCAGGCAAGCGATGTCAAAAAAAAGTTGGTTGGACACTGGGGAACTGTGCCTGGTCAAAATTTTGTCTATGCACATTGCGATAGAGTAATAAACAAGTATGACCTTGATATGATTTTGATTTCTGGTCCTGGTCATGGTGGAAATTTTTTGACAGCAAATTCCTATTTGGAAGGAGTTTACAGTGAATTTTATCCTCAAATTTCGCAAGATAAGGTGGGAATGACTCGTTTTTGTAAACAATTCTCTTTCCCTGGTGGAATAGGCTCACACTGCGTTCCAGAAACCCCTGGCTCTATCAATGAAGGCGGAGAGTTGGGATACAGTCTCGCTCATGCTTTTGGTGCAGTGCTTGACAATCCAAACCTCATTGCCACTGTTATTGTTGGTGACGGTGAGGCGGAAACGGGTCCGCTTGCAACATCTTGGCATGGAAACAAATTTTTGAATCCTGCAAGTGATGGTGCTGTGCTTCCAATTTTGCATCTCAATGGTTACAAAATTTCCAATCCGACTGTGCTTTCACGCATTGATGGTGACCAGTTGGAAGAACTTTTGAAAGGATATGGTTACAAACCTTATTTTGTCGAAGGTGATGACCCTAAAAATATGCACAAACTCATGGCAAAAGCCATGGATAAGGCAATATGTGACCTTAAACGCATTTGGCATTATGCGAGAGATTTGCATATGACAAGTCCTGTTGATGATTGGCCAATGATTGTTCTTCGCACACCAAAGGGTTGGACTGGTCCAAAAGAGGTGGACGGAAAGAAAATTGAAGGCAGTTTTAGAGCGCATCAAATTCCTGTTCAAAATGACAGTGATGAGCATTTGGAACAGATTGAAGAATGGTTGAAAAGTTATCGTCCTGATGAACTTTTTGATGAAAATTATCGCTTAAAGAGTGAAATTGCAGAAATTTTGCCAAAAGGTAAAAAACGTATGACAGCGTCCGATTATACCAATGGTGGACTTCTTCTCAAAGAACTTAAAACACCAAAAATTGACAAATATGCTGTTAAATTCAAGGAGCATGGCACAGTTTTGGCACAAGATATGCTGGAACTTGGTGGTTACATTCGTGATTTGTTTGTTTTGAATAGTAAGAACAAAAATTACCGAATTTTTAGTCCAGATGAGGCAATGAGTAATCGTCTATACAAGGCTTTTGAAGCGGAAAATCGTGTTTTTGGTGCAAAACGCCTTGCAAGTGATGATAAGTTGGCGTCAGATGGGCGCATTATGGATAGTTTCTTGTCTGAACATATGTGCGAAGGTATGTTGGAAGGTTACCTTTTGACTGGCAGACACGGAATGTTTGATAGTTATGAAAGTTTTATTCGCGTTGTGGACAGCATGGTCGCTCAACACGCAAAATGGCTTAAAGTTTGCAATGAAATTGAATGGAGAAAAGATATTTCATCTCTCAACCTTATCCTTACAAGTGATGTTTGGCAACAAGACCACAATGGATTCACTCATCAAGACCCTGGCTTTTTGGACCACATAGTCAACAAAAAAGCAGATGTTGTGAGAATGTATTTGCCAGCAGACACAAATTGTCTGTTGTCGTGCTATGACCACTGTGCAAAGAGTAAAAATTATGTCAATGTGATTGTGGCTTCAAAGCATCCAACATATCAGTGGCTGACCATGGACGAAGCAAAAGAACATTGTGCAAAAGGTGCAAGTGAGTGGACTTGGGCTGGCATGAACGATACAAAAAATCCAGACCTCGTGGTTGCTTGTTGTGGACACACTCCAACAGAAGAGGCGTTGGCGATGGTGACTATTTTGAAGAAGGAACTTCCAACACTCAATGTTCGTTTTGTCAATGTGGTTGACCTTATGAAACTTCAATCAAACAAAACTCACCCACATGGACTTACTGATGCGGAATATGACAAACTGTTCACAAAAGACAAACCTATTATTTTCAACTTCCATGGATATTCACAACTTGTGCATTTGCTTGCATATAATCGTCACAATCAAAACTTGCATGTGGCAGGCTATCGTGAGGAAGGAACAATCACGACAGCATTTGATATGCGTGCTAAAAACCATATTGACCGCTACCATCTTGTTTTGAAAGCACTTCGCCACCTTGATTTGCCAAAAACAGATGTGGCACGAATTTCCAAAAAAATGAACAAAAAACTTGCTGAACATGATGCTTATATCAAAGAGTACGGCGTGGATATGCCAGAAGTCGCACAATGGCACTGGGAATAGTGTCGCAAGTTGATTGCAGTAATTGAATTTTTGTTGACAATATGAATTGGTGGGAATATAATATGAATATGATTAAGAAATTTTCACAACAGCAACAACAAATTTTTGGCATATATTTAATATAGGCAATTTTTTGTTGGAGGAAGATTTTTTAAAATTTAATGACCAGAGGAAAATTGTTCTCTGGTCTTTTTGTTTTTGGGAGGAATTATGAAAAACAACTGTGGTGAGTTTGCCAAGTTTTTGCTGACAGATGACAAACTTAAAAAGTTTATGAAACGAAAAAACTTTGAGCGTTTTATGAAGTTAAAAAAAGCACATAAGGAGATGGAGGAAGATTTGGCGGACAGCGTGGCTGATGCAATCAAAAAGTGGGCGCTGTCGCTCGGAACAACACACTACACGCATTGGTTCTTTCCACTCACTGGGAATTCGGCAGAAAAACAGGTGTCATTTTTGGATTTTGGCGACAATGGAGAATTTATCAACAAGTTTAATGGCAAAGCACTGATTAAGGGTGAGGCAGATGCTTCCAGTTTCCCTAGTGGTGGAGAGCGTATGACTTTTGAAGCAAGGGGATACACTGTGTGGGACTATACAAGTCCTGTGTTTATTAAAGAGGACAACAATGGAAATCGTGTTCTTTACATTCCAACTGCTTTTTGTGCATTTACGGGTGTGGCATTGGACGAGAAAACTCCGCTTTTGCGTGCAATCGAAGTGTTGTCTAATGAAGCAACAAAAACTTTGAAATTTTTGGGACACGACGAAGTGAAGAATGTCTTTTGCAATGTTGGGAGCGAGCA
Organism: Candidatus Caccovivens sp.; assembly: GCA_051888935.1. Classification (GTDB taxonomy): domain Bacteria; phylum Bacillota; class Clostridia; order Christensenellales; family UBA1242; genus Caccovivens. The sequence goes on along the minus strand of JBJFCL010000026.1, from coordinate 16,311 downwards.
GGAATATTTTTTGATTGACAAAAAACTCTTTGACAAGCGTCTCGACCTCAAACTTGTTGGAAGGACGCTTTTGGGGGCAGAGGCAATCAAAGGGCAGGAGAGTGAACACCATTATTATTGTCCAATCAACAGTCGTGTGAGTGCATTTATGCATGACCTTGACAAAGAACTTTGGGCAGAAGGAATTATGGCAAAAGTTCAACACAATGAAGTTGCTCCCTCACAGCATGAAATTGTGCCAATTTATTCATCTGTGAATATTGCCAGTGACCAAAATGCATTGACAATGGAGATTATGGCAAAAGTTGCTGACAGACATGGACTCAAAGTGCTTTTCCACGAAAAACCTTTTGCAAATGTTAACGGAAGCGGAAAACATAATAACTGGTCGTTGGAAACAGACACTGGAATCAACCTTTTGGACTATAATAGTGCCAGCGAAGATGTGTTTATGCTTTTCTTTACAGTTATTTTGAGTGCCATTGACAAACACTATGATCTTCTTCGATTGTCCACTTCCACACTGTCAAATGACATGCGTCTTGGTGGTCATGAAGCACCACCTTCTGTAATTTCCGTTTACATTGGCGAAGATTTGGCAGAGGTTTTAAAAAATTATGAGAAGAAAGAAAAAATTGACAAAAAAGGCAAGACTCTTTTGGATTTAAAGACTTCCAGCGTGGCAACTCTTTATAAAGATAATTGCGACCGCAATCGCACCAGTCCTTTTGCATACACAGGAAACAAATTCGAGTTTCGAATGGTGGGCTCAGCACAAAGCACAGCACTATGCAACGCTATTTTGGCATTGATTATTGCTGACGAACTCAAAATCGTCAACAAAGAATTGGAAAATGGTTTTGATATCAAGAAAATAATTTCTGAAAACATTAAAAAACATTCACGAATAATTTTCAATGGAAACAGTTATGACAAATCATGGAAAGATGAAGCAAAAAGACGAGGACTTGTGGATTTTAAAAATAGTGTGGATTGTTATGAAAGGCTGATAAATGAGGACAATATTACACTTTTTGAAGACAATAAAGTGCTTACTCGTGCAGAAATTTTGGTGCGTTATGACACATATATGAAAGCCTACTTTGAAGGTGTTTTGACTGAGGCGAAAACAATGCTTTGTATGATGGAAAAAGAATGCTTGCCTGCAATATGTGCGACTTTGACAGAGAAAATGAATTTGCTTTCTATGATTAAAGCAGAAAAGTTTGAAAAAAGTGCTGTTTTGTCTTCTTGCAAGCGATTTGTAAATATTATTGAAAGCATAAACAATGCAATTTGCACGCTTAAAAGTGATTTGGAAAATATTTCAAAAAAAATTACTGCGAAAGAAAAGGCTATGTTTGCCAGAGATGTGATTTTGCAAGATATGAACACTTTAAGAGAATATTTTGACTCGATTGAGAGAGAAATACCAAAAGAAAACACGCCTTTTCCAAGTTATGATGAACTTTTGTATTAACAACAAACATATTATGTGAAAAAACTTGACATAAAGGTTGATTAGGTGTATGATAATAATCAATTAGGAGGAATTATGAAGAAATTTTTAAAAACATTGACGCTTTCTATTGCTGTGGCTTTTATGGGTATTTTTTGCCTTGTGGGATGTGGCAATCAAGATGAATTTTCTAATGCAGAAAAAATAACATCTGATGCTTTGTCTACATATGTACAATCTTCGACATCTGAATTCTCTGGCTATCAGATGAAGATGAACGTGACTGGTGTTGATATGATTGATGCAACAGTTGTTATCGACCAAGACACTAATGACATGCAAATTGCAATGAATTTTAATTTTCCTGCTGAAATTATTGAAGAAGGAGAAGATGTAACTGGCTCTATATATCTTAAAGATAACATAGTTTATTTTAATTATATGGGACAAAAACTTAAAACTGCTTATGACCCAACATCAGCAGATTTTGAGGAATTGCAACAAGCACTCATGTTCTCAGGCGATTTAAAAGATTTGATTTTGGAGAATTTAACTGATGTTAATTCAGACAATCTTTCAATCAAAATGTTGACTGAGGAAAATACAACAAAATTTTTGATTGAAGTAAAAGAATGGAGTGATTATGGAATGATAAATTACTCAATGAAACTTGTTTATGAAGACGACGCATTGATTGAACTTGTTGAAACAACAAAAGTTGGAAAAGATGTGTTGTCATTGATAACAATAAAAGCATATAGTGGAGCGGTAACTTTCCCAGAAGGACTTGCCGAAGATGAATCTTACACAGAAGCGTAACCAATCAATTAAATAAGGAAATTGAAATGGAAAAGCAGGCAATTTGCCTGTTTTTTTGTTGTTATTTACATTTAACAAGAAAAAATTTAAAAAAAATATGAATAAATATGCAAAAAATAGTTGATTTATTCATTTTTATGTGTTATCATATGCACAGATAAACACTTTAAGGGGGCAAAATTATGAATTATTTATATTTGTTTGATTTGGTAGATTTTGATGTAAATGGTGATGTTTGTGCCACCAAAAGATGTGATTTGAAACAAGCACAACAAAATTATCTTTACCTTGTCAGCAAATATAATCAAAACTTGTTGAAAGAACAAAACTTACCTCTTTCAACTTTCTTCAAAGAAGATTTGCAAAATGTTTTAAAAATGCCATATTCTTTTGCAAGAAAAGAAGTTTTTGCAAATTGTTTGCCAGAGGTGGAAGGTCTTTCTAATCTTTCCGATAGAGATGTTATTTTGTCTCTTTCTGAAAATGCAAAATTTGCAGATGAAAAATTTGCTTGCAAAGTAAATACTGCACTGGAAAAAGCAATTAACAACTTGAATATTGAATATATTTTGACAAGTTTTTCTGGTAAAAAATATGATGAAATTACATCTATGATGAGCAATGATTATTCTGAACCTGCTGTTAAGAGCAAGTTGTTTAAAGATGTTATCGCTTACAATAGTTTGGTCAATCTTGCAACTAATGTAAACATTAATGATATGAACTTTTCCACTGCAAATGCATTAATATAATTGTCTAAAAAAATAACAAAAAATACTTGACAAATATCTTAAAAATATATAAAATATAATCGTCTTTGTTTTGAAGGCGATTTTTTATGTTAGCCCCATAAGATTTTTGCTGTAAAAACATTAAAAGATGCACTTACTTACTGGCAAAGTTAAGTGTTTCAAGCATTATGCTTTTAAATTTAATTATTCAAGGAGAAAAAATGAAAACTTACATGGCAAACCCAGCCACTGTTGAAAGAAAATGGTATGTTGTTGATGCAAGCAATATGCCTCTTGGCAGACTTGCAAGTCAAGTTGCAGACATTTTGACTGGTAAAAATAAAACTACTTATACACCTCATGTTGATGGTGGAGACTTTGTGATTGTTTTGAACTCTGACAAAGTTGTGCTCACTGGAAAGAAATTGGAGCAGAAAAAAATGCGTTGGCACACAGGTTATGTTGGCGGACTTAAAGAAATTGGATATGACAACTTGATGGCTAAAAATTCTTGCAAAGCAGTTGAAAAAGCTGTTAAGGGTATGCTTCCAAAGACAAGTCTTGGAAGAAAACAAATCACAAGACTTCATGTCTACAAAGATGCAAATCACAACCACGAAGCACAAAAACCTGAACAAGTTGAATTAAAAGGAGCAAGACAATAATGGCTGAAAAGAAAGTTAACAAGGGCGGAATGTTTATCGCTACTGGAAGAAGAAAAAAATCTATTGCCAGAGTTCGTCTCTGCTCTGGAAAAGGCAAAATTGAAGTTAATGGAAGAGATATTGATGAATACCTTCAAAGAGATACTTTGATTTTGATTGCCAAACAACCTCTCACTCTCACAAACACTGCTGACAAGTTTGATGTTTATGTAAATGTTATTGGTGGTGGAATTTCTGGACAAGCAGGAGCTATTTGTCACGGAATTGCAAGAGCACTTTTGAAAGTTTCTGAAACTTACAAGAAAGAACTCAAAGATGCTGGACTTCTCACTCGTGATTCCAGAATGAAAGAAAGAAAGAAGTATGGTCTCAAAAAAGCAAGAAAAGCTTCTCAATTCTCAAAGCGTTAAGATTTTTATATCAAATTACAAAAAACAGGCGAAGGTCTGTTTTTTTTGTTGAGTTTACACAATTTTTTATAAATAATCTTTAAAAAGATATGAAATTTTTAAAGAATATGCTATTATATTCTTATGGAACAGATTTATGATATTTTGATTATAGGTGGAGGCGTGGCCGGAATGTCGGCTGGAATTTATGCAAAACGCCGAAACAAAAATGTTGCGATTATTGAGAAATTTTCGCTTGGTGGACTGATTTTGACTCTTGGAAGTATTAAAAATTTTCCTTCTCAAAGTGATGTTGAGGGTTTGACTTTGGCGAAAATGTTTAAAGAACAAGTCAAAGGTTTGGAAATCCCAATTTTGAAAGATGATGTTGTAAAAGTTGATTTCTCATCTGAAATCAAAGTTTTGTATGGAAAAAAAGATGTTTATCGTTCCAAAAGCGTGATAATTGCTTCTGGAATTAAACCAATTGAACTTGAAAACGCCCCAAAAAATTTAAATGGTTTGAGTTATTGCGCTGTTTGTGATGGACAATTTTATAAGGACAAAAATGTCTTTGTGGCAAGTAAAAATGGCAGTGGTGTGAAAGATGCATTGTATCTTTCTGGTGTGGCTAAAAATGTGACACTTCTTGATTGTGAGGATATGTCAGTTTATGCAAACACAAACAAAGTAGATAATTTGAAAGTTCTTTCCAATGTCAAAATTTTGGAAGTGCTTGGCAAAGAAAAATTTGAGGGTGTTGTGCTGGGAAATGGCACTTTGTGCGGAGATGCGTTGTTTATTGGACTTGGGAAAAGACCTTCTACGAAAATTTTTGAGGGGGTTTTAGATTTGGATAGCAAAGGATATATCAAGACAGATGAGCATATGCACACTTCGGTTCAAGGAGTTTATGCGGTTGGTGATGTTCGAAACGGAAGTTTAAAACAAATTGTCACTGCGTGTGCTGATGGTGCAATCGCTGGAAATTTTGCTTAAAATGGAACATATGTCCTTTTCTTGTCATAAAAAATAACATGGAAAAAGAGAAAAAACCAAGTTATAGAATTATTTGTATCAAAGCACCAAGATGGTCGGTGCCGTTTTTAAAGATGTTTTATAAAGACAAAACAAATGAAGATTAGGGTTAATCTTCTTGTTTTTTTCAAAATTTGAATTGCGTGGATTTTGGACAAAGAAGATAAATCTAATAAAAAAAGAAAGTCAAATCTGACTTTCTTTTGCTGAGTGCAAACAAATTACTTCTTCTTTGCTGTTTTGATGCATTTTGTGCACGCTCTAACTCTCTTGCCATCAATTTCAGTCGATTGCAAGTTTACATCATATTTTCTAGGTGCTTTGTTGTTTGCATGGCTGACAGTTTTGCCGTCCATTTTACCTTTTCCACAAATTTCACATACTCTGCTCATTTCTTTCTCCTTAAATTATTTTTCCAAGTCATATAATAACACAAAGAAAAGAAAAAATCAACCTTTTGAATGCATTTTATCATAGTTTTTTTGTACAGGTTGTATATTATTTTTGTGTATTTAATTTTTTTTTAATTTTTGGAAGAATTTGCTTGTCAAATCTTCCTATTTGTAGTATTATATAGTAGCGAATATCCTAAGTGGGAGGAGTCCTTTGACCGTCGATACAAACAATTATTACGGAAACATTTCAATCAGCGACAATGCCATACGCACTGTTGCTGGTTTTGTTGCTTTGGATTGTTATGGAGTTGTGGATCTTGTTTCAAAAAACTTCAAAGACAGTGCAAGGGAGTTGTTTAAAAAAGAACGCTACTCAAAAGGGATAACTATCAGTCATGTTGACAACAGAATTTTCATTGATATTCACTGTATTTTAAAATATGGCGTTTCTATCAGTGCCGTGGCTGAATCGCTCAAAAAATCTGTAAAATACAGCGTCGAGAACTTTACTGGCATGATTGTTGACACAGTGAATGTTCATGTCGTTGGAGTATGTGTGTAATTTAGGAGCATAATATGCAAAAATCTATTAACGGTACTACTTTTCGCAAGATGGTTCTTGCGGGCGTAAGTCTTTTGGAGCAAAATAAAGAATATGTGGACTCTTTGAATGTTTTTCCAGTCCCAGATGGTGACACTGGAACAAATATGTTTTTGACTATGAAGTCCGCTGTTGGCGAAATCAACAAGTGCATGAACAATGATTTGCCTTCTCTTTCTGAGGCATTTTCAAAAGGTGCACTTCGTGGAGCAAGAGGTAATAGTGGTGTCATCACTTCCCAAATTTTTAAGGGCTTTTGCTCTGTGACAAAAAACTGCAAAGAAATAACAACAAAAGACTTTGCTCGTGCTATGCAGGAAGGAGCAACCATTGCTTATAAGGCAGTTACAAAACCAAAAGAAGGCACAATTTTGACTGTGATTCGAGTTATGGCAGAAAACGCTGTTTCTTTGGCAAAAAAGCATGATGATTTTGAAACATTTTTAAGAAAAGTTTGTGAAACGGGTGAGGAAATTTTGAAACAAACACCTGAAATGCTTCCAGTTTTGAAGAAAGCGGGTGTTGTGGATTCAGGTGGTCGCGGAATTTTGGTTATTTTCACAGGTTTCTGTCGTTACTTGAACGGCGAAGAGGATCTGGAATATTCTTTTGAAGATGACACAAAACCTCAAACTGTTGAAGATGTTATTGCCGATATAAACAATTTGGGCGATATTGAATTTGGTTACTGCACTGAATATATGATTATCAATATGCTTAAAAAGACCACAGAAGCAGACATTGATAAACTCCGTGAAAAATTGATGGAAATTGGTGATTCTGTTATTTGTATTGGTGATTTGTCACTTGTTAAGGTGCATGTTCACACAAATGAACCTAACAAGGCTCTTGGCTATGCACTTGAACTTGGCGAACTTTTCAATTTGAAGATTGAAAACATGCGTGAACAAAACAGAGAGCTCAAAAAAAAGGCCCAAGCAGTTGAAGAGACAAAGGAAATTGGCATGATTGCAGTTGCTCCTGGGGACGGATTGGCTCAAATTTTCAAGGAACTTACTGTTGACGAGATAATTGTTGGTGGGCAGACCATGAATCCAAGTGCTGAGGATATAGCGTCTGCGGCAGACAAAGTTCCTGCAAGAAATGTCTTTGTTTTCCCAAATAACAAAAATATTGTGCTCGCAGCAGAACAAGCAAACGATGTTACAAACAAAAACCTCATTGTTATTCCTACTAAGAGCGTTCCAGAAGGCATTGCTGCATCAATTGCTTTCAATCCAGATGCAAGCGTGGAAGAAAACCAAAATGCTATGCTTGAAGCAATCAGAAGTGTTCGTTCTGGTTCGGTTACTTATGCTGTGAGAGACACCCATGTTGATGGGTTTGACCTTACAAAGGGCGAAATTATTGGTCTTGACAATAAGGCTATTTTGGCAAAAGGAAATTTGGTTAATGAGACCACAGAAAAACTCATTGAAGCTATGTTTGATGATGCTGTGATGAACATCACACTCTTCTTTGGCGAAGATATAAGAGAAGACGAGGCAAACAAGTTGCAAGAGACTTTGGCAGAGAAATATCCTGATTGTGAAGTTACTGTTGCAAATGGCGGACAACCTGTTTATTATTATCTAGTTTCGCTTGAATAGTTATAAAATTATAAGTTGTTAGAAGGGCAGATTTGCTCTTCTTTTTATTTGCCATTTTCATATGTTTTGATGATGTTTTTGTAAAAAATTTTTTGTTTTGGGGCATTTTTATCTTTTTGTGCATATTTTATACTGTATGGACTTTAAGGAGGTTAAAAATGTCTTTTTACATCAATAATACAAATCCAAATAAGCCAGGTCCTATCAATGGAAACCCTAACAATGGCATTTGTGAAAAAATTTTGATTGAAACCACCAAAGTTTTTGATGCTTGCGTCTGCACCACCACCGAAACTGGCATTATTTTGCAAGTTAGCGGATTTAATCCTGAAAACCCTGTTTTGCCACTCACATATGTTTCAGCAGAAAATACGGTTGGCTCACCTGCAACAATTTCCAACTTGGTTGTGGATAGATTGGATAATTGTCCAAATTATGCAAATGTTAGTTTCACTCTTACCATTCCTGTTACGGTTACATACCGTGATGCAAATGGGGTGCTTGGAACGGCGTCTTCGACAATCACAGTCAATAAATCAGTGTTATTGTTTGTTCCTCAGCCTGCTCTCACACCTGTTGACATCACAGCAACAGCAGTGTTCAGCAGTAGAATTGGAACTTTCACCGCACCAGATATATTTACTGTGACTGGCTGTATCCAGATTATTGTTAGGGTTACAAGCGTTGTCGATGTGCTTATTCCTTCCTATGGATACCCAATTTTGCCACCATGTCAGACCGTTCCAACTCAGGCGTGTCCAGGATTGCAAGATTTGCCAATTTACCCAACCGCCACGGGAACTGTCAATATTCCAACAGTTTAAATGTGATTTATGGCTTAGAAAGAAAATAAAATCCAAAGCAAAATTTTTGGATTTTATTTTTAATTGAAGGGAACATTTTTAGAAGTGTGGAGAATTTCAATCTTTCAACAATCATTGCTTACAAGATAAAGACAGGTGCGTTCATAATTTCAAAGATGATTATGACAAATCAAAAGAGAATTTTGAAGAATAAAAAAAACACAAAATTTTGTGTTTTTTTATTATTTTCCGTCTCTTCCGTCTTTTTTATTTTTACCAAAGTTCTTTCCCCATTTACTATAAAAGCGTTCAAGTCCACTTTTTGCTTTTTCTTTTGGGTCAAAGTTTTTGTTGTCATCAAAAGGAATGGCGTCTGTTTCATTTGCTTCATATTTATGAGGAGTGTTTTTGATTTGATCGATATAATTTGTTGTTGCGTAATATGTTTTGTCTTCCAATGTACGATTTATTTTTTCTCCTTGATAAGTAAAATAATAAAGACTAGGGTCTGTTTTTGATTGGAGTAAGCCAATTTTTAAGTTGTTATCCAATCCAAACAATTCCAAATATGTTTTGAGTGGATATGTTGTTAGTTTTCCGCTGTCAACATGACATTTCGGATTTTTTATTCCATAATACCATACATATTGTTCAATATAGTCTATCAACATTTGTTTTTTGTTGATTGATTTTGGAAAAACAATTTTGTCACCATATTTTTGCGGAGCAAAATATCTTTGCAAAACCCAGTTCTTTGTATATTGTTCTGCACATTTGATTTCATAATGTTTGTTTAAAAACTCTCTGGTTTTTTTATAGCTTTCTAGATTTTCCAATATGTCAGGAGTGATGATTTTTCTTTGCTCATCAAAAAAATGGTGGGGTTGGTCGTCAGTTAGATATGGGTCATGGTCATTGACATATTGAATAAAATCAAATTCTTTCTTATCAAGTTCCATGGCTTCCAATATACAATTTTTTGCGTTATATTTTACACGCGGAAGATTTCTGGCAATTTCAATTGCAGAATCCATGTCTTTTGCACGAATTGGGAACAGAATTGGAATAAAATATCCATTGCCACAATGTCCGCACATAGTCACCACTCCAAAATATTTAGGATCTTCTTCGTTTACAACCTTGTATAGATTGCCATTGTTATCAATAAGTGTTCCACTTTTGTTTAAATATTTGCTTTTCATATTTTCACCTTTTCCCTGTTGTTTAATATAACACACTTTATATAATTTTTCAAGGGGGTTATTTTTATAATTTTAATATTATTTAAAAAGAACTGATAATTTTGTTTCTTTTTGACAAAATAATAAAAAAAATTAAAAAAAATGTTTTTTTTATTTGACATCGCATTTCATGTTTCGTATAATCAATTTGTGTAAAGGAGGATTTATGAGTAAAAAAGCAATAATTTTCAGCATAATTGCAGCAGTTACAGTTGCCGTGTCCACGGTCGTGCCAGTTGCAGTTGTGTATGGCGGTCACAAACACAATGTTTCAACAGAGTGGCAATATGACGAGACTTCTCATTGGCATGTTTGTGAAGGCAGTGATTGCCAAGAGCGTTTTAATATTGGGGAACATGTTTTTGCTGACACAACAGACAAAGATGTTCCAGCGACGACTGAATCAGAAGGAAAGGACTACAAAATTTGTGTGGTATGCCATTATGAAACATATGATGTCATTCCAAAATTAAGTGCTGTGGAAACCATTTCTCTTAGTGAATTTGACCAAAAAGTTCAAGAAGCGGCTGTAAAGTATATTGAAGACAACACATATGAAACATACGCTGACAAGTGTATTAGTTATGTATCAACTATGAAGATTACAGGAACTCAGACCGCAGAATATTACGAATCAGAAGAAGCATCAAATGATGAAGCAAACTTGAAAAAGGGGACTTTGACAACCACACAAGATTCAACAATGACATTGAAGATTACAAGAGTTGGACAAGGTGATGACACAATGTTCAAAATTGAGAAAAATGAAAACATTTTAGCTCAAGTTCCAGAGGTAAACTCTTCAACAAAAGTTTTGACCATCATGAACTTGAAAGCAATCAACAATGAAACTTATTATCTTGGACGCAAATTGGTTGATGAAGATACACAATCATATGAATATTATGTAATGAATGAAAGAGTTGTAAAAGCATATACATATGACGCTACCCTTGGTGATTATACTCTTATTAATGATAACACAACAAAAACATATCAAGCAATTGCAGAAGAAACACCAGGAGTAGTTCCAGCGAATTACATTTCTTGGATTAAGGATCTTTCAACAAAGATTGATGATAATGTCATGACCAATTTCTTTGATGTAACTGATATTAGTGGTGGCCCGGGCTCATCTACAAGTTCAGGTTTTCTTAGCACAATAAAGAGTATGGAAGATGACTTGGGAATCAGTGTAAATACAGCAGTATCCGCACAGAAAGAAAACGGTGTTTACACATGCAATCTAAAAGGCACAAGCTCATTTGTGACAACTGATTCTTCAAACAATAAACAACCAGGAAATATTGATTTGAGTATGGCAAGAAGTTATAACAACAATGAGTTAGGAAAAGTTAATTTCTTTGTATCTATGAATATTCCAAGCAGTCTTATTGGTGAAGATGCTGTTGAGCGTATGAATGTGGAGAATATCTTAGAAATTGAATATTTGGACCAAATTGAAAGCTTTGAATTGCCAGAAACAACTGGTTATGAGTCAGGAACGATTAGCATTGATAATTTGTTTACTTCTTCAAACTTTTAATGAAAAAATATGAAGTGAAAACACTTCATATTTTTTTTGAAATTTCATAATTTGTGATTGATATTTAATAAATATAATATTTTTTAAAAAAGTATTTAAAATAAATAATAATAAAATTTATTTTTTAATTTTTTTAAAGAAAAAAGGAGATAAAAAATAATAAAAATAATAAAAAATTGTTTTATTTGTTTGACAACATATCTCGTGTTTCGTATAATGATTTCATGAAAAGGAGGAATTAATGAGTAAAAAAGCAATAATATTCAGTATAATTGCAGCAGTTGTTGTTGCTGTGTCCACAGTTGTGCCAGTTGCAGTTGTGTATGGCGGTGGTCACAAACACGATGTTTCAACAGAGTGGCAATATGACGAGACTTCCCATTGGCATGTTTGCGAAGGTGGTGATTGCCAAGAGCATTTTGATGTTGGGGAACATATTTTTGTTAACACAACAGACAAAGATATCCCAGCAACCACTGAATCGGAAGGAAAAGACTACAAAGTTTGTTTAACTTGTCATTATGAAACATTTGATGTCATTCCAAAGATAACTGGTGCACAGTCAATTTCTCTCAGTGAGTTTGACCAAAGAACTCAAGAAGCGTCTGCAAAATACATAGAAGACAACACTTATGAAACATACGCTAACAAATGCCTCAGTTTTGTATTTCATAACAATATAGAGACGACTCAAATTTTAGAATACTATGAGTCAGAAGAAGCAGCAGAAGACCCTGCCAATTTGAAAAAAGGTCCTTTGACAATGAAAATGAGTATCATTGCGGAATTGAAGATTACAAGAATTGGACAAGGTGTGGACACTATGTTCAAGATAGAGAGAAAATCATCCATGATAACTATCATGCCTAATATTAGTTCATCCACAAAAGTTTTGACATTAGTTGATATGAAAGTCATTGAAAATACAACTTATTATATTGGACGCAGATTTAATGTAGATACTCAATCTTATGAATATTTGGCGATTACACAGATGGTTGAAGAATTATACGCATATAATGTTACTACTGGTGAATATGTTGGTGAAGATCCAAACACCACAAATACATATCAAACATTTGCGGAAGAAACTCCAGGGGAAGTTCCAGCTGATTTTGTTGCCATTATTAATAGTTTTTCAAATGAGATTGACAATAATATTATGACCAATTTCTTTGATGTGGCCACAGGTAGTGGTTCGGGTTCTAGCATAATGGATGGTTTCAACGAATTTGCAAATATTTTAGGAATTAATATTAACATAACAGAATCTGCACAAAAAGAAAATGATGTATACACATACAATTGTAAAGGAACAAGTGCATTCATTTTGATCGGTTCCGATCTTGGTGACAGGGTTGCAGGAAGCTTAGATGTAAATTTTGGCAAGAGTTATGACAATAATTCTTTAAAAAAAGCATATGGCGAATTTGGTTTAAGAATTTCAAATAGTACAAGTTTTGGAGTAGGTTTTGACATTGAATATTTGGACGAGATTGAAAGTTTTGAATTGCCAGAAATAACTGATGATTATGTTACAGGAACAATTAGTTCTTCAAATTTGTTTGATGTTGGAACGGTTCTTTAAATAATAAAAAATATGAAATGAAATTCATTTCATATTTTTTTATGCAAAATTTTTCAAATTAACGATTAAAGACTGCACTATGTAAAAGAAGTTTTTGAGTTTTGTTATATTAAACTTTATATTTATAGTTGACTTTTTGTGAAGAAATATGATATTTTATAAAAGTAGTTTGAAAGAACACGACGTTTGTTGCAGAATTCAAACAACTTTTGCTGGTGTGGCTCAGCGGTAGAGCACCACCTTGGTAAGGTGGGGGTCACGGGTTCGATTCCCGTCACCAGCTCCATTATTAAAAACCCTTGAAACCCTAGTAAAATAGGCACTTTCAAGGGTTTTTCTTTTTTTCAAAATTTGCTCAATTTTTAGCTCTAAAAAACATTAGATGCAGAATTTGACATCAATAGATACATGAAAAAGCACAAAAAAAGACCAACTTCTGCAAATTGCAAAAGCCGGTCTAATTCTTTCTAAATACATCTAAAACTACTATATCAGATGCAAATAGATGCATAACAATTATCTAATAGTTCGTATTTCAATACCATTACTATTAACAATCGCTTTAACATTATCGCCAGTTTTTGTAACTGACAAAATTTTCTTTTTAAAATCATCCCACTCAAGTTTTGTTTCAATGAGATATGAAGATTCTGTTAATTTAGTAGCATTTACACCTTTAAGATAATCATATAATTCTTGATAATCTTCAGTTTTAGCATACTTTAAATCATAAGTTAATACTCTTTTAAACATTTTGATTACTCCTTTTATTTATTTTTGTGTTTAGTGGCGTCTACCATAACAAATTTTGTAGCACCTTGTGGTGTTGGTGGAACTCTTTTACCTTGAACAAGAGTGACTTCGGTTTTTCCTCCAACCGGTCTATATTGTCCACTTTGTGGACATACTTGACCTGTTTTAACTTTTGCCATAAGCAATCCTCCCATTTCCTCCGCAATATGTTTAATCGCTAACGAAGGAAGATTTATTAAAAGCAAAATAAAAAGATATAATCTAAATTTCATCAAATAGTTGTAAATACTTGACAAATGTGTTATAATAAAAACGAAATATGATTCCCAATTTGTATTTCGTAAATTGCTGCTGCCCCATATTGTAGGTGGTGGCGCTTTTTATTTTGCAGTTTAATTGTATTATTTTTTATTAACAAGTTCAACTATAAGCATCTTTAACTCTTCATCAAACCTTGCCGTGAAAGGTTTCGCAACATTATCAAACTTAAATTTTGTTGCTTCTTCTATAGCTTGAACAAGTTGTTTGCTGTTAACTCTTATCCATTTTTCATCACCCTTTTTGACAAAATCATAATCTTTTATATCGGGGTTGTTATCAGAAGCTTTTATGCCTAAAACCTTGTTTCTCGCATCTAATCCTATATTTATCTTTTTAGGACTACCTAAGGCTTTGATGGTTTCAGCATTAAAAATTAGACCAAGTCTCATAATTGAAACCTTGACCATTCCTGTTGTGTCGATATTAAAATTAAAAGAGTAATTTGCCATACTTTCACCTTCCAAGTGTATATTACTACAAAAGTTTTATAAATGTCAAGCATTTTTATAAAAATATTTATAATTTCTTTTGTTCTATCACTCTGTATCACTTTGTATCACTTTTATAAATATATGTATACATAAATATATACATATATTTCATAAAAATTCATAGTATCATCACATTTCAAAGTCACGCTCTTTTTTCTTTTTGAGTTTGCGTTCCTTTTCTTCAATAAGCCGTTGGAGTTCTAATATTTCTTCATCAAGGGTTATTTCGTCTTGCTGAGGAGCTTGTTCATCAATTTGTTGTTCTTGTGGATGTTCAACAAATAGATTGTCTTCTTTTAGTTTTTCATTAAACTTTTGTGTTGTTTGTCTTACATATTCGCTATCAACACTATTGTAGACAGTGATTGTTGTTTTTACATCTCTATGACCTAAAAGCTGTTGGATAACCTTTGGGTTCTCATTCATTTCAAAAAGCATATTTGAAAAAGTGTGGCGAAGTCCATGAAATCCAATATGATACTTTATTAAGTCATTTCTTCTCTTAAATCTTTCAAATATCTTTTTGGTACCTGAATAAGTTCTAACACTACCATCATCATTAGCAAATATAAAAGAAGTCCTAGATATCAAATCTCCTGTGACTTCTTTATTTGTGTTATGTCTTAAAATTTGCTTTTCTCGCCATTGTTTTAAAGTTTCAACAACTATGTCTGCAATGGGGATTTCTCGGATGCTACAAGTGGTTTTTGTGTCTCCTACAATAGTCACACGACTTTTCACATTGCCATCACTATCAAACTTTGGTTCTTGTGTAATTGCTTGTTCAACTTTTAGTGTTTTGTTCTCAAAGTCAACATTTTCCCATTTGAGAGCAAGCGCTTCGCCAATACGAAGTCCAGAGAACATTAAGCAAATGCAAAGTGGCTTTATAAAATTGGCTTCATCTTTATTTAACGCTTCCAAAAATTTAGTTCTTACTTCGGGTGGTAGCGCTTTATATTTTTCTTTCTTGCTTTGTGCTTTATCTTTGGTTCTAACTTGAACTTTTAATGTTGGATTTACCGAAACCCATTTATTGTCTATTGTATATTCAAAAAATTGACTTATCAAATGTTTATTTTTCTTTACGGTATTAACACTATATTGTTGGTCAATAAGATTGTTGATTACCTTTTGAAGAACAAAAGTATCTATATCATAAATTTTCATATTTCCAATTTGTGGTTCTATATGCAATCTATAATTTCTCATAATCCCTTCAAAAGTTCTACCTGTGACAGAACTCTTTTTGAACACCAATAACCAATCTGCCATTAGTTCTCCAAAATTTTTAGTTTCCACAAGTTCATAAGAATTACTTTTAATTCTACCACTTATTTCAGCAAGTTTTTTAGCAACTTCTGTCTGACTATTGCCATAAACATACTTTCTCTTTTGTTGACCTTTATCGTCATAGCCAATGGTTAAGCTCCCAACCCATTTGCCATCGCTTTTTCTTTGAAAGATACTTCCTTCGCCATTTGCTCTGCGAGTTTTACTTACAACTTTTTTCTTAGCCATTTTTCACCTCGCTTGTGTTGTTGTTTAAAGTGAGCCAAGTAACAAAATTTAGCACACTAACGACTTGTCTTTTACAACTTTTGTTGTGGGGAAATTTTTACTTCTCATCAAATTTCTAACGTTATCTCTGCCAAGACCTGTAATCTTTATTAGGTCCTCACAATCAAAAAAATCTTTATTGTATTTAGTTGTTAATCGGTCAACCTCCGCTTTTATTAAGTTATCAATATTTAATTGATTGTTGTTATTAAAATTCATATTTCACCATTCCTTACAGTATTAAAATTGTCTTTCTATGAATTCTAAAATTTACTTGCATCGAGCAATGTAAAAGTGGCTT
>JBJFCL010000025.1:0-13410 GCA_051888935.1 Candidatus Caccovivens sp. | reverse complement strand
ATGGGGTTTTACCCCACTTTGAAAAACCACGGGTTTTACCCGTGGATTTTTATTTATTTCTAACTTTTATTTTTTGTTTAGACATCAAAATTGGTGTCAATATTGTTTTTAATGAAAAAATTGCTTGTTTTTATCTTAATTTTGGGGTGTTTGAGTTCAACTTTGTTTGTACAATCGTGGAATAATCCTATTTATTCAATGAGCGGAGTGGAACATGCTTGTATCATTAGTGAAAAACAATATAGTGAAATGGAAAGTGTGGAATGCGGAGATGTCTATTTCAACTTTTGTACTTATTCACAGGCGAAAGAAAAATTGCAGAGCGATGAAAATATTGATGGTCTTCAACTATATTTCAACAATTTGACTTTTGATGATATCGTCAAAAAATTGCATATTCAAATTGTCAAAACTGAAAGTGTTGAAAATATTACAGTTTATTGTGGCTATACTCCTTATTGGAAAAATTGCATATATTTGGAAGATAAAAAAGCAAATATTCAAATTGCAATCAAAGAAGGCTCAGTGGTTATTGGTTTCCCAGCAATACTTACAGGATATTAAAATTAAAAAATGAAGATTTTAATTCATTTTTTTATAAAAAATCGCCAAAAACACGCAAAACCTCAACTTTTTTAAAAATTTTTGTTTAAAAAATGATAGTTTTGGCAACTATTCATGCGTGGAGGGATTATGGAAATCAAAAACGAAAACAAATTCAAAACATTTTTCAAAAGATATGGGGTGCTTACTGTTGCTTGTGTGTTCTCACTTGTATTGGCGTTGGCTATTGGTCTTAGTGTAAAAAGTCCAACCGACCAGCAACCTGTTTCAACACAAGGTATCACTTTTGGTCTACCAATGAATAATGCCGTTGTTGTCAAAGATTACGCTGACGACCATTTGCAATACAATGCAAGCATGAAGCGTTGGGAAATTCATCTTTCCATTGATTTGGCGTCCGAAAATTGTGATGTTTTCTCGGTTGCTGATGGAGTGGTTGCGTCAGTAGATTCAAATTCTTTGGAAGGCTATATCATAAAAATTGAACATCAAGATGGCTTTGTCAGCATTTACTCTTCTCTTGATGAGCAATTGAATGTAAAAGCGGGTGATATAGTAAACAAGGGGCAAAAATTGGGCGTTGCATCAAGCAGTGCGACCAATGAATCACAAGATGGAGGACATTTGCACTTTACACTTTTGAGAAATGGTGTGGAAGTTGACCCAAATAATTATCTTGATTTGCAAAATAAATAGTTAAATTTTTTGAAATAACTTGCTTTTTGCTTTCCTTATATGATATCATTATGCCATGGAGGTTATTATGATTTTAGATAAGGTTAGCGAACTTGTTGCTGAGCAACTTGGGATTGACAAGAGCACAATCACAGCAGAATCAAATATTATTGAAGACCTTGGTGCAGATTCTCTTGATGTTATTGAAATGTTGATGACATTGGAAGACGAATATGGCATTACAATTCCAGACGAAAAAATTAGTCAAATTAAAACCATTGGTCAAATTGTTGAATTGCTGGAAGAATCACAAAAATAATAATTAAAGAAGAAGTGTTTTCACTTCTTTTTTATTGTCGACAAAAAGTGTCATATTGTGACAAGTTTTCTCATAAATTTTGATATAGGAGGAAGCATGAAATCTTATATCAAAGAGAGAACTTTGCAGGTGGCTAGGCACATCTTTGAGACAGAAGACACCATAAGAAAAACGGCTCATATTTACAATTTGTCTAAGAGCACTGTGCATAATGATATTTCCAAAAGATTAAAAAAAGTTGATTTGAAATTGTATTATGAAGTGCAAAAAATCCTGGATAAAAACTTTTCAGAAAAGCATTTGAGAGGCGGGCAGTCAACAAAAAATAAATATTTAAAATCAGAAAAATAAAATGAAAATATTAAAAAATTGTAAAAAATGCAAAAAAATATCTAAAAAAAAGTGATTTTTTCGCTTTTTTTTATTATTTTTTTAACTTATTTAATTTTTTAACAAAAAAACTATCCGCTTTTTATTAAGGTTTCTTAAATTATTTTTAAAATATTTTTTGAATTTTTGTTTTTATATTTTTTTAATAAAAAAATAATTTTGTTATTTTTTGTCAAAATTTGACTTTATGCTTTTAATTTATTTATAATATATTATATAAAATTCTGTCAAATTGCAGATATTATTTTAGGAGGACACTATGAAGAAATTTGCTTTCGCAATTTTGGGTGTTTTTATGATTTTGGGAGGAGTACTCTTGTCGGCTTGTGAGAAACAAGTTTCTCTTTCTGTTTCAACAGAAGAAGTGGTCATTTACACAAATGATGAACAGCAAGAGAATTATCAAAAAAAGACCATAGATGTCCATGTGGAAAATTCCAATGAAGGCATTGAGGTGGAAGTCTTGAAAGGTGAGGCTTGCGTTGATGGAAACTTCAATATAAAACGCAAGACCAATGGAGACTATTCTTTTACAATCAATGCAACCAATAGTGGCTCAGCACTTTTGAAAGTCTATTCCATTGAAGATAATAGCAAGAGCAAAAACATTTCTGTGGAAGTTAAAACTGTGCTTAAAGCACTTGAAAAGGCAACTATTGACAACAAGAGAGATTTGTTTGTTGTCAAAGATTTGGAAAAAGAACTCGATGCTTCTGAATACTTTGAATTTGACCCAATCACAGCAAATGTTTGTGATATTGAATGGCAGTTTGAAGAAACGCGTAGTCAAGAGTTTGTTGTTGATGATATCTTGTGTGCCAAAATTGAAAACAATAAACTTCATGTTTTGAATACATACTCATTTGACAATATTGTTCTTCGTGCTGTTTTCGTAAAAAATACCGCTGTGTTTAACACAGTCACATTCAAGGTGTTGAATAATTCCACAATTAACAATTTTGTTATTGAAGAGAAAAATTTATATCAAAACAATGTTCCAGCAACTAAATTTGTTGAATTTGATGTTAAAAGAAACAATTCCAATCTAGCAAATCTTACTGGAACGCTCATTGTAAACACTGAATATGATGTTTCAATGACACCAGTCATTTACACAAAAGACAACAATGGCAATAAAGTTTATTTGGAAAAAGACGAAATTGACGCGTATTTTGGATTTAATATTGTCGACAAACCTGAGGTAAGTGACAATAAGACCAAGATTTACAATTTTACAATTGATGCATATGATTATGACGGAAATAAATCTTTTGGAGAATTTTATTTATATTTCAAAATTTCATATGTTGATTATAATTACTCAATCGCAACAGAAGATGTTGAAGTAAAAATAAACACTGCATTTTCTGCGACCGAAGTTGACATTTATGACAGTGAAAAAAATGTTTTGAATAATTCTAGCTTTGATGTGTTTTCAAGTTATACAACTGGCAACGGCTTCAAAATTACTCCTGTGGTTGGACCTGATGATGTTGCACTTGACAACAATTTGTTCTTCTTGTCAGTTGACCTCAATCAAACAAGTTTGCGTGGACTTAGAGATGCCGATGTTTCCACTTTTGCAAAATTTTATTGCAGAGGCGAAGAACTTGCTTTTGCTCCAAGTGAAACGGGTTCAAGTGTGTATGTTTCCAAAAATATTCAAAGTGGGACAGACATCTATATTTCAAGTGCACAAAATTATGACCTTTTGGAAAATGTTGACTTCCGTGTGACAACACTTAGCAATGCAGCGGTTTATACTGATTTTGTTGTTAATTTTTATAAAATTTCCACAAACGAGAAACTTACTGCCACTTGTGGAGAGGAAACAGAATTTTATGTGTCTTCTGCAATCACTTCATCGCGCACAATTGATTTTGAATTTAAAATTGACTCTCTGTCCACAATATCAGGTTTAAAAATAGTGTCGGACGCAAATCAACACTTTGACTTTCCAACAGAGCCAGTTTTAAAATTTAATAACGAAGATTTGGGCGATACTGAAAGTTATGTTATTGTGTCTTTCACGGTCAAATTAAATGGAGCAAATTTTGCAGATGGCGTTTCTTTCTGGTTTGAACATATTACTGGCAAAAAGTCAGATAAATTTACCATCAATGCATTTGTTCCTATGACAACAGCATCAATTTCAAATGCAGACCTTTCTTCTGCTGATGTGTTTATTGAGCGTAGTAATGCCCAAGGTTTTGTTCTTAAAGATGGATTTATTGAAATTTCAGGAGAAAGTTCAACATCTTTGTCCAAACTTATGTTGGAAGCTGGCTCAATTTTGCCATTGTCAACAAATCTTGCGAATGCCACATTGACCGATGCGGGAGTTAGATATTTGTATTTGTCATTTGCTGACCTTGTTTCAGCAGTGAAAATTGGTGAAGGTTTGACGGAAGAAGATGAAGCAATTGAGTTTGCAAATCAACTCTTTTCTGAGAATGATTTGGAAAAAATCTCTGAATATTTTAGATATTTTGGAGATGTTAATGGTGACTATTTTTCAATATCACAAGACAAGTTGACTTTGACAGACAATGAATTCAAAGGTGTTGTTTGCGTTGTGTTCAATGGGTATAACTCAGTTCATGAAGCAATTTCGCTTGCAAGGATTTTTACTCTTGAAAGTTTCTATTCTGTCAAGTATCTTTCTTCAAATGTGCAGACAAAATTACTCTATACCACACAAACGCTCTCTGTGGACGATATTACAAGGTCGAGAGTTGATGTCACAATTTCTGTTCGCCCAGACACGAAAGTTCCAACATATTTTACCGTGGAAAATTTTGCTTTTTCTTCCTGCATTGAAGAATTAGTTCAAGTTGGGGTTGATTCTTACAAGAATACTTTTTATGAAATCAACAATATTTCAATTGGCAGTCAAGGACGCAAATTGCAATTTAGAATAACGGCAAATTCCACAAATTTGCAGACTTCTGTGAGTGATGTTTTGACAATCAATTATTTTGATGGAAATGGCTTCTCAAACAAAACAGAAATTCAAATTGAAATAAAAAATATGAAACGCATTGAAAGCGTGGAGTGGCTTAATCGCACCGTTGATAATGAAATTTATCTCAATTTGACAAGTGTTGTTGACAATGAGAGAAGCTTTACGATTTCAACATCAGTTTCTCCAAGTGATGCTTATGACAAAGGATTGACTTATTCTTACTTTGCTATTGAAGGCTCTGCCAATGACCTTTCAATCACAACATCATCTGTTGGACAAACATTCAATCTCAACATCAACACACAAAGAGGTGGTTATGGCAATCTCTATCTTTTGCCAAGTGATATGGTTAAGATAGTGAATGGTGTCAAGAAATTGCTTGTTTATAAGTATGATGAAAATGGCATTGAAAGTTTTGATTATGTGGAACTTTCCAATCTCAATTTGAGATATGACGATATTGTAAATGGCACTGAAAATATTTCAAACTACTTCTTAAATAATGATGGCAACAAAGTTTATTATAAAGATATCATTATTAAAATTGCCATTACAATTGCTGATGGAAGCAGTGAAGGTACTGCCATAAGAGTTTACAACCAAAGTGAACTTGAAAATATTGATACTGCAAAATATTATCGCATAATGAATGATATTACATTGAAAGGTTGGAGTGGTTACAGCTCTTTCAGTGGTATGATTTTTGGCAAAGACAAAAATATTACTCTTCATTTTGAAGACAATAGCACAAGTTTTGTAAAAGAAAACAAAGGTGTTATCAAAGATTTGACATTTACTGGAAATGTTTTTGTCAGTGGTACGGAAACTGCTGGTTTTGTTGCAAACAATAACAGTGGAACAATTGAAAATTGTATTATTGATGTTTATTATGATGGAAAATATTACAAACCAAGCACATTGAATTCCGATGCAACAAACGCAACAGGCGGTCTTGTTGGTTATAATAGTGGCATTGTTTCAAATAGTTTTGTTTATGGTGCAAATATCATCTCAAACAATTGCTCTTCAACAGGTGGACTCGTTGGAAACAACCAAAATCTTGTTGAGGGCTGTGGAATTGAATTCTATAATTTTGTTAGAGCGAAAACAGATAATGGAAATGAAGAGGAAACTTATTCAAATGGCATCAATGCTGGAACTAATAATGCTGGTGGAATGATTGGCTGGGCAGGAGAAAAGAGTGTTCTTAAAAATTCTTTTGCCTACGCTTACAATTTAGAAAATGGTGGAACTGTTGTCACTGGCAATGCTGTGGGAGCGTTCTTTGGTGGACATAGTATCGGTGAACATAATGAAATGGCTAAGGTTGAAGAATCATTTGCTTATCTTGGTTCGATTTATGTTCCTGTGATTTCTCCAACAAATAGCACTTATGTAAATTTTGTTAATTCATATATCACATACTATAACGAAAGCGAAAACAAACTGCACATTAGAATTTTTGACAATGTAAGTTTTGCTTATTATGATGGTTACTGGGGAGGGAATGTCAAAGAGTCTGAGCATTTGACGATAGAGGACATTCCAACTGAAAGTGCTGTCAATGGCTCCGACAAATGGCAAACATTGATAAGCGGATTGGATTCTTCAATTTGGCAAGTGACCGATATCGATAGCACATACAATTTTGGCTTTATGTATTTGAAAAATACTAGACAAAGTTCTGCTGTTGAAATAAATGATGTCCAAGTTTGTGATGTTGAAGGAAAATCAATAAAAGTTGGCGAAGATAAAGGCGTTTTGTTTGTTTATAAACCAACAGTCAATATCTCCAATGTTGTCGAACAAAGTATTCTTGAATCTTATAATAAAATTAGTATAGCAGACTTATTTGGCGTTTCAGAGCAACAATCAAGGAGTTTGTTGGTGACAAGTTTGAGCACGAATATTGCTATTTCTTCAAACACCATCAAGATGCTCAGTAAAAATATGACAGGATTTAGTTTGCAAGTTCATTCCAAAATGGATTTTACAAATTCCAAGACATTCACTTTCGTTGTTGTGAATGCTCTTCCGAAACTTGTAACCACTGTTGACACAACAGTTTTGGAAAACGCTCAAACAATTTTGTTGCAAACTGGCAAGTCAAGAAGTGTGTTATACAATCTTTCAAGTTCAATATACCTAAACAACACAAATGAACCTTATGCACTTGAACGCGATGACTTTGCTTTGAGTTATCTTTTAAATGATGACGACGAAAATGTAAATGTTTCAAAGAGCAACAGTTCCCTTGTTGTTAAAGGAATGAAAGGACATGAAAACGGAAGCCTTTCACAAATTAAATCATACCTTTCTGTGATTGGGCTTGCAGATGAATATAACGAAGAAATCAAAAATAAAATGACTCGTGAGTTTAATATTTCTGTGTATAATGGCGCAACCTCATTTGTTATTGAAAACGCCAACAATTTGGAAGTTAGACCAGCACAGTTCGCCTCATTTAATGCGGTTATGGTTTCTGACAACACACAAGATAATCTTGTGTTTGCACTCAAATTTGGAGAAGTTGAATTGCCAGCAGAAAAACTTTCAGAAAATGCTGTGAATTTCATTGTTGACAGCACTCTTACATTGGAAGTTTCTTGGACCAAGACGAAAGTTGACAATAGCATATTCAAATTCTCCGTACTTGTAAAAATCAAAGATTCTCAAAAACATTTAATTGAAAAGGATTATGAGAATTTGGTGCTTTCTATCAGTCCTTTAAGTCAAACAAATTCAAGTTCTTATGTTAGAACATTAAATTTGGCTGTAAGGACACAACAACTCGAAGAGTTTAGTATTGCAACATATAATATTTCAAACAGATTTATAAAAAATTCTGTGCTTTATATGACACCTTCAAACAATATTGTGACAACTCTTGCACCATCTACTGACGCCATTTTGGCACTTAGCGTAAATCCTGCATATGCAAAAATGTCGTACTTTACTTTGACTTACACCACCACAGGGGCAAGTGTTGGAACAGTTAGCCTTTCAAGACTTGCATATAATCCGCTTTATGGTTATTATGTAAATTCAAATTCTACAACACTTCTTGACAATGGAATTAGGGTGAATTTAACTGAAACAGACAAAACTGGCGATGGAATGTTCTATTTTAGAATTTATATTTCCAGTCAATTTGCTTCTGACAGTGGTGTGACACTTACTGCGACTTTCTTTGATACCAGAGAGGGGACAATAAGTGGAAACAAACATATTGAAGTAGATTATTTGCAAGATGCTGTTGTAAAAGTTAATAATATGTCAACTGTGGTGCTTGCAAAAGGAGATACGGCGAGTGTTACAGTTAAAGTTGACCGTGATCAAACTCTATATAGTCTTTACTTGCAGAACAATGGAAGCAATATTTTGCTTTCAAATCCAACAGAACAAGTTTTTGAAAATTATAAACTTTATACTGCGAGTTTGACTGCAAAAGTCAACGCCACACTTGATGGTGGAGCAAAAAGCGGAATTTTCTATGTTTGTGCTTCTGTTGAAAGAACAATAAACAATGTGCAAGAAATAAAAGTAAGTCGTGCAACTGTTTGTCTTGTCGATTTTGCAGTTAGCGGAGAAAATATCTCAGTGAAATCAAGCGGTGGCACACGCACTTACAATGGAAAGAATTACGATGTTGTTTACTCATACATAAATGATAAACAAATATTGAATTTCAATTATCCAATTACTCCAAGTCAATATATTTATGATAAAAACAACGCTGATGAAGTTAATGCAGTTGAAGAAATTATGCAAAAACGCAATCAGTTTGCTTTGTCCAACAATTATGCTGATGAAGATGTTGGATATTATATCAATTATCGTTTGAACGAAAATGTTGGACTATATCAACCTCTTTCTCTTAAAGAACAACTTTGGTATGCTTCGGACGAAAACAATGCAACAGCAATATACAATGGAAGTTACGACCAAATTAAACAAAGTGATATGTTTACACTGGAAAGAGAAACCAGAGATGGTCAAGAAATGCTTTGTATAACTGGTAAACGCAGTGGTGTGCAACTTATGAAATTGCAAACCGTTGTGACTTATCAGGGCACTGAATTTGTGTATGATTACTATTTCTTGGTTGTTGTTGAAGTTTATTCAGATGAAGAAATTCCAACGCAAATCACAACTGCTGAGGAGTTTATAAAGTACACCACACAATCTGACAAAACAGACGATTACATTTTGATGAATGACATCGTTTTGAATGATTACACACCAGTTGACACTGACCTTGTTTCAAGTTTGGACGGCAACGGGTATACAATTCATATCAACAGTTTTGCAAAACCTTCTGGAAGTTCTTTAAAACTTGCACTCTTTAACACTGTTGACGCAAGCACAACACTCAAAAATGTCCGCGTAAATATCTATGGTGCTGGACAAATCAGTGTGAATATAAGTCAATATAACGACATAAATATTGCTGGTTTTGCAATTACCAACAACGGCGTTATTTACAACTGCGAAGTGGTGTCCTATTTTGATAATAGTTATCAAACATCAACTTTGTCAGAGGAAAATGGTATTGTTGTCACATACACTCGCGGTCAAAACACCGACCCAGTGTTGTTGACTGATGCAATGATTAGTGCTTTGAATATCGAGAGCAATATTGCAGGTTTTGTTATTACAAACAACGCTTCTATTGTGAATAGTCGTGTTGGCGGAAAAGACTTTAAACATATTGTTGAAATTGCAGGAACAAATTATGTTGAAGAACAAAAACTTGGCACATTTACAATCCTTGGACAAGGGAATGTGGCAGGATTTGTTTGTGAAAACACCAATAATATCAGTGCTTGTTTTGCAAAGCAAATGCAGATTTACAATCAGACTCAGTCTGATATCTCTCAAACGGCAGGTTTTGCTTTGAACAATTCTTCCAACATTCAAAATAGTTATGTTGAAGGTGTTGCAGAAGATGTGTTTGATGAAGAAAATCCTCAGTTCTATAACAATCTCACAAATATCAATTCCATCGGAATTGTGGCAGGATTCGTTTACGAAAATGCTGGGCTTGTCAAAAACTGTTATGCCAACATCGCGATTGAAAATAGCAAATCCAAAAGTTCTATGGTCGCTGGTTTTGTTTACAAAAATAATGTTGGCGCAGAGGTGACTTTGTGTTACGCTGCTTGTGAAATTTCGAAAAAAGATATCAATCAAATGCAATTTTCTGGAATTTCAGATTTTGGTGATAGTTTGAATTTGGGAAAAATCTCTTTCTCATATTTCTATAATGAAAATCGAATTGATGAAACCAGTCAAGGCAAAATTGAAACAGGTGCTTTGTCAGTGTATGATGTTTTGAACGAAGATACCTTCTATGGGTTCAGTTTCTCATCTGGCGAGGACGACTATAACGGCATTTGGAAGATGACGGATCGTGGAATTGGGCTTGTTAGTGCGGATATGATTGCGTTTTCAAACAGATATCCAGTCACAATTAATTCAAAAACTTATATATTCTACAACAAAAACATTATGCAAACTGGCACAATGGAATATCTTGATTTGTCATATGGTGGAAAGAATAATCCTATTATAATAAGAAATGCACGCGACTTTGCTCTCGCAACAGGAAAACAAGAAACAGTTGAAATTTCTGCCTATAAAGAATATTACTCAGACAAAGCAGTATTTGGAAATTATAGAATTGTCAACAATATTGATATGTCAGAAATTGGACAAAGTGTCGATAGTGACAATGTAATCAAACTTAAAACCACAAACAAGGCTTTTGTGAATGGAATTTTGGATGGCAATGGTTTTACAATTTCCAACATTAGTCTTGGAAGCGTGGAAGTGGTGGAGAACTTTGGACTTTTTGCAAAACTTGAAAATTCAGTTGTGATGAATTTGAGTTTGGTTGTGGATTCTGTTCACAATTCACAGGCAAACATTGTCGGAACTCTTGCGGGAACTGCAATAAATTCACGTATATTGGCCATCAATCTTTCTCCTTCAATTTCCGGAGACCAAGCATCAGACACTGCTGTTCATGGAAAGAATATTGTTGGTGGGATTGTTGGCATGCTGTTTGGACAGAGCAAACTTAGTGACATTTCTATCAAAGACATTTACATCTTCTCATCTTATCATTTGACTGGAAAGAATATATTGTCAAATGAAGAATATATTGGCGGAAATTTGCGTGAAATGGCTGGAAATGGAATATCTTTAAAATCCAAAGTTCAAAACATTTCTTATGCAGGCGCTGTGGCAGGTTATGTAGATGCTTATGACAACATTAATGAACCTCATGTATCATTCACAACCTCGTTGGAAGTGAGTGATTATGACATTGTCACAGTTCATGTTTTTGACAGTGTGAATATTTATGGCGAAATTGCGGGCGGTTTGTTTGGTTATATTGGAAATTCAACCCTTGTTTATGATGCAACATTGGAACTTAATGCAGACATGAACTTGACAAATCCTTCTTATATTACTGCAAAGAACCTCTATGCAGGTGGAATTGTCGGCGAAAATCATGGTGGATTGTTTGCTGTTTCTGCTGAGTATGAAGAAAGTTTGCAAAAGAGGATTGAAGAAAACGAAAATAATTACTATTCAAAAGGCATGACATCTGTGGAGAGAGGTCAACAATCAATCTTCTCGTTGACATCTCTTGATGAAGAATACGCTAAAAAGACAAACGACCCACTCTTTGTTGGTGGACTTGTTGGTTACATGGGAGGCGGATATATTTACATTGGTTACAACAAACTCAATGTCATTTCTCATTCTGCAAACACAGTTGCAGTTGGCGGAGTTGTTGGACTTGCTGGTTACAAAGATACCCAATTTGATTTACCTTTTGTAAGCAAAGATGCCAAAGCAAATGTGCTTCTACATAATGTTTATGCTTCTGGCGACCTGTATGTGGATTATGTGGGAGATGAAAACTATACAGCAAGTGGCAAAGGTGTCAGTGGAGGCATTATCGGTGCACTTGAAATAACGAGTGAAGGCAATACAAGTGTTGTGGCGCTCAAAGATGTTTTGGCAGTCAACTATTATTCATATAACCAAAATGGTCTTGTTGGAGACAATACAAAATTTACAGACAACAAGGCGACAAGCGATAAACACTTTATGCTTATTGGAAAGTTTTATAAAGGTTTAGATGATGAAACAACTTATTCGATCGTCGATGGGACATTGAACGAAAATCTTTATATTTTAAATTCAGACGATAGTTATCTCAATTTAAAGAATGGCTATATCAGTGGAAGTGTTGGTTTGGATACCGTCGGCGGATACAATACTGTCGTTTGTGGAAATGCAACTGTTACTCTTAATCAGTTTGGCTGGGATTCTGCTATCAATACTGAAAGAATTTTGAAAACTCAGGCAATTGGTGACGCGTCAATGTCCACAATGGCCGCTGCATATGCAAGAAACAACACATATTTCCTTGAAAGAGGTTGGGAAGATGCTTTCTGGCAACACACAGAAGAAGACCTTTTCCCACATATTGAATTGTTGCCAAAAATCAATGTTATCTTCTGGGATTATTACAACACCGAAGAAGTCTTGGAAGATATTGAAGGAAATTATGGAGCAACAGTTGTTGTTCGCGGAAAAGTTTCAAGTGACATAAATGACTCTGCTTGTAGGGATATTGACTTGACAGATACTTCTTTAAATTTTGAAAGTATTAAAAATTTCAAAGGTAGACTCATGTCTTACTATGCATTTATAAATAGTGACAATTTGGGTGTTGTCACAGAAGGATACAGCGATAGTCGTGGTCGTGGTGGAAGAGTGGGAGACCGCGTTGGAATAATCACTTCAAAGCCATTATTTGAAAACTTGACCTCTGGTGCTATTGTTGAGGGGTTGAATATTTATATTGTTGATGCAGTACAAGATTTTACTTTGGTGGAAAAGAGTGAACTTGCAATTTATCGAAATCTCAACATTGTTTTAAATAATGATTTGACAATAAATTCCGTTAAGCAAGAAGTAGGAACTCAAAACGAAGTTTACAATGCTGGACTTATCACTCCATATGCAGATTCGTGTTCGTTTGTAAATATAAAAGTGACTATGAGAAAAACATCAGATGCAGAATATGCGAAATTGACTTTTAAACATATTACAAACACTGCAACTACACAAGACGACACAAACAATTTAAATAATTCAGTCGAAACTGATGTCTTTATGGGTGTGCTTGCTGGGCAAATTGTTCAAACTCAAACATATAACCGCATTGCTGTGCAAGGCATTCAAATTGTCAATGCTTATGAAGGTGGTGGAGATGTTGATGTTAACTTTGAGGCGAATCAATGTCAAAATCTCTATGTTGGTCTTTACGCTGGGCAAATTATAAAGAAAGAGGCAAATTATGCCAACACCGCTGTTTCACTTACAAAAATTGATGGTGTAAATTTGAATATATCTTCTTCTGCACCTGTTGTTGTGTATGCAGGTGGCTACGCTGGAAAGATTGCAACTGTTG
>JBJFCL010000024.1:0-13981 GCA_051888935.1 Candidatus Caccovivens sp. | reverse complement strand
CACCGAGCAGTATTTGTCGCCGGTGTATCCGTCTGTGTCAAACGTGGCTTCAACTGCATTCTTCAATTCTCCGTTGGTATCATGCGAAGCTTCATTTCCATGAACTGCGCATCCCGTATCTTTGCAAGGATTCCAGTGTTTTGTACTGTCGTATTCCCATGTTGATGTGTCAAAGTCATGCTCGGTAACGACAAACTTGACGGTAGCTGTTGCCACAACATCCGTTGTGCCGAACTGAGTATATTCCGCTGTGCCGGTGAACTTTATCGTTGCGGTGTAAATGCCAACTGCCAAACCATTGTTGGGTTTTACGCTCCAACTCGAAGTATTCTCCATGCCCGCTCCGATGTAATAAGGAGTAGTATAAAAACCTAGTGTGAAAGCGCTTGCGTTTTCTCCAATAAGCTCAACTGCAAGTCCGCTGCAATTGATTTTCCCCGTACCCGTGTTGGCAACGCGGACGGGAACTTGCGTGATTGAAGAATAACCCGTTCTGACCGTGCCAAAATCCATGTTATCTATGGTTGCCGTATAAGTAGGCTCAACCACTGCACCGATATTAACCGTGATGATTTTTGAATATCCGCCTTTATCTGTCACTTTTACTGCAATTTCTGTTGCTTCGCTTACACCCCTGAGCGTTGGATTGATGTATATTATGTTTTCTGCGGTTATGCCGACTCCGTTTTTATTTCCGTCTGTCGCACTCACAATCGTATAAGTGTATTCTCCACTACCACCACTTGCCGAAAGCGCGATCGAAGAAAGGACAACGTCACCGCCGTAAACAGAATCTGCAACATCGTACTCTGCCTTGTCTTCAAAAGTGAGCGGCGTTGCTATTTTGCTGTAAGAATAATTTTTGTAGCCCATATTGTCAGGACTATTCACCGATTGAACGACAAAACAATAATCGTTTTCAAAACGAACTTCGTCCGATACGACATATGTCCAAGAAGATATCGTTACGCCACCGTTTGCCACAAGTGGGAATGCTTGCAAAGTCGAACCCGTTCTTCCCGGACAAACGGATGTGATTTTCGCGTTTGCTCCGATTGAGCAACCGCTATATAATGAAGATACATTCACATCTTTCCAAGTATCATAAGTTGAACCTGAACCAGTATACTCCATCTTTATATCGACGGCGCCGTTGAGAACAATATTGCCTTTGGCAAAAATGCCATAAGTCTGATAATCTTTGTCGCATTTTAAGTCAATATTCAATGTTGCATTTTCGTTTACGGTTACGTTGCCCGAACCGGTGGCGTCCGTATTCATGTAAATTGCGTCAACCGAACCGTTATTTTCCGCCACTTCGCCGTACACTTTTATGGTCACCGTGCAACTTTCGTCGAACACCAGATTGCCGTTGTTTTTCAAACCACTTGCACCGTCCATGTAAATACCACGCATATACACTTGGCTGGTTGCGGTAACTTGATAGTCTATTGTGAGCGAACCGCTACCCTTGAACGTCAAAGTGGAAACATTGAATGAACTGAATGCTTTGCTTCCGTACGGCGCGGTGACGGTGATTTTGTTGTCGCCGACAAGCACGATATCCACGTTGCCGTTGTTGACTCCGCCGATTGCGATTTCTTCACCGTCGTAGCCGTTGAGCGTGAGCGTGCCGTTATAACTCTCGTCGGTAACCCAAGTCCAACCCGAGCCGGATTTGTCAATCGAACCGCAAGTGACTTGCAGATACGAACTTGACGAATCCGCATAAACTACTAACGCGGTCGTCTTTATCGCCACCATGGTTGCCATGCCGAAAAGTATACAGATAAACAGAACCAAGCCACCAATTATGTTATTCTTTGATTTTGTATTCATTTTTCACCTCATAAAGATGTTTATTTTTTGTTGCGTTCACTCTTTGCGAGTGCATTTACATTTCATTCGCCTTGAAAAGCAATGTACGCAAACGCCGAAATCGGCGTTTGCGTACAATTTGTTTATTCATTTAACAAGTATTGCTCTTGATTTGACAAATCGCCCACGTTTTAAAGTTTATGCTATCAGCGTTCTTTATAGTGTTATTTATTAAATAATACACAAACATTGTTTAATAAATTTCATCATTTTTATTCTGCAATTTCCATTGTGAATGTTCCTGCGCCCGCAGTTTGAACATCAACAACAATCAAATAATCTCCACTGCTTTTTACTGAATTTGAAAAATATGTTGATGTGAATGTAAAAATGTTTGATGCAGTTGAGTCATCGGTAGGCTTTGCACCTGATTCGTTATAAACAAACAAAGATACAACTGCCTTTTCATCTGCTGCTGGATTGAATGTAATGGACTTAAATGCTTTGGTTGTTGATGAATCTCTCAAAGCAATGTAATATCTTCCTGCTTCTGTGAATTCATAATTAAAATACAATTCGTCTGACGTCTCTGACTCAATCAATTCAACAAGTTTGCAACCAGAAGCCTCTTCGCAAACTTCAATATTCATATAAATTCTCATTGCTGAGTTTTTCGCAATAGTTTTTATCTCATCGCTAATTGAATTTTCTGTATAAAAATCATTTTTCAATTGATAAAAATATTTCCAACCGCTGTTATAAACACAAGATTCAGAATAGTCTTTGTCAGAAATAACTGGATAAACAAGAATCTCTTCCTTGTGATCACAATTATTACACTTCAATAACAATTTGCCTTCCGTTTCTTTTGTTGGAGCAACAAGTGTGCAAGTTGCTGCATTATATTCATATGTGAATTCATGATTTTCCCTTGATTCTTTCTTGCCACAAACAGTGCAAGTTCTTTCTTCTGTGCAAGTTGATTCAGCAGTTATTGTCCATTCTCCCCAAGTATGTTCTGCCTTGTCAAGTTGTTCTTCACAACCTGCGCAAGCATGCCAGTGATAAGTCTCGTCACTTGACCAATCTTCCACAACGCTGTGAGTGTGTCCGCACGCTGTGAGCATGAAAAGTGCTGGAACAATCAAACAAACTGCCAACACAAATGTTAATAAAGATTTTTTCTTTGTCATATTTTTCTCCTTTTATTATCCATTTACTCTTGTAAAGATAACTGTATACGCTGTAACATATTCACCAGTTTCTACATCTTTTTGTTGCATATCACAAGAAATTTTGTCATTATCTTTGTCATAGGTAAATTGCAAGTAAACATGTTCTTCTTCACCTAATTGTATAATTAATTCTGCAAAATAAACACCATCATTGTTTGTGCAAGTGGAATTGGATTTGATAGTCATTGACCCTATCGTCATAGCAAAATTCAAACTCATATCATCTTTAAGGGTTAATTCAAATGTATCTTTGCTTAGCACAACTTCTTCAAATTCTTCGCCCACATTAACTATGGTTTCTTGACCACCTTCCTTTTCGGCAGGCACAATCATTTGATAAGTTTCCCAACTGCCCACAACAGATTTTTCTGCTCCACAAGCTGTCAACATCAACATTGCTGGAAGAATCAAACAAACTGCCAAAACGAATGTTAATAACGATTTTTTCTTTGTCATTTTATATCTCCTTTTTATTTTCCATTTACTCTTGTAAGAATCAATGTGTAATATAATGTTTGGGTATCGTCTTCATAATAAACTACTTTACAAGACAATTTATCATTTTCTTTATCATGTGTTGTAATTGTTTTGAAAGTTTCTTCAGTTTCTCCCATGTGCATAACGACATCTGCTGTATATACACCATCTTTTTCTGTGTATGTACCAGTACCAGTTGCTGTATTAGTATCACTTAACTTCAATGTCAAACTAATATTATCATCATCAAGAGTTAATTGATATGAGTCTTTTGCTAATGTTATACCTAATAAAACGAACTTATCTCCCAAATTAACAATGGTTGCTTCTTCTCCTTCTTTTTCAGCTGGACAAACAATTTGATAAGTTTCCCAATCACCAACTACGGGATTCTTATTACTGCCACACGCTGTTAACATAAAAATTGCTGGAATAATCAAGCAGAATGCTAACATAAAAGTTAATATTTTTTTGTGTTTCATATCTTCTCCTTTTAATTTCTTTGTGAAACAACAAGGAGATCGACTTTTCCTCATCTTCACATTGCCATTATAACATAATATATTCAAAAAGTTTTAAGACTTAGGTCCTTAATATTGCATGAAAAAAGAGACAAGAGTCTCTTTTAATTTTTTACAACAAAATATATTTCATCGCCAATTTTTTCAAAGTCAAAGTCAGTCGCGCCCAGATCTTTTAAAGAATAAGCAAAACCATTTGTTTCAGAATTTCCTATCATTGCATTTGCAAAATTTCCGCCAAGAGAATTGTTTAAATCTTCAACAGTGGCAAATTTAATAAATGTGTTGATTGTTTTTAATAAACTCTCTGTGCCTTTTTCATCAAGATTATTAATTGTTAAGCTTTTACTTTCCAAAGTATAATCAAATGCAGTTTCATTTTTATGAATAATAAGAGTGGAAGAAATGTAAATATTGCTTGGAATATAACCTGCTATCCAATTTGCTGGGAAGAAATTCATACTCTCCTTAATGCTTGATATATCCAACTTTACAACAACATTAAACTCAACAGATTTTTCTTGTAGGTTATCAAATTTAATTTGGATTAAATCAAAATTGAATTCTTTGCCAGCAATATTAAATCCCATTTTTCCCTGATTTTTTATAAGCATGTTAAGCAACGCTCCAACTTGTTTCCCAGTAAGTTTTAAGTCAGAACTCATAGTTCCTGAAACAGATGAACTTAATGAGTATCCATCAGTTTCCGAATATTCTATTAAATTTGGAATAACCTCGTTTATGCTTGTTTTTGCTGTTGCCATATCTTCTTCAAAAAACAAGTTGCTAAATCTTTCTTCCGCGTCGATTTCTTTGGCAATCTGTCCAACTTGTGAAATCGTTTCAAAAATATTTATGTCATACTTAACTTTTACAAACACACAAAGTCCACCGATAATCAAAACGACACTCAAAATTGTGCTTGCCAAACTTATCAACAATTTCACCCACCAAGGTTTTCTTTTTTCCATAATTTTCTCCCAAAATATATAAAAAGCACACTGCAATCATACCAGAGTGCTTATTATTTTTTTAATCATAACTGTTTTGTTTTATATTGTTTTTCATCAAATTATGATTCCGAAGCCGTTATTGTCAATGTTCCCACAAAATTTTTTGAAAGGATATAATTTGTGTCACTTACAATTTCAATCATTGCCTGAGTTGACAAAGGTTTTTCAAGGACCAAAGTTAACTCTGTTGCATGGTTCCATACACTTTCACTTGTAACTGTTATTTTGAAGAATACATTTTCTGTGGTATTTCCAACTGGCACTCTTGGTGATACTTGAACAGAAGTTCCTGTTCTTACACTCAAAATAATGTCAAGCTCTGTGATTACTTTTTGAGTGATAACAAGTTTTCCACCATTATTTGTAAAAATAGGCGATTGTGTATAATTAACTTTGTAGTTGCTGTTGCTTAAAGTTGCATTTTTGTCATCAACAACAAAATTTGTATATTCGCCAGCATTTTTAATATCATTGTCGTCGGCATCTTTAACTGTGAAAGACAATGTGCAAGTTGTTCCATCTTTTAGGCCATCTTCTGTGGTAAATGTGTAAGTAAATGTTGATGTTGCGTCATATTCTTTTGTTATGGTTTCTTGTGTAAATGTTAATGTTGCGTGCTTGATTTCTGCTGTGATATCAGCTGCATTTGCAAGTGCATAGTTTAAATTTTCAAAACCATCCATTACAAATCCCATATTTAAAATATCAGCGCCAACATTTTTACTATCCATTTGCACTTTTAAATAAAGTTCAGATCCTTCTGCTGCATAAAGACCACCTTCCTCTGTGGATACTTTATAAATTATTTCATCTAATCCGAAGGAACAATCGTCTATTTTCCCACTTGTTCCATAAACTTTTGTTAAATTTGTGTTTGTAATGGTTATTTGTCTTGGTGAAATAACAATCCCTTCTTTTTCAACTTTTGCAGAAGAATAATTTTTTGTTTCTGCAACACTCATAACCAATTTATATGTTCCAACTTCATAAGGTGCGCACAATCCAAAATATGGTTCACTAAGTGGTTCTTCGCTGTATGTGTCACCAATTTTTTCATACCAAGCAAAAGTAACCTCTCCGTCACTAGCACAAGTATAATCCACACCTAAAACTGGTTCTTCTGCATAATTGACATCATACTCCTTTGATGGGTTGTAAGAAGCAGAAAAACTTAAACCTGCATCTGCCTTTGCAACGGCTTCTGTTTTTGTCTTCGCACAAACTGTACAAGTGTAAGTTTTGACAGCTTGTGTTGTTTCTGTTGCTGGTGTTGTAATTTCCCCAGCATTCCAAGTATGTTCTGCCTTATCAAGCAATTCTTCACAACCTTCACAAGTATGCCAGTGATAAGTTGCATCACTTGACCATTCTTCCACAGCACTATGAGTATGTCCGCACGCTGTGAGCATGAAAAGTGCTGGAACAATCAAGCAAATTGCAAAGACAAATGTTAATAATGATTTTTTCTTTGTCATGTTTATCCTCCTATAATTTTGTGAATCACATTGGAAAATTCTCTTTCCGCTTTTTCACATTGCCATTATATCATAATATATTCAAAAAGTTTTAGGACTTGGGTCCTTAATACAGCATAAAAAAAGAGACAAAAGTCCTTTTGTTTGCTTTTGTTTTTATGATATAATGAAGTTATAAATTAGTTTATATGGAGAAATTATGAACAAAATCAAAGTTTTGCTCGTTGAGGACCAAGATTTGCTTTTAGATGGTTTGGCTCTGTCGCTTGGCACAAACGAAGAAATTGAAGTCGTTGGAAAACTCAAAGATATAGAAGAATATTTCAATTTCCCACAAAAGAATGGCATAGACATTCTTCTCTCAGATGTTTGCACGGCAAATAACCACAACAGTCTCGATTATATTGAAAAAATCAAGAAAGGCAACCCAAGAATCAAAGTCATCATGATGACATCAATTATGGAAATTGACTTCATTGAGCGTGCAAAAAAAGCAAACGCTGATAGTTTTGTTTACAAAACAATCCCAACACAAGAGTTGATTGCGGTAATAAAAAATGTAATGCGAGGATACTCAACATTCCCGCTAAGCAAACGCGAAGAATTGCCAGTTCTAAAAGAACTTACAGACAACGAACTCAACATTATAAGATTGTTTTGTCAAGGAAACAACCGCAAAGAAATTGCTTCAAAATTGTCATTTTCTGAACATACTATAAAAAATCATATCACACTAATTCTAGAAAAAACAGGTTTTTCGTCGATGTCAAAACTTGCCATATGGTTGACGCAAAATGGTTATATAATATAACCAGATTTCTTTGCATTGTAAATACAAAAAAGAATGTGCTGACACAAAGATTTCAACACATTCTTTTTTATTACACTTTGCGCAATTTAATGATCACGACAACACAAGCCGTTATAACTGCAATCAACACTAATATCATGTTTAATTGATTATTGCTTTCGTATAGATTTTTATTATTTTCATCACCTTCATCTGTTTTTGGTGTTTCAGGATAGATGCCTAATATATAAGTTTTGTTTGAGTCTTCAAATGTCAGTTGAGTTTTGTTTTTATTGTCAGAGAAATAATTGTCTGGCAATTCAATCACAACCCCTTCTTCTATCGTTGGAGCAACAATAGTAGCAAAATTGCCCAACAACATTCCTTGCGTGTTCATGTTGTTTGTCACTTTAAACTTACTGCTCTCTCCGCCCAAAACCAAAACTGTTCCAGTCTTGTACACTTTTTGTACTACATAAATTGTCTTTGCATAGTTGTCCACATCAATAAGTTGATTTGTAAGCCCATCTTCTGATATTTTATTCTGCAACATCGTTTTAATTTCATCTTCACTATAAAAATTGCCATCTTCTTTTTGACCTAAAAATGCAATATATTCTTCTATTGAAGAACATTCTCCGTTTGTTAAACTACATATTAGTTCAGAGTATAATAATGGAATTTGGATTAAATCATAACTTAAACCCGACCCAATCATTTCCGCAAGCAAGTTAATTTTTACAAATTCCAATATTTTTGGATTTTCAAGATAACTTTGCTTTAATTCATCATTCAACTCAATCCAATAAAGTGCAACAGATTCCCATGTCCAAGGTTCTCCATTGTTGGTAAGTGGAAAACCTTCATTTTTGTTCAAATACGGCACAAATATGGAATTAATGCTTTCATTTATGATGTCCGTTCTGCTTCTTTGAACTTCTGTGTATTCGTAGGTATAATATTTCTTTCCTCCGAACGACATTTCTTCATCAGAACAAATAATCAAACCAGATTCAGCAAACTTTGTCATTAAAAAGGTTTTGATTTCTTTGTCGGAATAAAGTTCCCCGCCTTCTTTCTCTTCGAATCCAAAATCTAATGGATTTTTGTTTATTGCGGTCAACAAATCTTCAAAATTATTTACAGCCTCAACCTGAAAATCTGTAAATAATAAAGCAGCTTCATCAAAATCAAATTTTATGTTATAGCCCAGTTCAACTATTTTCGACTTAATTAATATTTTGATGTGCGTTGGTGACAAATCTCCCAATTCAGCAAATTCATCTGCTGTTTGAGTTATGTATTCAGTGAGCGTTTCAAGAGTCCAAGGTTTGTCATTGTTTGTCAAAGGTAAATCTAATTCTTCCAACAATGAACAAATTTTCCCTGAATTTTTGAATAAAAAGTTTATTTCTTCAACATCATTTTCAAAACGTTTGCACCCTTGCATATATGCAAAAAATTCATCCAAATTTTCTGCTTTTGTTATTTGCAAAAGTTTTGAATCTTCATCACTGGCAATTTGGGATTGAATGAAAATTTCAATTTCTTCAATAGTGTATTTCTCATCATTCTCTTTTGCTGTAAGACCAAATTGAGTTGGGTCTTCATTTACAGCATCCAAAAACTCCAATTCACTAAAATATTGTCCTCCTGTTATGTAGATAACAAACTCGTCATAAGAAATAGGAAAAGCATCATTCCCCAACAAATCTAAAAATGAGTTCAATAATTCAATTCTAAGAAGTTTAAAGGTTTTTTCTGGTTCCAACAGATATTGCTCGTTCAATCCTTCATCTTGTGATATTACAAATAAAATAAATGAATTTAAAGTCCAAGGTTCTCCATTATTTGTCAACTGAATATCTGTTCCGCCCGACGCACTGATAAGTTTGTTTAATTCGTTGTCAAAAAAACACTCTCTCGCTTTAAAATAATTTGAAAACATATTTTCCATATTTGTGACTTTGCTTGTGTCAAGTGTCGTTAAATCAACATATTGTAAATTTGGACAATTATAAAACATATAACTTATGTCTGTTGGTTTCAAATTCTCAAAGAAGTTTCCAAAATCAACATATTGCAAATTTTCGCAATTGGAAAACATATATGACAAATCTTCAACATCATATTTTATGCCTGTTATATTGTTTAAACTAATTCGTTTGCAAGGAAGATTTTCAAACATATGACTATAATTGTTTAAGTCAAGCAGTTTTTCATATTCATATTCTTCCCAAACTGAATTCTCTTTCATTGGATTTATTGTTGCTTCAATTAAGCTGTCAATGTATGTAAAATCAAAACCATCAATAATAAGTTCATTGAATTTTGGAAAAACTTGTTCTTTTTCTAAGTCCAATTGTGTACAGTTCAAAATCGCTAACTCAGGCTGACTATATTCTGCAACAATATGACAAGTGCATGTGTGAGTCACAACATACTTTGTAACTTCATGAGTCCAAGAAACGGTCTTGCTTCCAGTTTCAACATAATCTTCTCTGACAAACTCCATTTCTGTGGTATCTATTTGTGTTGCGTTTCCTGTGCCAATGATGTTTCCATCATAAATATATTCTTCAATTGATGAGCCAACAACTTCTTCTCCCAGCTCATTCTTGTAAATCTGCTTGCGAACAAAAACTTGCGCTTGAACATCAGTTGTTTCCTCAACAACCTTTTCTTCAACATCATAACAGCAAAGTGGAACATCAGACGCATTAAAATCATCAGCATAATATTCCCCTTCTTCAAATTTTAAACTTGTTCCCAATCCTTCAGCGTAACAACCGCAACGATAATCTACTCCATAATAACCAAGATCACTTGTATCTACTATTCCGCAAGTACATTCATCATTACCCATTTTTATTAATTCGTAATTATTTTTTATTCCATGAGTTCTGTCAGAAAATAAATATTTGTGAGAATTAACAACACAATTATTTTCATAGACTCCTTCAATGTTAACATTTGAAGTATGAAGAATATACATATACAAACAATCCGTTGTTGTCCAAATGTTATTTAATGCAACAGAATTATCTGATTGATTGTAAATTTTTGCTGTGTCCAAAACTATATCAATAGTCCCATCATCGTTGCGACAAGCATAAATGCCATAATCTTTTATAAATTTTCCAAAGTCAACAACAGTATTTGAACCAGATGTAACTTTGCCTGTTAACAAAGTTTTCCCTGCCAAATATTTGTCAACTTGGTTGGTGTAAACAATCCTATCAATCTCATAGTCTTCCCCTATTACGCCACTAATTAATTCATATTGTTCACACCCAGCAAAAGTAATTGAGCAAACAAAAATGATTATTGTAAGCAACACAATAAGAAAAATATGTTTTTGTTTTAGTTTTTCCATATCCCCCTTCCCCTTAATGAATTATAACTTCCACAGCAAATTTTTGTCAAATTCTTTTATGCAAAAAAACTATAAGTTAATATATTATTAATTGACAAATTTGAAAAATATATTGATGAAATTTCCAAAAATACACCCCAGCAATAAAATTCAGCAGAAGTCCACCTTTTTCACCGTGGAGCTGTTAATAAAAATCCACCAACCTAGTTGATGGATTTTTTACTATGATAAAATGGTTATAACTTAAAGCATGACGCACTAAGTTTTTTATCACTTCTAATTCATTTTTTTCTTTTTCGCTTTGCTTATACAAATAACAACAATGCAAACTCCAACCAAAATAACATTACTACATATCAAAATAATAGTGATTATATTAATAGATTGTGATGGTTCGTTAGTATTATTCGAACTATTATTACTGTTAAATAATGCTATCTCTCCCAAATCATTTAATTCACAAACGACAAAATCATCAGAAAGTTCAAAAGAAACTGTTTTTTGTGCTGTCAAATTATATATAACCAAATCTTTCTTATCAATACTGTTAGGGATTTCTATTTTAATCTTTGCATAAGAATTGATATGGTCTGTTTCAATTTGATTGTTATCTATCAAGCTTATCTTGTATACCACAAGATTTGATACATTTTCATATTTATTGTTAAGTACTGTTTGTGAATCTGTAAGATTGTTTTGTTGTGTAACTTTTAAACTTGTTTCGCTAGCCAATTCTTCATCTAAATCAATTTCAATGTTAAAAGTTTCATCTTTGACTGTAACTTTTTTTATGGCTTGTTCATTGTATGAAGCAATAAATTCAACATCTTCTTTAACCAACATATTTTCTTCATAATTTAGCCATTTGTCAAAAATATAGTTATATTCTTTTGACGATGGTCTTGTTGGGGTTGTTGGCAAGTTTATAGGTGAACCATATTCCAAAACTTCGTATTTAATTATATGTCCATCAAAATCTTTAAAAGTAACCATATATTTGTTTTTTTGCTCTTTAAATTGTGCCATATAGGTTGTATCTTCGGTTACATTTGATAAACTTGGGCTCCATTCTTTAAAAGTATATGAATATTCTGCATTCGATGGTTTGCTTGGAAGTTCGCCAGAATAAGCAGGTAATGTTCCATACTCAAAAACATCTGTTTTTAAAATTTCTGTTCCATTCATCCATATAACAGTATAAGTTCTTTTTCTACTTGTAAACTCTGCCACATAAACAGCATCTCCACTTACGGAAGTAATGTTTGGAGACCAACCACTAAACTCAAATAAATACTCAGCAGTTGCATCTTTTGTTGGAGTTGTTCCAAGGTATGTTGGAGTTGTTCCATAAGCGACTTGTGACTCTTGTAATTTTTCTCCATTATAGTTAGTGAATGTGATATTATATGTGTTTGTTATTTCCTCAAAACATGCATAAACATCTAAATTTTCAGTTACATTATTTAATTGAGCCTCTGTTTCTCCGCCATTTTCAGTAACCCATTTTTTAAAATCATAATGTTTTGAAGCATCTCCCTCTTTAACAGGTAAAGCACTATCAAAAATTACATCTTCACCATAATTTACAGACAATTCTTTTAATAGTTCTGTATCGTTATAGAATCTTACCACAAATGTCTTTAACTCAAAGACAGCTTTGTATGTCTTGTCTTCTGTTGCTTGAACTATTTCGCTGTCCCAGTGCATTGTATAAGCCTGAGGCGTTTCACAATCTTTTGAAAGAGTTGGACCATTATATGTTGGCATTTGTCCATATGTAAGATTTTGTCTATAAACAATATTGTCGTTGTCATCTGTCCAAGTTATCACCACATAGTCCGCAATAATAGTTAAGGTTGTACTTCTCTTTGCATAAGATATAGTTACTATGTTTTCTCCTTCAACAAAAGGCTCGTACAAAATTTGATAATCATCTATGATTTCAGTTGTTCCGTCAGAATAAATCCCTTGCACAACCATTCCCGTTTTGTCAAACTCTTGACCTACAAAATAGTTGAGTTTTGAAGGCATTGTTTCAATGGCAATTGCGTATAATGAAGGTTCCTCTATCGACATATCAATGCTAAACGATATTCTATTACTGGTCTTGTCTGCCACTGTTATTGATGTGTTTTGTGCAGAATATATTTTGCCACAATATTCTCCATTTATTAAAATT
Source organism: Candidatus Caccovivens sp. (assembly GCA_051888935.1). Classification (GTDB taxonomy): domain Bacteria; phylum Bacillota; class Clostridia; order Christensenellales; family UBA1242; genus Caccovivens. The sequence continues at coordinate 1,097 of JBJFCL010000024.1, read as the reverse complement.
ACATCAACTATTTTAATTAATCCATTGTTATAATCAATGCCATAAATAGTAATTGGTTCATCATTATTGATATTAGATGGAATGACTATGTTGCTTAATTTACTAAGATCTCTCGTTAATCCCGTTTTATAACCATCTTTATCAACATATTCTATCATTAACGCTTTATACATTATTTGTTTATATTCGCCATAATAAAAGTCTATACGAGCCTTTAAATAGTTGATTAAATTTGTGTAAGCTTGTTCATATGAGGTTCCGCCCATCCAATAAACCTGTTCCGTTTTCATGGTGTCATAGTTCCATTTCACATAATTCATCAATGCACTATCATTGATTTGTTCGTGAAAATCAACAGCAAATCCAACGATTCCAGAATATGATTCATCTGCATTTTCAGAGTAAGATAAAGCAGTTTTATAATTTCTTATAAACACCTCATCTATCAAATCGGAAAATTCTTGTCTTTGCATCAACTGATTGTACCATCTCACTCTTTTGCCAACTGCACCGAATGAGTCATTCAATAAGTTATAATATTTTAGATTTGAATAGTCATTATTAATTTTCGCGTAAAAACCGATGGTGTTGTCCATATCCCAAATTGGACCCATATGCAAAACCTTTTCCCCTGTTTCAACATCTGTGGTTGTGTACATATACGAACTGCCATACATTGCATCAAAGTTTAAAGACAATTCTTGAATCCAATAGTATTTTGCAAAAGACTCCATATCCAAATAGGTTGATAATTCTTCGAATGTCACGCTTTGGTCATAAATTTTGTCCTCAATAAATTCAATATAAGATTTTATCTCTGCCAATTTTAATTCGCGTTCTTCAACACTTAATTTGTCAAAATCAGGATTTTTGACTGTAAAATTAACCACGCTGTTGCGGTCTGTTTTGAATTGATAATCATCAACAGTATTGTCTATTTCAATTAAATAATCATTTTTAGAGATATTTATTCTGTTTTCATCAACTTGAACCTTACTAGTAACTAAATACATGCCATTATAGTTTCCGTTGATATAAACATTTGCAACTTCAAACTCCACAGAATAATCAATGCCAAACCAAGTTGACAACTCATA
>JBJFCL010000023.1:0-54345 GCA_051888935.1 Candidatus Caccovivens sp. | reverse complement strand
AACCTATGACCCTCTGCTTGTAAGGCAGATGCTCTCCCAGCTGAGCTAAACTTCCTCAATGCTCTCTAAGTTTATCACAATTAGAGAGCGTATGTCAACAAAATTTCAAAAGTTTTTTTGAAAATTTTAAGCAACAACATATCTTGCAATTATAGAGTCAATTGTCAAAGTCGCAGTTTCTGTCAAACTTGCTTTTTTAACTAAGCTTTCAATCATATCATTGATGCTAAGTTCTCCATCAACTTCAACAGTATATGCGTTTGCTCCAATTTTTACTGTCAAATATTTTAAGACAACTTCTTCTCTTGTTCCATCATCATTTACATCAGAATAGAGAGGAATTATTTGTCCGTCCTGTTCCATTGCCAACAAGGAGTAAACTGACGATGTTGTGTCTTGTGTTTCAATAATTGTTATCTCATGTGCAATGTTTCCAGTTGTGCTATCATAAACTTCTTTGTTTGATATAATTCCTTCACCAGCTGTAAAAGTAATTCCGTTTGTCACTGAAATATTTGTAAAGTTCTTTGATACAGTTGTATCTGCGACTATATTTGCTTGAACATAAGCATTTGGACTTACTGTAATAATTGCATCTGCAAGGTCGTCCATATTTGAATAAGTTGTATCATTATACTTAATTGCAACTTCAACATCCCAGAAAGAGTATTTTGCTTTATAGTTATCTACATTGAAGATGTTTTCAAGTTTAGCATTGTCATTTACATTAAATGTCAAAGTATCGGTCGAAACAAATGTTACATCTGAGTCTATCGTTGAAAGAGATACTGTGTATGTTATAAGCTCTTTTTTAAGATATACATCAACCGATTTGTTTGAATTGATTTGAGAAACTTCAAATCCTTGTGCATCTGCCCAATAATATCTATAACCATTTTCAATTGTTGGAGCAAGTGAAAGAGCATCTGTCAAAACATTAACTGTATTTTCGTAAACTTTTTCTTCTTTAAGAACAGTGTTTCCATCATAATATTTGATATCAATTTTTTCAGTTTCTTTCCATACAGCAGAAAGTTCCACGCTTTCGTTTTCAAAAATTTCAGCGTTAGCAGATGTGTAAATTGTTTCGCCATTGTTTACATTCCAACCCAAGAAAGTCCATTCATCACCAGAATAAGTAAGTTTAGGCAATGCATCGCCATAACCAAAAGTAGATGTTGAACCTTCTGGGGATGTCAAGGTTAATGTGTTTAAATCGTTTGGATTTGCAACATATTTCCATGTTACATCAATAGTTCTAATCTCAAAAACGGCTACGAGATTTTGATAATCAGTCATATTGAAACTTATCTTCTTGTCACTTCCTGCATCAAATTTAACTTCATCAGTTTTGAGAGCGTTTGCATAACTTTCCAAATTGCCAACATACCAACCTTTGAAATCATAACCTTTTGCGTTGGCAGTAAGTTCAACTTTGTTCAAATGTCCTTCTTGAATTTCAAAATTTTCTTTTGCATTGTAAATTTTGTCGTTGTAAGACACCTGAGCAAAAGCATCTTCTGCTACTGAATCTCCATTTACATAAACATAAACATTTACTTGTGCGCTAATAGAATAGTAAGCAGCAAAAGCTGTTCCAACAATCATCAGTGGAATAATCGCTATCATAGCACAAACAACCAAGATTTTTGAAAGTGTTTTAGACATAAAATACCTCCTATGATGGCAACATTATAACACATCAAAAATCTTAATTCAATACCAAATGCAAAAAAAATTTATAAATTTAATAAATATGGGAATAAATTAAAATTTCAGCCATCCATAATCATTTTATCGGCGATAAGAGCAATGAGTTCTCCATTGGTCGGTTTCTCATTTCTATTATATATCTTTAATCCAAAAATATTGTTAATATTTTCAATTTTTCCCCTATTCCACGCAACTTCAATTGCATGACGCATACCTCTTTCAACTTTACTTGAACTTGTTTCAAAGCGTTCAGCAATAGTTGGATACAATTTTTTTGTGATTGAACCAATAATTTCAGGTTCTTCAACAGCAAGTTTTACTGCTTCACGAAGGAATTGATAACCTTTTATATGTGCAGGAATGCCAATACTGATAAAAATATTGGATATTTTTTCGTCCAACTGTTTATTTTCGCCTTTGCTACGGCCATTATCCAACACCTCATTTATTCTGCTCTCTAAATTTTCTGGTGAAACTGGCTTAACCATGAAGTAACTTGCCCCTGACTGAATTGCTTTCGTTACGAAACCACTATGAGAGAGGTTTGAAACAAAAAACACTTTTGGCATATTTGTTTTAAGAGTTTTGATTTTGTCAAGAACGGCAAATCCGTCAAGACCTGACAGCATCACCTCCATAATCAAAACATCTGGCATAAGATTGCATACATCTTCTGCAACTTGCCTACCATCTGCGCTTGCTCCAACAAGTGCAAAATTTTCGCTATTTTTGAAATAATCATAAACAGGATTATCCTTTGTAATGTCCGCAAAGTAAATTTTTGGAACTTTCTTTTCTTTGTTTTCCATAATTTTTCTCCTTTCATTTTTTGCCATCTATCAGCAAACTAAAATAACCATAACATATATAAATCAAATTTGAAAAATAAAAAAAATGACGATTTTGTCGCCTAAAATCAAAAGATGTCGAATGTTGCAAAAACGCCAAATTTGTGCTTGAAATTGCAAGAAATTGCTGTCTTTAAAAAGGAAATTGGAAAAGAAAATAAAAAAATCCAATCAAAAAATGAAAAAGTATGAAATTCAAATTTTTTTGTATTGTTTTAAAATTTTATAGAAACAAGAATTTTCTTCACGAATTCTGTAACAAAAAAAGGTTAAAAAATTTTTAACCTTTTGTGTGTCTAGAATCGTATTTCGTCAAACTCAAAAGTTGATAGCCGTTTGGAATTCCTACTCTTGCTCTGTAAAGATAATAAGTGTCATCAGAATCTTCATCTGTCGTGTCGTCATCTTCATCAGTGTCAACAGTTTCAAGTTTCGCATAATAATAGATATATGTTCCGTCAAAAGCATAAAGAGTGCCGTCATAGATCGCTGTCATTGTCACAATTTCTATGCAAGCAACTTCAACTGCTCCACCATTTCCGTTGAACGCAGTTGAAAGGTCTGCTTTATAAATTCCTGATGTTGTGGAAAGAATTGCAGTCTGTCCAGAAATGAGAAGCAATTTGTAAGAAGAAAGAGTTTCTGTTCCATTTTTAAGAGTGATGCTTCCTTGTTTGCCGGCATTTGTGACATAACCTATTGTGTTTGAAGAATTCAAGAAAGCATAACCTCTAACTGTTCCCTCAGGCGCAGTAATCAAAGTGATGTTTGACAATGTTGAAGCAGAATAAAACCTATCTTCATCATTTCCAAAACTTGGCTGTCCTGTCACAGCGTTGGAATCAAACTTAAAAACTTCGGTTGTAGTCCCAGAAAGTGTATAGAACATCACATCTCTTTCGCGTCCAATAAAAGTCAATGTTTTGTTTTGTCCAACAAAGTAAGATTTTACATCTCCACCCGAAACAGAAACTTTGTTCACATAAGAACCTTTAAGGTCAGGATTGCTTTCATCACTTTTTGTAGTGGTGTAATAGATTTGTCCGTTCCAATCAAGAGTGCTGCCGACTTTGTCTTTTTGATAAGTCTTTGGTATTGCCAAACTTGCAACTCCGCTTGCAACAACTGTTGTTTTTACTTTTGAGCCAACTTCCATCTTTACAAGATTTTCGCCAGCGAGCATAACAACATAATATTTCCCATCAAATTTTAAGACTTCAATATTTGTAACTTCACCATTGGTAGTGTACAATTTTTCTTTATTGTCACCATTGAGTTTACTTCTATAAATTGTGGAATAATTGAAATAAAAATCTGATTTTCCATCGCTATCTGCAAACTTTTGACGGTTTGGCGTTGCGTAGTAAATATAGTCGCCCAAAACGAAAGTAAAGGATTTTGCTTGTGCCACAACTTCGTCAGTAACTTTTTCCACTGTCTTTGGTGAATAGTCTTCTGTCTTTGCATTGATGTTGTTTATGTCTATTCTAGATAGGTATGACACAGAAGTTGCTGATTTATAACCATTATCATCGCCAAAAGTGGTGTAATCAGCAAAAGAATTTCCAAAATAAAGGTGGTCAGACACCAAACAAGCGGAATTTCCATTGTAAATCACTTCACTATAATCATTTTTAATTGAGCCTACTGTTGCACAACCTGTCACCAAAAAGGCAACTGAAAGAATTGCGCAAAGCATTTTTCCAAATTTTTTCATAAAATCTCCAAGTGCTTTAAATATATCATATTATTGCCATGATTGTCAATAAAATTTCAAAAACCTTATGCAATCGGAATTAAGCGATTGCCGACTATGTCACAAGAAGTCAAAAAGTATTCAATCCCATTCTTGTTTAAGATTAGATTTTGTTTACAATAAGCGTGAATATGCCCATACACAACTTTGGAAACGCCATACTTTTCCAAAAGCGCTGTAACTTCATTGCCCTCTTCTTTGAAAGTGTAAGGTGGATAGTGAAGCATACAAACAATTTGTTCACCATTTGTTTGCAATTTCTTTGCCTCTTGCAAAGTCAGTTCCAAACGAATAAGTTCACGGTTGTATATCTTTTCGTCATCTTCTGAAAGAGGTTTGTTTTTGTCAGGCAAATTCCAAAGTCTTGTTCCACAGATGACAAACTCTCCAAATTTCATAGCATCATTTTGAATGGCATAAAAATTTGGTGGCAAAACATTTCGCACCGCACTGATACTCTTCCACCAATAGTCATGATTTCCACGGATTATGATTTTTTTGCCGGGTAAATTTTCAAGAAGAGCAAAATCTGGTGCTGTTTCTTCCAATTTCATTGCCCAAGAAAAGTCTCCTGCCATAAGCACAACATCTTCGTCTGCAACTTTTTCTTTCCAGTCGGCAAAAATTTTGTCAAGATAGCCTTCCCAAGTCGGGCCAAAAATATCCATCGGTTTTGGATTGTTGACCGATAGGTGTAAATCGCTTATCGCAAAAATTCTCATGCAAGTTCCTTTAAAACTTCCTGAACAAGTCTCATATCCACTTGACCGTTGAAGTTTGCTTTAAAATGTTTCATAACAACTGGCACGCTCTTGTCTGGAAGTGACAAAATGATGTTTTTAATCTCCTCACGAGTCAACATTTTTGGCAAATATTGTGAGGCAATTTCAATTTGTTTATCAAGAGTTGCAACTTCTTCTGCGTTGCCAACTTTTGCATAGTTTTCTTTTTCTTCATTAAGTTCTTTTATTACTTTTTGAATTATATTTGAAAGACTAGCATCATCAAGAGGGCTGTTTCTGTCCCCTTTTGCAATTTTTTCGAGCAAGATTTTATTTAAAAGCACACTATAAAATGAGCGTGCAACAGTATCCTTGTTTTTCATTGCTTCAATATTTGCTTTTTTTATTTGTTCTTCAATCATAAAAAATCTCCTTTTTCTTCAATAAGAATATTTTAACGCAAGACAAGCAAAAAAATCAAGCAATTCTGCTTTGTCGCAATTTTTTGTGTGAAAATAATTGACAAATAAAAACGCATTGTGTATAATTATCGTGTTTTAACGACAATATGGTGATGTAGCTCAGCTGGCTAGAGCGTATGGTTCATACCCATAAGGTCGGTGGTTCGAGCCCACCTATCACCACCAAAAGAAAAATTACAGAACGAAAGTTCTGTTTTTTTTGTTTTACCGACCTTATATGGAGGCGAATGCGAAATATAAGTCTTTAAAAGTTTGAACCCATGCTTACAATAATTATTAAAAATTACAGAACGAAAGTTCCTGTTTTTTTTGTTTTATATGAATGAAAATATAAAAAAAGACTAGGAAAATTTCCTAGCCATTTTTATAAACTTTGATTTTTCTCTTCCAAAAGTTTTGTCATTTTTGCGGTGTTTTCCGCAATTTCTTTTTGATAATTTTTTGGAAATAAGATATCCATAAAAGATTTGAGGCACTTGTCACTCATAAACACAAGTTTGTAAACATCATTAACTTCTTTAAGCATATGACCTCCTAAGGTTTCCATTTCCCCTCTTTGATTTGTTCCAAAACATCTGATGACATTGTTTCTCCTGGATGCATTGCTTGCCAAGTTTGAATATCTGTGGCAATCTTTTGTTGTTTGCTGGTTGCTGCTGTATTCTTTGATGTCTCTTTTTCAAAGTCAGGTTTTTCTTTAATCTTGGATTTATCCATAAACGAACCAATGAACTTATCTCCTTTGACTTGGTCATATGCGAATGAAAGTGGTGCACCAAGATTTAGAGAAGCATCGCTCGCCTTTTTCCAAGCAGCGTCTCTGTCTTGTCCATGTTGTATAGATGCCAAACTATAACGGTCGGCAACATCTTTATGTTCTTGAGCCTTTTTGCGATGCTCGTCAATGTTATTACTTAGTATATTACGCATGCTATTATCAAGAGCATCAGTAGCATCATGTATTGACCTAACCCCTGGCACTTTCCATTCTTGCATTCGTTGCATTTCTTTAACCATCTGCTTTGCCTGTTCTTTACTATATCCAACATCAGTCAACGTCTTAATTGCTGCATTTCTTCGAGAACTTTTCGTGGAGCCTGTCCATGATGCAGTAGCATAAACTTGATCTAATGCTTTAGACCGAGCCTGTTCATATAAATAGCCATCAAAGTTATCCAATTTATTTTGTGCGTCAAGTGCTTTATTCGTTTCTTCTTCTGATTTATGTTCATATTTATTTGAAGTATGTTTGCTATCTGCTTTAAGAATTGCATTCCCTGCTGCCCCCATAACAGATTTCGGGTCTTTAAACCAATTGCCAACAGCCTTTCCAGCCGTGCCTAATGCCTTTCCAACTTTATTTGAGCTCATCTTTGATGCAAGTTGTTTTGCTCCATGTCCAATAGCCATGCCAGCCGCATTTGTTGCTGCTCCAATAGGAGTTCTGTCAAACACTGCTTTGCCCATCTTTGCAGCACCAACCGTTGCCAAAGTTGCTTTTCCGACAACTGAGCCGACTTCTTCGGATATTTTCCCGCCAGTGTCGTTTGCATCTGCACCACCAATGAGTCCTGAGAATGTGGAAATAAATGCCTTGATTGTGATAAGCCCAACAATTATAATTAGAGTTTGAGCCAAATAGTCTGCTATGGCAATATTAAAGAACGCAATCTCATTCATATATGGCAATATCAAAAACATTATGTTCATGCCTAGCACTGCACCATATGCCATGAGGACTTGTTTCATGAAGTTTTCTCTCCAACTCTTTCCAGCTTTCCCTCCATCAAGTGGAGCAATACCCCAAAGTGGAGGAGAAACCAAAAACAATCCAATGCACATGAACAAACGAGTAATCAATCCAAGAATGATATTTATAAAAATTGAAACACAAACAATTATGCCTGCAAATCCAACTATAAAGTTAAACTGCCACAAATCATAATAATACCAGACAGCACCGACATTAAATTTTGAAAATGCAGCCATTTTGGTACTTAAAAAATTTGTAAAATATGTAAACGATAATATATCCAAATCGCTATAATCAAAATCTACGCTGTTCCCGCCCTTTAAGTGTAAATTGCAAGCGAATGCAGTGTCAATCATGTCTGCCAATTGTTCATTACTCTTGGCATTTGCAAACAATTCCAATTTACTTCCAGCCTTACCTGTGTACATTATGTCACTATGATACCAGTCTCCAATTCTCGCACGATTGGCGTTGTAAGCAGCAACTTTGAACAAAGAACCAGAGAAAGTTTGATTTTTTGCACCAACAAGGGCACTATCTTTATGGTCAATAAATAGATCTTCTTTTACCTTTCCATATTGAACCCCACCAGCAAAGCCAAAAATATCGTAATAAACATAGGTTTTTTGTTTTTCATTAACAGTAATTAAATTCCCGTCTTCGTCCGTTTTTATATCTTTTGCAGTCGCGACTGATTCCAATAAACTAACTTTATCTCCATATATTTCCACAACTGATGAACTTGAAACGGAAGTAATGGTGTCAAGTGCGGTCAAAATTGCCTCGGAAACATAAAGTCCAAGCACAACAATGATTGGCACTGCAACCATGTTGATGATTGCTTTGCCTGCGGCGTAAACATATTGCATTGGACCTTTCGCCGATTTCTCGTCATAGGAATAATGACTTTTGATGATTGCAACGATGGTGCAAGCAAAACACATAATCACACCAAAAATTACCATTGACCAAAAAACAGTGGAAAGAGCGGAATAAGTGAAACCATCTGAATTTATCCCTAAAATTCCTGTAATAAAATTCGTTACCAAATCGCCAGTGACAGGTTTGCCGTCAACATAATAAACATCAAGGCCAGCAAGTTTTCTGAAAAACAATTGCAAAACATCAAGCACACATGCCACAGACGCATACAAAAGATACATAATTTTTGGAATCAAGTCAAAGAGTGCCTTAAAGAAATCGGCAACCCAATCAAACATTCCTAATAACATTGAAGTTTGCATATATCCTCCTCTTCAAGACTTTCTACTAAACGCTTGGCACAATCCTGTCATTGTCTTTATTTTTTACAATTATAACAAATAAAATTACATCTTGCAACAATTTTCTTCAAAATAAACCATAAAACACTTAAAAAAATTGTTTTCGTGTTAAGTTTTTGTTTTGAAAATAGAATGATTTTTTGCCATTTTAAATTCTCATCAACGAATGTTTTTCTTTGATTTTTGATATAAAGTTGTGTATAATATTTTCATGAACGAAAAAATTCAACAAAAACTCAAAACTCTCACCACAAAACCTGGTGTCTATATCATGCGTGACAAAACAGGTGAAATTATATATATTGGAAAAGCAAAAAATCTCAAAAATCGTGTCAGTCAATACTTTCGTTCCTCTCCAAAACCGAACAAGGTGCAAGCAATGGTCGACCATGTTGACGACTTTGATTACTTTATTGCAACAAGCGAACTTGACGCACTTGGACTGGAAAGCAATCTCATACACAAGCATCAACCTTTCTACAACATATTGCTGAAAGATGGCAAAGCGTTTCCATATATCAGAATTGATATGCGTGAAGATTTTCCGCGATTGGAAATTGTGCGTAAAGTCAAGAAAAATGATGGTGCAAAATATTTCGGACCATACATTGCCGGTATTTCTCCCCAAGAACTCTTGAAAACAATAAATTTTGCATATAAAGTGCGCACCTGCTCAAAAAAAATCACAACTTCCCCAAAGGAAAAGCGTGAATGCTTAAACTATTCGCTTGGGCTGTGTCTTGCACCATGCACTGGACGCGTTAGCAAAGAGGAATATGCAGAGGAACTAAAAAAAGTCATTCGTTTTTTAAGTGGAAATGACGAAGATATTGAAAAAGTGCTTCAAGAAAAGATGGAAATTGCTTCAAATTTACAAAATTTTGAACGCGCCATTGAACTGCGTGAGTCTCTTAAAATGGTCGCAAAACTCAAACAAAGAGTTGTGGCAAACTTGCCAAAAGATGTCAATAAAGATATTTTTGCTTATGCAACAGATGGTATTGGTGGGGTTATTACCGTTATGGTGGTTCGCTCTGGCAAGATTTTGGGTGTGGCAAACTTTCCACTTAGCGACGCAGAATTGGAAGAAAATGAAACTTTGTTCAATTTTGTTTGTCAGTATTACAATAATATGCTTGTGCCAAACGAAATTATTGTCAGTCATGAGATTGACGACACTTTGCTTTGCCAATTTCTTGGCAAAAACGCGAAAATTATTTCCAACCCACATGGAATCAACTTTACACTTTTAAATATGGCAAAAGAGAATGCCAAAGAACATCTTGAAAAACACTTAGAAAAAGAAAAATTGGAATATAGTCAAGGCATCGGCGCACTCAAAGCACTGCAAGAAAAATTAAATTTGAAAAATCTACCTCACAGAATGGAGTGTTACGACATCTCTCACATAAGTGGAACAAACAAAGTTGCATCAATGGTTGTTTTTATTGATGGCAAAGCATCTAAAAAAGACTATCGCAAGTTTAAAATCAAAACCGTTGAAGGAAACAACGATTTCGACAGTTTAAAAGAGACACTTTTGCGCAGACTTAAACGCCTTAAAGAACAAAATGGCGAAAGTTTTAAAGAAAAACCTGACCTTTTGGTTATTGATGGTGGAAAGGGACAACTCTCTTCTTGCTTTGAAATATTAAAAAATTTGGAAATGCAAGACAAAATAGACATAATTTCTCTTGCAAAAAAAATGGAAGAAGTTTTTGTGCCAGAACAACAAGCATCTATCATTTTGAAACGGTCAAGTGCAGAACTCAAACTTTTGCAGAGAATTCGAGACGAAGCACATCGTTTTGCCATAACTTTCCACCGCAATATTCGAACCAAAGCACAAACATACAGCGAATTGGAAGAAATTCCTGGACTTGGAAAAATCAAAATCGACGCTCTTTTGAAAGCATTTGGCACAACAGAAAATATCAAAAACGCCACAGCAGAAGAACTCTGTCTTGTCAAAGGGATTCACGAAAGTTTGGCACAAACAATCATTCAATATTTTGCAAAAAAAGAAAAAGAGGACTAGATTTTTCCTCTTTTTTTGATTATTTTTGCGTTTTTTTTGCGTTTTTTTGTACTTTTTTCTGTTTTTTTATTTTTTAAAATGTTTTTATTTTCTCTTTCTTCGCTTTCAACAACTTTAATATCGTCGTTTGAAATATCTTCTCCTTGCACAATTGGTTCTTCAATTTCAATTATTCTTTCTTGCGAAATTATGTCTTGTATTTCTTCATTTGATGAGACCTCAATCACTGATTCTTTTTCAAGTTTTGTTTTTTTGCGTCTGTTGACAAATTTTTCAATAAGCATTGTGCTTGGAATGTCTCCACAAACATTCAGCATTGTTGCAGGAGCATCAACAAGCCAGCCAATTGTCGCAATCATTGTAAAAGCACTCGCTGGAAAACCATAAAGTGACACAATCAGCATCTCTCCAATTAGTCCGCCTCCCGGAATCCCTGACATTACAACTCCACTTGCAACAGCAATCAAAAGTGCAATCAAATAAGTGGAAATTCCGTTGATTGGCATATTGAAAATGCTAAACAAAAAGAAGATTTTCAAGATGGAAGCAACTGATGAACCTTCCATGTGAATTGTGCTTGCAAGAGGAAGAGAAACTTTGCTGATTGTTTTGTCAATTTTCATATCGTCTGCCACTTCCATATTTGAAGGAAGGGAAGCCAAAGATGACTGTGTGGCAAGAGAAGTAACAACCGAGCGAAAGATATTTCTGTAAAAATTTTTTATCCCATTTTTCCCGCCCGCAATAAACGCGTAAAGTGTGTAGAAAACAAAGAAATAGACAATACAAATTCCAATATAAATAAGTAGAGTTCTCAAATAACTTGTCAAAATTTCTCCGCCGTAACTTTTGACAAGAGTTGCAAAGAATGCACAAACTCCAATTGGAGCATAGTACATGACAATTTTAACAAATTTTAAGAAAGCGTTTGAAAGAACTTCAAGTCCTCTGCTGATTTTTCCTTCTTTATCCACTTTTCTTATACAAATTCCAAGAATAATTGAGAAAATAATGAGAGCCAACATATGTGATTTGGAAAGCAAGTTGAAAAAGTCAGTCACAGTGATAGCTTCACTTATCGCTTGCAAAAAACCAACAGGTGTGACTGGGTCACTTTCAACTGGCGTCACATTTCCAGTTGGATTTACAATCAGCACGCCGACAATTGCAACAATTGTGCTAATTATGCTTGTTATGATGAAAATTATCACAGTTTTGGTCAAAATTTTGGACAATTTTGCTTTTTTATCCATGTTGGCAATACTGCTCGTGATGGTAAAAAACACAAGCGGAACAACAAGTGTAAACATCAAATTGACAAAAATATCCCCAAGTGGAGAGATGTTGGCAACAAAGTCATTTGAAGCAAACAATCCAATAATTGTTCCAATCACAAGAGCCAAAAGCATACAAATTGAAAATCCGTACTTTTTTAAAATTCTCATAAAAACCACCTTATTTATTGTTTATGCATGGTTTTTTGTATGTGATAATAATTTTTGTAAGAAAAAAAGTTGAGATTTATCTTCTCAACCTTTCATTAAATTCGTTGACACCTTGTTCCACAAACTTTTTCTGCTCTGGATTTAGATAGTTTAAAAGTGCCAATAACTCCCCAACATGCATAAGCTCCTCATCTCTGATGTTAATCCAGGTTTGTCGGGCTGCATTGTTTGTGGATGTTTGAACATGGTCATCATATTGCATGACGGCTTCAATCTCTCCAATTAAATCTTTTCTTGCATCTTGCAATGTTTGAAAACTGTTGAAATTATCTTGATTATATGCGTTGTACATAATTTCCTCCCTATGAATGTTTATTCCTTTATATTTTATTTCGTGAAAAAATTAAAATATTTTTGCAAATTTGTTATTTTTTTTAATTTTTATATGCTATACTTTAAAAAAGGAGGATCTATGAATTTTTTAAGATGGATATTCAAAATCAATGTCAGACATAGTGGCGACATTAGACGCTATGAAAAAGGCAAAATTGGAACAAGAATTTTTGTGATTTTGCTTTTGCTTGCAATTGCCGGGGGAACTTTGGGCGTGGAATATTGGTGCATAAATCTTTTTAACAACAACGACACTTTTCTTTCTGGAATTTTGGTTTTGATATTTCTGCTCATTCCTCTTGCTTACACAACGATGGAATTTTGCGGATTATACAGTTATCTCGGATTTAAAATGTTCTTTTGGGGAACGGTTTCAAGCATTGCAAATAAAATTGACGCCAAAAGAATTGAAAAAACGGTTGTTGCGGACGAAACTGGCGTCATGGTTATTGAAGAAGAAAAGGAATCAAAGGCTCAAAAAGCACACAAATGGATTGACTTGTTTGTCGGTATACTTGGAATTGTCTTGACAGTTGGAGTGCTCGTTATGTTGTTTGTTTTGCCAATAAGTATAATCGGATAAAATATATAGATAAAAAATCTATGGAAGTCCATAGATTTTTTTATTTTTCTTTCTCAAAAAAAGCACAACCAATAGCATTTGGACCAATATGCGTCCCAATGGTGCTACCAATTGGATACTTTGGAATAAAATCCGTTTCGCTTTTCCAAATATTTTCACTATCCTGCACATATTTATCCAAAAGATTGCTGTCAAGCCCAGAATAAGCAACACAGTATGGCATATCAAAATTGATGCCCTTTTCTTGAACGAATTTATTTAACAAGTTTCCCGCTTTCTTTGAACCCACAGCTTTTCCTAAAAGTTTTATCTCTCCTTTTTGAATACAGATGACAGGCTTAATTGAAAGCATTTCTCCTGCAAACGCGACGACAGCGGAAATTCTTCCGCCTTTGCGTAAATATTTTAAAGTGTCAAGCATAGCAATTACATTAAGTTTTTCTTTTGCTTCATTCAATCTGTTTGCAATTTCCTGTGCACTTAATCCGCTTTGCAATAATTTGTAAGCATAATCAAACAAAACATGCTCACCAAGACTGGCACTCAAACTGTCCACAACAAAAATTTTTTCTTTAAAATTTTCACTTGCTTTCAATGCGCAGTTATAAGTCCCAGAAAGTTTGGAAGAGATTGTAATGACCACCGCCTCATCGCCATTCTTTACCACTTTCTCAAATTCTTCCTCAAATCTCGCAGGGTTTATTTGACTTGTTTTTGGAAGATTTGTATTCTCAATCAATTTTTCAAAAAATTGGCGTTTTGTTATATCAAATCCGTCCAAAAAAACTTCGTCATCAAATCTTATTTCCATTGGAATCACAATAATTCCCAATTGCTCCGCGTCGTTTTTCTCTAAGTCACTTGCCGAATCAATGATTATTTTTACAGCCATTTTCTTTCTCCTTATCAACTATTTTTTGTAAATTATTGTTAATCAGTCTCAAACTATCATACAACTTTACTCTGTCAGTTTCACAAAGTCCGAAACTTGCTCTCTCCACAAGTTCGTCTATTCTCTGTTCAATATAGTCTCCGACCTGTTCTCCTTTTTCTGTTAGAACAAGTGGTACTTTATATTTGCAAGAGACATTTTTCTTTTCAACATATCCCAATTGTGTCAAATCATCAACTGTTCTTGATATTGCCGCTTTGTTTTCATCGCATTTTTCACAAAGTTCTTTCAGTGTCAATTCTCTTTTTTTTAAAAGATAATATAAACAAGAAACATGAGTGCTTCTTAGCCCTATTTCTTCCATGTTGGAGAATTTGAGTTTATAAATATTTCTACTTATGTTGTTTATCAATTGAGTAAACACTCCAAATCTATTTTCCAATTTAAGCCTCCTTTGCAACAATATCATATTTTTGTTGATATGTCAACAATTTTTTTGAATAAAATAAAAAATCGGACAAAATTTAGTCCGATGTTTTTGGTGCACCCAGAGGAGCTCGAATCCCCAACCTTTCGTTCCGTAGACGAACGCTCTAAGACAAGGAGAAGAGGAGCAAACTTTGCTTGCAAGTGTTTGCGATGGTTCGACGCAGTCGCAACAAAAAATGCTCTCATTTTTTGTTATCCAGTTGAGAGCGAAACTGGCAAAATCTTTTTTGGTGCACCCAGAGGAGCTCGAATCCCCAACCTTTCGTTCCGTAGACGAACGCTCTATCCAGTTGAGCTATGGGTGCATAAGATATATTTATTTTTTAGTTCTTGCAAGCAGTGAAGTTTATCGCGTTTACGCTCTAAGACTAGGAGAAGAGGAGCAAACTTTGCTTGCAAGAGTTTGCGATGGTTCGACGCGGTCGCAACAAATTTGCAAAAATTTGTTATCCAGTTGAGCTATGGGTGCATATGATATATTTAATTTTCTGTTTTTGCAATAACAAGATTCATTTTTCTTGCCCTCAAATTATAGCAAATATTTTTAAAAAAGTAAAGATTTTTTATCAATAAAATAAAAAAACTCCATTTTTTCGGAGTTTTCATATAAATTTACGCTGTTTTCTTCTTTTTGTGTCTTTGCAAAAAAATATTAGATTTTTTCTTTGAATAGAATATTGCAAGCGCTCCAACAAAAATAATGACTGACAAAACCAACGCCAAAGTCATCCAACCAGCAGTTATGGTGCTTCCTCCAAAGAATTTCATTTCCACCGAATAAGATTCCACAAGTTGTTGCACTAAATCAGCAGGCAATTTTTCAAGTAAAATTTTCGTTGGTCCTTTCAAGAAATAATTTCTAAATAATCCCGCTGAATAACTGCCAGGAATGAAGCAAACAAAAAATTGTATGGACTCTGGAAACATACTCAATGGCATATACGCACCTGTTATAAATCCAATTATAGCACTCAAAATCCCAGAGCAAGCACCCAGTGCTGCTTCCGTTCTAATGAAACTTGAAACAAACACAGCAATAACCGATGAAGACACAATTGACAATATGGTTATTCCGATTATTGCCAATAATTCAACGAAACTCATAAAAAATCCGCCAGTGCAAACAAGATAAATTATTGAGACCACAAACACCAAAAGGCAAATAATCAAAGTGATGAGAAAACATGAAAGCACATAACTTGCAAAAACAACCCATCTCTTTACTGGTGAAGAAAGAACATCATTAACTGTCCCTCTTTCTCTGTCTCTAACCATAACAGTGCAAGCACTGAAAGCCACAGTAATACAAGACACTCCCATCACACCAGAGACCATCCAGTTGTTTATGAACGCTAACACAAATTTTTGTTCTATCTCCAAATTGTAACTATCAATAATGCTGTTTATTGTGTCTGACTGAATATCCCCAAGAAACAAAATATAAAGCATCAAAACAATAATAGGTGCGAGTAATGAGAAAAACACTGTCATTTTGTCTTTCAAAAACAACAATATATTTCTTTTAACCAAAACGCATAAACTTAACACATTATTTTTCTTCATCACCATCTCCACTTAACAAACTCTTGCCAGTGATGTTTAGAAAAACATCATCCATATCTCCTTTCAAAACTTCAAAATCCGTAAGATAATCTCCAAATTGATTTATGATTTTTTTTGCGTCATCGCTATTTTTAATTTTTATTTTATAGTGGTCGCCTTCATATGTTGTATTACTAACATTTTGCTCAAAGTCCTCGTTTCTTGGCATATATGCTTTGATGTAGTCACTGGAATATTGAGTTTTTAAGTTGTGTGGAGTGTCATTTGCAACGATGTGTCCCGCATCAATCATGACCACTTTGTCCGCCTTGTTGGCCTCCTCCATATAATGAGTTGTCAAAAATACGGTCATTTTGTTTTCCGTTCGCAATTTGTCAATTAACTCCCAAATTTTTTTACGAGTTTGAGGGTCAAGTCCTGTGGTCGGTTCATCTAAAATCAAAATCTTCGGCTGGTTGATGAGTCCGCGTGCAATATCCACTCTTCTTCTTTGTCCACCGCTTAAATTTTTTACAGGTCGTTTTAAAATTCCATTTAAATCCAATAAATTTGACAGTTCTTCCAATCTCTCTTTCCATGCTTTACCCGTCAAACCATAGTATCCTGCTCTAATCGTCAAATTCTCTTTGACTGACAATATTCCATCAAGAGTGGAATTTTGAAAGACCACTCCAATAAGAGATTTTATTTTCTCCGTTTCTTTGTCAAGGTCAAGTCCATCAATAAAAACTTGCCCACTATCTTTGTTTAAAATAGAACAAATTATGTTTATTGTTGTAGATTTTCCTGCACCATTAACACCCAAAAAAGCAAAAAGACTTCCTTCTTCGACTTCAAAAGAAATTCCATCAACTGCTTTGACTGTGCCATATGACTTATGCAAATCTTTAATTTCAATAATGTTTTTCATTTTCTACCTTTATTAAATAATTAAATAGAGTATACCATAATATAAGACTGATTGTGAAACTATTTTTTTATTTTTTCAAATAAACTTAAAAACAACTTGCAAATTTCGACAAATTGCTGTAAAATTATATCAAGAAACAAATTTAAAGGAGATAAATTATGTGTTGGTTCAGAAGAAAAAAGAAAACAGAAAAACAAAAAGAAGTTGAAACAAAAAATGAAGAAAAAACAGAGCAAATTGCTGTAACAGAAGAAAAAGAAGAAAAGGTGGAAGTAAAGAAAGCAGAAAGCACTTCCTCTAATAAAGAAAAAACAACAAAAAGAAGCACAACAAAAAATTCGAGCAAACAAAATTCTCAAAAATCAAATAGTGCAAAACAATCTCAAAAAGAATCCACAAAAGCAACAAAACAAAAAACTTCAAAAAAGGAAGAAGAAAAGAAAACTTCCTCCAAAACCGAAGATGAAAAAGAAACCACAAATGCTACATCAACTGCAAAAAAACCAGTTTATAGAGTTTTGTATGACAAGGAAGCACGCCTTTGGAGAATAAAAAAAGATGGTGCAAAGCGCACAATTGCTTCTTTTGCGACAAAAGAAGAAGCGTTGGCAAGAGTTAAAGAACTTTCTTCAAACAAAGAATTAAATTTTGTTGTTCACAAGAAAGATGGAAAATTTCAAAAGAAATAAAAATTCTTTACATTATCAAATCAAAAAAGACCAATTTTATGGTCTTTTTTATAGTTTATTTTGTAGACTGAATAAATTCAATTTTTGCACTATATAGTTTTAGAAAAGTAATTCTTTTACGCTTTATGCTTACACGCTCCAAGAAAAATGAATCCACCGCTTCCCAAATGAACACCCAAGTGGCTATTTCAGTTATGATATACAAATATTCATTGTAAAAAAATGCATGCATAATCAATAAAAATGTCAACGCAATCAAACCCAATATAAGCATGGCAAATGAGAACACCAAATTCTTTCTCATCATTTGTTTGCTTTCAAGATACTCTTTTTTATAGTGGTTTTTTATAGCACTTTCAACATCTTTTTGATTGAGATTTGTCTGAGAATAAATCTTCAATTTGATATCTTGATTTGTAACAAATTTTGCTTTGTCATAGATAAATTCGCCAAGTTCTGGTTTCAATTTTTCATTATTGTCATAGTCATATTCCGAAAATATTTCTTTATTTGTGTCAACTTTGATATTTATTTCCAATTCGTCATGTGTGTTGTGAGATTCATTCTTGGAAATTTCATTGTCAATCTCTCTATACTTTTTCCTTAAAAACATAATGCTCCTCTTTTTATATTTTAACACATTAAAAATTTTTAACAAAATATTTTTGCTTTTTCTTTGGTCTTTGACATATTTTTATATTACAATAAAATTGTAGGTAAGTATGTTAAACGCGATTTTTTCTTTTTATGATTGGTTAATTGAAAATGATGAAGTTATGGGCGATGGCCCTGGACTTTGGTGTCCTCTTCATATCACTCTTATGTGCCTCTTGGCAGTTTGGCTTGTGGCTTGTTGGTTTATCTGCAAAAAACACAAAAAGTTTGCCCACATAATGACAAGCGTCCTTTGCTGGCTTATGCTTTTCTTCCGACTTTTCCGTATGGGATTGTTATATTTTTCTGGTTCTCAAACATTTGTGGAAATTTTACCTTGGCACTTATGTCATGTGATGAGTTTTGTCTTCCCCGCTTTCTATCTAACCAAAACCAAGAAATTTTTCCTGCCAGTTTTGGTGGTGACCTTCTTTGGCGGAGTGTTGACATTCATTTTTGGCGATTATTATTATCTCTCAACGCTGTCCTTTTTGCATTATGAAAGTTTGTTCCTTCATTTTTCCATGCCAACAGTCGTGATTGCTTGCCTTGCAACTGGATATTTCAAACCTCGCGTCAAAGATTTTTGGCAGGCGTTTGTTGGAATCATTATGCTGGCTGGTTGGTCAATGATTGGAAACAGCGTAATTGATGGTGCAAACTACCTTTATCTCATGGAAAATGGACTGCCTTTTGATTTGTTTGGTTTTTTAAATTGGGAATATTCTTATCTTCTCACATATTTGATTTTGGTCACAGTAATTGCATTTATTTCCATCACTCCATTTTACATCTATGAACGACACAAAAAGAAACATGAGGACAAATCCTTTGAAATCATCATGCGTGTCATCAAAAGTAATAATTAAAAATATAAAATAAAACAGCCAAATTAGACTGTTTTTTATGTTTAATCATTTGCGGTTATCACAACATCAGCGTCTGTGCCAAGAACATTTTTTATAACCACCTGCCCAAACTCCACATGGTCAAGGCGTAATTTTTCAATCTCTTTCATACATTCAAAAATTTGACTCTTTGGAATTGGATTGGTTGTTTTGCACGCTTTGACGCCGTCTTTGGTCTTGACAGAAGTTGTCACAATGCGTTTTGGACACGTGATTTCTTCTTTTGCAAACACAACTCCGCGATTGCAACCATTCCCAGAAACTGTGATTTCATCACCTCTTTGTGTGACAGACAAATGACAGCCCATCGGACACATAATACAAATCATTTCTCTCTTTTTCTCTTCCATTTTGCACCTCTATTCAAGTGACAGAACAATTTTGCCCGTCGCTCCACTCTTATCAAAATTTAATGACAACATCTCACCTGGCGTGCCTGCAAGCACAAACTTTTTGCCTAAGATGACATCATTACACTTTGCCACAATCGTCTTTTTGACAACTTTTTGTTTAAGTCTAAATTTAACTTCACAATTTCCGCTTCCTTCATAAAAAGTGGTTGGCAAAACATATGAGAAATCAGCTGTTGCCGTCATTTCAATTTTCTTTTGATGTTTTGGCAACTTGTTTTGAGCATACAAACTTGCAAAGCGTCCTGCTTGCTTTGCCTCCAACGCCACATTATCCACAAGGTCATGTACCTGCAAAATGTTTCCGCATGAGAACAACCAAGGCTCACTCGTTTGATAAAATTCGTTGACAATTGCACCATTTGTAACGCGTGAAATTGGCACAAAATTTGCAAGTTGCATTTCAGGAATCAGTCCCACAGACAAAATCACTGTGTCACATTTCAAAAACTTCTTTGTACTTTCGATAGGTTTGAAATGTTCGTCGACTTGACCATAATAAACTCCTTCAACTCGGTCTTTCCCCACAACTTCAAAAATTGTGGTGTTGTAAAGAAGTGGGATGTTAAAATCTTCAAGACATTGCATGATATTTCGTCTCAATCCACTTGAAGTGGAATTAATTTCCAACACAGCATGTACTTTTGCGCCTTCCAGCGTCAATCGTCTTGCCATGATAAGTCCAATATCTCCGCTTCCCAAAATGACAACATCTTTGCCCACCATTTTTCCATCAATATTGACCATCTTTTGTGCCGTGCCAGCAGTCAAAACACCGCTTGGACGAGTTCCACACAAAGAGATGTTTCCTGCTGTTCTCTCTCGACAACCCATTGCAAGCACAATTGATTTTGCTTCAATTTTTTCCACGCCAATCTCGCCCATGACTTCAACAAAGCCTTTTCCTATCTTTGTGACCAATGTGCTTGTGTAAACAGTGATGTTTTTGTCCGCTTCCACCATTTCTCTAAAACGATGGGCAAATTCCGGACCTGTCAGTTCTTCTTTGAAATAATGAAGACCAAAACCATTGTGAATACATTGATTTAAAATTCCGCCCAAAACAGCTTCACGCTCAATCAGTGTGACTTTTGAGCCATTTTCAGAGGCTGAAAGTGCACAGGACATTCCTGCTGGGCCTCCACCTAAAACAAGGACATCTGTTTTCACTATTTCACCTCCCTGATGTCGCCGACAGCAACTTCACTTCCGCGATTTTCTTTTAAAACATCTTCATATTTGATATTCCTCTCGTTTGCAATGTTTTGCACAACTTTTGCAAAACAGAATCCTCCTTGGCACCTGCCCATGCCAGCATTGGTGCGCCTTTTTACAGCGTCCACAGAATGAACTTTTAAAGGTCTGTTGAGTGCAAAAACAATATCTCCCTTTGTGATTTGTTCGCATTTACAAACAACCTGGCAATAGTTTTTGTCCTCACTCAAAAGTTGTCTCTGTTTTTGCTTTGACATATTTTTAAACATCACATAAGGTTCAATTTTTTTTAGATTTTTCAATTCAATATTTGCATATCCACAAAGTTCCAAAACCATTTCAGCAATTGCCGGAGCGCTTGAAAGACCAGGCGAGCAAATTCCTGCAAGATTTATGACCCCGTCCACTTTTTTCGATTTTTCAATGACAAAATCGTCACCACAAATCACTCTAATACCTGCAAATTCTCTTATGGCATTTTTGAAATTGAGGTTCATTAAAGTAGTCGATTTTTCTTTGACGCTTTCGAGTCCAGAAAGTGTCGTCTTTGTCAAAGTGTCACTCTCTTCACTCGTCGGACCAACAAGATAATTTCCATCAACTGTCGGCGTCACAAGCACGCCTTTTCCAAGTTTTGTTGGAAGTGGAAAAATTGTGCAAGGCACTTTTAGGTCCACACCTTTGTCAAACACAAAATATTCCCCTCGTCTAAATTCAAGGTCATATTTTTCGCTACCCAAAATTTCTGCCACATCGTTGTAGCCAGCACCAGCACTATTTATCAAAATCTTTGCACGATAGGTGTTTTTCTTTGTCTTTAGAACAAAAAATCCCGCTTCTTTTACAACAGAAGTTATATCTTCTTCAAGAGAGACAGTCCCGCCGTTTAAAATGCCCTCGTCTGTGAGTGCAATTGTAAATAGATATGGACTGACAATATAAGCGTCTTCTGCAAAAAGTGCAACAGTCATTGAATCATTTAAAACAGGCACTTTTTCTTTGATTTGCTCAGCGTTTAAAATTTCCACTTTGACGCCATTTTGAAGTCCTCTTTCATATAGAGCTTCAATTTTTTCTCGGTCGTCGCCAACCACAAGCGCCCCACACTTTTTCAGTTTAACACCAAGTCTCTTGCAAATCTCTGGATAAAGATGATTCCCTCTAACATTAAGTTTTGCTTTCAAACTGTTTGGCTCTGGGTCATAACCTGCATGCACCAGTCCACTGTTTGCCTTGCTTGCACCAGTTGCAACATCACTCGCCTTGTCAAGCATAAGACAACTCTTTCCAATTCTTGTCATTTTGTTAAAAATAGATGCACCAACAACGCCAGCACCTATCACACAGCAATCAAAAATTTTTTCCATATCCTCTCCTACAATAATCTTACCCTTTGCATCTAAAAAAAGTCAAATAAATAAAAAACTTTTGCAATTCGTTTTAGAAAAGCAATTTTTTGTGTTAAAATAAACTTATACAGAAAGTTTGACGCTGTGAATTTGGAGAGAACTATGCGAAAGTTTATCTTAGGGCTCGATGAGGGCACAACAAATTTAAGAAGTGTACTGTACGATGTTGATAAACACAACATTGTGGATATTGAAGCAAAAAATTTCAAGCAGTTTTATCCAAGACCTGCATGGGTAGAACAAGACGCCAACGAAATTTACAACAAAATTTTGCAGGTTTCAAAGGCAGTGCTAAAACGCAACAATGTCTCAAAAGAAGAGTTGCTTGGGATTGGCATAACAAATCAGCGCGAAACAGTTGTGGCATGGGATAGACGCACTGGAAAACCTGTTTACAACGCAATTGTTTGGCAGTGCAGACGCACAACCAACGCCATTAAAAATCTTTCACAAAAAGCAAAACAAACAATAAAAGAAAAGACTGGACTCATTGCTAATCCATATTTTAGTGCGTCCAAAATGAAGTGGATTTTGGACAATGTCAAAGAAGCACGAACGCTTGCAAAAGAACATAACCTATGCTTTGGCACAATAGACAGTTATCTTGCATTTAGATTGACTGGGAATTTTGTGACCGACACCACAAATGCATCAAGAACAATGCTCATGAACATTCATACTCTTGAATGGGACGACGAACTTTTGTCAATTTTCAAAATCCCAAAAGATTCGTTGCCAAAAATTTTGCCTTGTGATTCCAATTTTGGAAATGTAAAAAAACTCTTTGGTGCTCCTATTTGTTCAATTATTGGCGACCAACAGTCAAGCATGATTGGACAAGGCACAATTTATTGCGGAAACACGAAAGTCACATTTGGAACAGGTGGTTTTATTTTGACCAATATTGGCAATGATTCTCACAAAAATTTTCCCAATCTCTTGACCACAGTGGCTTCAAGTCTTGGCAAAAAAACGACTTATGCTGTGGAAGGCAGCATTTACAGTGCTTGCAGTGCAATTGAATGGTTGAAAAATATTCAAGCATATGACGATGTAAACGAAACCGCAAAAATGGCAATGTCACTCAAAAACAACGAAGGAGTTTATTTTGTGCCTGCATTCACTGGTCTTGGTGCACCATATTGGAACAACGAGGCACGCGCTTGCATTGTTGGAATGAGTTTTTCAAGCAAAAAAGAACATATCGTGCGAGCGTGTTTGGAAAGCATGGCATACAACACCAAAGCCATTGTTGACGAGATGAAAAAGACTGGACTTCGTTTCAAAACCATAAGCGTTGATGGTGGAGCAAGCAAAAATGAATTTGTATTGCAATTTTTGTCGGATATGTTAAACCACGAAATTGTCAAAAGCAAATTTTCTGAATCCACAGTTTTGGGCACTATTTATGTTGCCATGCTGTCGCTTAAACTTATAAAACTTGACGACATCAAAAAACTGACCGAAAGCAACAAAA
Source organism: Candidatus Caccovivens sp. (assembly GCA_051888935.1). Lineage (GTDB taxonomy): Bacteria > Bacillota > Clostridia > Christensenellales > UBA1242 > Caccovivens. Next base: position 30,713 of record JBJFCL010000023.1, on the reverse strand, counting down.
GATTCTTGCCCAAAATGACAGAGAGTGAAAGAAAAAGAAATTATGAAGGCTGGGAAAGAGTTATAAGGAAATTGTAAAAAGGAGGATTTATGGAAGAAAAAGTCGAGAAAAAAAAGACAAACATAAAAGCAACTGCGAAGCAACCAGACAAAAAAAATGAAAAAGCGAAAGTAAAATCCAAAAATGTTGCAACAACATCAACAAAGTCGAAAAAGACAAATGTTGCAAAGCAAACTCAATCGTATAAACCAGAAAATATCAAAATTTTGGGCTATCACGATTTGGAACTCAACACATATGTCCATGACAATGTGCAAAATGCCAAAGCAGTGGTTTTGATTGTTCATGGAATGCAAGAACATTGCCTTAGATACAATCATTTTGCTGAATTTTTAAATAAAAACGGATATATTGCAGTGTTGTGTGACCTGCGTGGGCATGGCAAAACGGCATTATCAAAACAGCAATTGGGATTCGGCGAAAAAGATATTTTTAATGAGACTCTGCAAGACCTTCAAAACATAATTGATTATGTAAATGAAAAATACAACCTCCCGATTTATGTTTTTGGACACTCTTATGGCTCAATGCTCACACAAAATCTTATTCAGCGTTGCCCGTTGATTGAAAAAGCAGTGATGTGCGGAACGGCAAATGGAAGTAGCACAATCATGAAACTTGGAAGTTTTGTCATCTCCATTCTTTCACCTTTCAAAAACAAAAATTCAAAAGGTGGCATGATTGAAAAGATGTGTATCAAAAGTTATGGCAAACATTTTGAGCGTGGCAACTGGCTGACCAAAGACGAAAAAGTTTTTGACGCGTATCTTGCAGATGAATATTGTGGCGGTTCTTTTCCATTCAGTTTTTACAAGAGCATGATTAAAAACATGACCAAAACAAACAAAGGAATTGACAAAATTGGAAGCAAAAAAGTTTTGTTTATCGTCGGCGACCAAGACCCTGTCTCAAATGGCGGAAAACAAGTAACAAAACTTTACAAACTCTATTTGAAAAACAATATAAACGCCAATCTCAAAATTTATCACAATGACCGTCACGAACTATTAAACGAAACAGACCGCGACCAAGTCATGCAAGATGTGCTTGCTTTTTATGAAGAATAGGAGGAAAAAATTATGTTGGTTTGTGTATTTTTTGGAATTTTTAGTTTAATCTTTTGTTTGTTGTTTTGCTGGTTTAGAACCAAAACAGCAAATGTTTACTCGCTTGTGCTTAAAACGATGTCATCAATTTGCTTTATCCTCTGTGCCGTATTCGCAGTCAAAACTGTTGGTTCTTCAAGCGTTAACCTCTTGATTGTTACCGGACTTGTCATGGGGCTGATTGGCGATATTTTGCTCGACCTTAAAATTATGTATCCACAAGATGATAGACAATATTTTGTTGCAGGCACGACATCTTTTGCAATAGGTCACTTGTTTTATTTCATGGCTGTGTGCCTCTACACCAACGCAGTGCTTCCTGCAAACCTTGGTTGGAACATCTTGGCTTCTGTTGGAGTGGCAATTTTGTTGACTCTTGCAATAATCTTGCCATCAGGCAAATTGGGACTTAATTTTGGCAAAAACATCTATATGGTCGTTATGTATAGTTTTGTTTTGACTTTCATGATGTCAATAAGCGTGGCAGTTGCCATCTTCAATCCAACTTTCTGGATTTTTGCAGTTGGAATGATTTTGTTCTTTGCTTCTGACCTTGTGCTTTCTCTTCAATACTTCGGCGGAAAGAGTGCAAAAGTTTGGGTTTGGGTAAACCACATTCTCTACTATATGGCACAAATAATGCTTGCTGTTTCAATTCTTTATTTGATTTAATTCAAATTTGAATGTCAAAAAAACACCGAATATTCGGTGTTTTTTATTTACCTTCTGAATCTTCTTTCAAATTCTTCGATGATTGCTTTGTGAACATCATTTGCAGACTTTGATGCATCAACAACAAAAATTCGTTTTGGCTCTTCTTTGGCAAGTTTCAAATATCCCGCTCTCACACTATCGTGATAAGTCTTGCCTTTCTGTTCAATTCGGTCAAGATTTTTGAGGTTTTCGTCTTTTGATTTTCTGCTCATTCCCACTTCGTATGGCAAATCAAGCAAAATCGTAAGGTCAGGGACGGCTCCTTTTATGGCAAATTGTGTGATGGATTTCAAATCTTGCAGGTTTAAATTTCCTGCATAACCTTGATAAGTGTATGACGAGTCGTAATATCTGTCAAGAACAACAACTTTCCCTTCTGCGAGTGCAGGTTTGACAACTTCTTCAACAAGTTTGCTACGGCTTGCTGAAAAAAGCAAAAATTCTGTTTCGGAAGATAAGTTGGACTTGCCATGCAAAAGAATCTCTCTTATTTGCTCGCCAACTTCCGTTCCACCCGGTTCACGAGTTATTAAATAATCAATTTTTTCTTTTTCAAGATACTCTTTAAATTTCTTAATTTGAGTGCTTTTTCCACACCCTTCTCCACCTTCAAAAGTAACTAACATTCATTTCTTCCTTTTAAGAAAATTGCCTGAACAAGTCAGACAATTTTTTTGTTTTTTATTAGCAATGGCAATGTTCATCGTGACAATCGCAATCATCATCACAACAGCAACCTTCGTCCAGGACATATTTGTCAAGGCTCTCTTGTTTATAGAAGTTTTCTGGCATATATTCTGTTGTGAAATATCCTGCTGGCGCCATCAGAACTTCTGGGATTCTGTTGACAATTGTTGCACAAGTAAGTTCAACTGTTGCAGGTCTTTCAATAACAACTCTGGTGTTTGGTTCTCCTTCGATTGTCCAGTCATTGCAGTCAAATTCTGTGCTGTCATAAACTTTGCCAATACACTCGGACTCAATCACAATCCCCTCTTTTGTGGTTGTTGTTACAACTGCACTCATACCTGTGCAATGTCCCTTTGGAATGGTCATTCCAAGTGTGGAACTCTTGATTGCTTTTTTGGCAAGTTGAGGCACACATTTTTGTGTTTGACTCTTTACAGTAAGTCCAAGTTTGCTTGCCAACCAGCCGTTGACATTCCACATATAACTTGGAGAATATTTGCCTGCTCTAATGACTTTTTTGCGTTCAGCATCAGAAATTCTGTCAGCAGAAGCAACTTGTTCGTCAAATTCTTTCTCAGAAAGTCCAGCACCATGTGCACGAGCAAGTGCAATGCCATAATCTTCAACATTGTAACTGCTCTTTCCTTTGATTTTTGTGATTTTGTGTGTTGCGCCTGCGAGCACACTGATAAGATTGCCCCAGAAAACATCTTGATAACCGCTTCCACAGATTGTACAGCCATTTTCAATGGCAAGTTCATTGATTTTTTCAAACAATTTTGGATTGCTGTTTTGTGGGAAGAATGCTTCTTCACAAGTTGTGATAGCATTTACTCCACATCTTGCGCAAGTGAGAAGTGCTTCTCCAACATCTGAAAGCAAACTCATTGTTGTGACAATTACAATGTCCACTTCATGTGACATCAAAAACTTTTCGAAATTTTTGGCGTCTTGAACTTTTACTTTGTAGTTCTTTTTGTCACCAATAATTTCTCCAATGTCTTTGCCAATGACATTTTCTGCAATGTCAAACGCCCCAACAATTTTTGCACCTTTTTCAAAGACATAGCGCATTGTATAAACGCTCATCTTTCCGCAACCATATTGTACTACTTTGATTTTATTCATAAATTTTACCCTCCGTTTATAGTTTATAATATTTTGTCCAAAATACAAAATAAAAATCAAAAATATTTGGCATTAGTTCTAAGATTTTCCGTTTTTTTATGAATTTGGAACTATGATACTGAATGATAAAATGTTATACATAAGAAAAAAGACCAATTACGGTCTTTTTTCTTTGAATGTTATTGCTTGCTCATAAGTTTGGCCTTATTTCTCTTTTTCCTTCTGATAATCATCATGATTATTAAAATCAAAATCAAAAGAATGAGAATTATTATGAGAATCCATAGCCAGAACATACTTGTTTCCTTTTCTTCCCATACAGCGTACAAAGTTAACATTCCATTTTCATCAAACAAAAGTTCTGTTGTTTCATCAATTGTAATTTCAGCTTTATCGAGATACACAACTTCACCATCTTCGGCAAGTGCCCAGCCTACAAAATTCTTGTTGCCATTTTTAAAGTTGTTTTCACGAAGTGTAACTGTGGAATTGTACTCAACAACCATAGGAATAGTTTGACCTGTTGTTCCATTGTTTGGATTGAACATAATGGTCAATTGTTTTACAACCGCCATAGCTTGCAAAGTAAAGTCTAATGGTTCGACAGTGAACAAATATCCACGAACGACATCTGTATCTAACAATCTATCTCCGTTTAGTCTCCAACCTATAAATTCATAACCTTTTGAAACATCAACACTCAAACTTATTTGTTTAGTGTATTTTGCACTATAAGTGTAAACTTTGTTTGCTATATCATAGTCAACAAACACAATCTCTTCTCCACCGCCATAGCCTTCGATGGTAATATCATCAATTCCTGTTGAGTATGAAATTCTAAATGTTATGAGATTCAGTCCATAGTATAGTTTTACTACTGTGGAACCGTCACCCATCACAACATAAGTTGTTTGTCCGCTATACATGAATGTGTAACCAACTTCATTCTTTATCAAATCTTCAATTTGAATTGTTGACTCTGTTTCACCTTCAAAAGTTTCTGTGTATTTGAGTTCAAACTGGGAAACTCCAATCTTTTCAAAATAATGTTCAACGGTGTAGTTTGCCAAACCGACCGAAGACTCAATCACAACTTGAACATCAACTTCCTCGTTTAAGACAAAAGTATATTCTGATTCTGTTACTTTCTCACCATTTATAATCCAATATTTGAATTCATATCCAGGTTTTGGAGTGACTGTAAGAGTAACCTCACTTCCAAATGCATAGTTACCTTCACCTGTAATTCTCTCAATATGTTCAGGGTTGTAATCGACAACAGAAACATTGATGAGTTTTCTGGTGTAGTAGAACTTAATCACAAGACTTCCATCTCCAACAATTCTTGTGAATTCTGTCGTGTCTTCGCCTTTTGCCATTGATGTGTAGTGATTGTAATCGAACCCTTTAAAGAGGTCTTCTGTGTATCCTGCAACATTGTCAGCAATATTGTCAACATACAAATCTTTGATTGTCTCAGGAGCAAGATACAAGTGAGTCTTGCCTGTCTTGGTATCAGTGAGGACCTTATCAAATCCTGCCAATGCTCCGTCAACAATTATTTGCTTGTAATATTCAATGGTGTATGGCGTGTCAAGTTTTGGCGAAATGGTTGCTTTCACTTTGATATCAGAATCCACCATTGTGTATGTGAGAGTTGTGCCATTTACATTGTTTATCTGCAAAATGTTATCTATTTCATAACCAATGAATGTAAAGCCTTCTGCCATTCCAAATGTAATTGAAATTTTTTGACCATAAGCCACATTCCATGCGTTGTTTTGAAGAACTGATGCAGGTTTGTCTTCAACAAGCACAATAATTGAATCAGGAACAAGTCCATTCATTTCGTCCACAATTTCAAGATATACAACATGAGTGTTTCTTGTGAAGTAAATCTTCACTTCTGTCGAACCATCTCCTTTGATGTATGTTGTGCCATCATCAATTGAAGTGTGATCAGCAGTAAAGCCTGTCACATTCAAATCGTCAAAACCTAGCATTTCACGAGTGATGATTGTGTCTGTTGTACCTTGTTTTGTCTCGCTTGGCATTGTTGAAATTTCTTCAAAATTCAAGCCCATTTCCACAGTTTGGAACATATAAATAACTTTGTATTCTGTGTCTTGTTTTGCTTGTGGAGTAAGTTTCAAAATGATTGGAAGTGCTGGAACTTTGATAACAACTGTATAATCCACAGTTCCCAAAGCATTATTTGCACTCAAAACGGTAAATTCAACATCTGTGAGTTTGTTTCCTTCCGCATCTGTAATGAAAATCTCAGTGTCTTTATCAAGAGAATATCCTTTTGCGAGAGTAAATTGGAAGTTCGTTTGTTTTTCATATAAATAACTTCCGCTTTCTGCAATCTTGTCAAACGCATTTGGATTTGTCGCATCAATTGCTATATCAACTTTATTTCTGGTGTATTTTACATTAACAACTGTGTTTCCACTTCCAGAAATTGTGCTTCCATTTGTAAATTCAACAGTCGCAAACGTGAATCCTGCAAAATCAAATTCTGCGTTTAATGCCACTTGTTCTTTGACATATTCTTTGTCAATTTCGCTGTCAGTTTCGCCAGTCAAGTACATTGTGTATGTTGGGGATTGTTCATATTCGAGTTCAAGATTTTGCTTATAAACATTGACAGTGTATCTTGTGTCTGTATTTGCAACTGCGAAAGTATTTATGGTTATATCTCCCGCAAGAACATTCGCTTTATCATCTGCACCAACCATATAGATTGACTTTCCGTCACTTTCAAGTTTTGCTCCTTGGACACTATTTATGGTGTCAACTACAAAGTAACCATTATCATAACCCGCTGCTTCCGTCAAGAACATTGTTACTTTGTCTTGGAATTTAACAGAATATTTAACAACAAAATTATTTCCAGTAATTTTTTGATGTGAGCCAGTTCCAGAAGATTCAATTCCAACTTCCGAAATGTTTGCACCAATATTGATTGAAAGTGTGTAAGAGCGTCGAGCATAGTAAACTTTGATTGCACTTGTGCCGTTTCCAGAAACGGTTATCGTGTCTTGGCGTTCAGGATTATATTCAAAACCAGTAATATTCCAATACGTCGTATTTGAAATATAGTTATAATATGCCATTTCGCTGGTTATTGTTGATTCAGTTTCAGCAGAATTGTTCAAAATCTCAACATAGTTGCCCTCTGTTTGTCCGTAAGCACCATTCAAAGTTTCAAGCAAAATGACAATCTTGAATGTTGATGTTCCTTTGCCCCAAATTACATACAACTTGACATCAGTTGGTGTGTTTGCAAGATTTTTGATTTCTGGGGTATCATCTATGCCACAAACAATCTTTTTCTCTTCGCCGTTTGTGTCTGTGTAACTCCAACCAGCAAATTCATATCCTGCTTTGCTCCAACCAAGAGTGCTGTATGCAGGTAAAGTTCCCACTTTATCGTATTCAAACTCGCCAGCAGACGCTGTTTTGCTGCCTTCCACATTGTCATACACAAATGTTACTGTGTATTTAATCGGCGTCCAAATTGCATAAAGTGTAACTGTTGCATTTTCAACTTCGCCAGTTGACAAATTGAAGATATAATACTTGGAGTCTCCTCTATTAAAGTAAATTCCGATTGATGTAATTGCGTCTTTGCTGTCCACTTCGCTAACCATGTTGATTATTCCATTTGTGGACCAACCTGCAAAAGCATAACCTATTTTGTTAAATTCTCTTCCATCTGAAATTTCTGTGATTTCGTCATATGTTGCAACAAAATCGTTAATGCTTCCACTTCCATAGTTGTTATTGTACACAACTTTGTATGTGTTTGGCTCCCAAATTGCATACAAATCAAGGTTGTCAAGAGTGTAACTTGAAATTACTGCATTGAGTTCATAGTCTGTGCCTTCTCCATTGGCTTTTGTGTTCCATTTCTTCAATGTGTAACCTGTCTCATAATAGGAACCATTAAGGACAACATTTTCGTCAAGATATCTTACATATTGAATTGTTGTTTCCGTGTCACCTTTAAGGTTCTTGTGATATGTTATGGTGTAAGTTTCGGTCTCAATTTCAACCTTTATTGTCAACGCTTCTGCTGGCATAGCAAATGAGATATAGCCATTTTCGTCAACATCATCTGCTGTAAACACTGCTGTAAATTTTGTGCCAGTTGCAGTGAGCCTTGTAAACTTGTAGCCATAAATTGTTGTAACTTTCACTTTGATCGCTGACAAATATTCAATTTGTAATGTTTTATTTTCCGTGATTTCATCTTGCAAATTTCCTGTTGTGGACGAGTAACTAATTTCAAGACTATCAAAGCCATCAATTATTTCTGGAATCTCTGTATCATCTTTGTCAAGATTGATTGAGAGAGCAAATTTAACCAAATCATATTTTGCTGTGACAACCGTGCTTTCATCACCTGCAATTGTCTTGTTTTCATCAACTTTGCCAAATGTAAATCCAGCTCTATCCAGTCCAAGTTCAACAAAATCAATTTCACTAAATCCTGCTTGTGCCATCTCGTCAGTGATGGTTGCGCCAGTTTCACCAGTTAGTGTCACTCTGCCAACTTCGGTATATGTTCCATCAATGTTTTGCAATTCAAATGCAACAGTATATTTTGTGTTTGGATTTGCTTTCCATTGAGCAACGGCGGTGAGGTTTGTTGTTGCAGTGTATGTGTAAAGTTCTTCATCTTCATACATTGCACCATCAATCAACCAGCCTTGGAAGGTGTAACCTGCAAGGGTGAACTTGTTTTTCATAAGTTTTGTTGCAGGTGCCAAATATACAAAGTCTTGTGTGTAAGGAGTTGTGACAACTTCTTCACCATCAACATAGCTTCCGCCATTTCCATCAAATGTCAAGGTGTATGTTTCTGGACTTGTTGTTGCACTTATTGCAATATCTGCAACAGGCATTGTGAACACGCCATTTGTAATTGAAGTGCTTGTGGTTGAAGTTTCTTTAATCAAAGCATCTTTATATCCAGATTTAATTGTGTATGAGATAGTAACTTCTGCACCAAATTTTACTCTTGCTGTGAAATTCATTCCGTCGTTGTTTGCATCTTTAATATGTTCATTTGAACTTGTGCTTGCATAAAGATTTTCAAATCCAATATCGTAAGCAATTGAAACAAGATAGTAATTGCGTGTGTAATATACTTTGAGAGTCAATCCGCCATCAGCACTGATTGTTCCTTCAAGAATATTCAATGCGTTTTCACTGTCGAATGTGTATCCAACTGTCTTGCTTGCATCAAGCAATTCATATGTCACAAATTGGTCAGTCTTGCCATTCTTGTTTGCGGTCAATTCTGCATTCTTTGTAAATGTTCCGTCCAATTCTTCAAAGTAATATTCAATTGTGTAAGTATTGTCGCTTGGAGTCCATACTGCCCAAAGTTCAATGTTGCCAACTGTTGTGTATGCGTCAAATGTAAGGTCGTTGGTGTCAGAGAATGTGTAGTTTACAATTTGGTTGTCAGCATTTTGCTTGCTTGTTGCCCAACCCAAGAAATCATAACCCGCTTTGCTCCATGTAAGATTGTTGATGTGTTTAATTGAATAAGCATTGTTGTAAACAACATTTTCTTCCATTTGTGTGCTGTCTTCGTCATTTATGTTTCTGTTATATGCAATCGTATAAATCTCAGGAGTCGAATTTGCAGTGATTGTAACATCATATGCCGGCATCTTGTCAATTACATAGTATCCATTTTCTTCGTCATAAACAAATCCGAATATCTTTGTTCCGTCATGATAATATCCATCTTCACCTTCTGTCAATGTCCATTCTGTTTCACTATCAACAAGTGCAACAGAGCCCTCTGATTTCTTTACAACAACCGTAAAACCTGTAAATCTGTATCCATCTTTCACTATAAGGATAAGGTTGAATGGAGTTTCAAAGTTTACACGATATTGTCCTTCAAGAGAAGTGATTGTATTTGGAACTGTTTCATTTGGTTGCAATGTCAAAATCCCTTCCGTCTTGTTCAGAACCAAACCGAAGTGAAGTCTCATGTAACTTATTGTCACAGTTGTCAAATATCCGTTTTCAGTGTCATTGCCATATTCAATCGCAACTTGACTGAATGTTGAATATGCAAAACCTTCATAATCTTTGATAAGTCCGAGATTTGTCAAGTAATCAAGGTCAACAAGTTTTCCTGTTGTTCCTTCGTTGCATATCAATTCTTCTTTTAATAAATAATCTGTTCGGTCAACATTTTGAATATAGTATTCAACTTTGAAGTTTGTGTCTGTTCTTGCTTTTGAATAGAACTTGACTGTCGTGTTTCCTTTGAATACAAATTCATAGTAAATATCGCCAGTCACATCATCAACAACACATTCGACTTCAACACCATTTACTGTCAACCAGTCAAAGTCATAACCACCTTTTGCAACAGTATTATCGCCATATTTTGCGTAAACTCTAACAGTTTGGTCATAGTTGATTGTCATCTTTTCTTCAAGTGTAACTTCTTCGCCATCGGCAGTGATGTAAGCCTTGCTTGCGTCAATTCCAGCATCTCCACCAGAAAGCATCAGGTCGAATCCTTGTGGTCTGTATGTTGCGTACAATGTGACAACTTCTTGATATGTGTTAAGAGTATACTCCGCTTCATCTCCAAAATCTTTTGTTGCAATATCAGTTTGAACAATTGACCAACCATAGAAGTAATAACCTTCTTTTTCAAACTTGTTAGCCATAAGAGTGACTGTCTTTTTGTATATCGTGCCTTCGGTTTGCTCGTAAGTCAATTCTTCTTCCGATGTCTTTCCACCATTTCCAACAAAGACAATCTTGTATGATCTTGCAGATGCATTTGCAGTTACGGTCACTTCGCTTGCAATCATTTCAAACTTGTTGTCTGTGACTGTGACTTCATTTGAAGTGTAGCCATCAAATTGATAGCCGTTATCCAAAATAGTCTTTGTAAGAACAACATGAGCACCATATCTTACACGATAATTGTCATTTGTAAGGTCTTCGATGTAGAATGAAGTTTCTTGTGATTCTGTTGGTGTTTCATCAGTTGAAACACTCACAGCATCAACGCCTGTTTTGATGATTATGTGAAGTTCAAAGTAATCTCTTGTGTATCTTACAGTTACTCGTGAGTCGCCTTTTGCACCAATGTTTGTAAGAATAATTTCGCCAAGTGAATATCCATTAAATGTTGGGAACATGCCATTCGTCAAAAGACCTCTAATCATGGTTTCGGTTACTTCTGTGTCAGTTGTGCCCTGTCCAATCAATGTTTCTTGTAACTCAGTCACAACATAGTCACTTCCGTCCAATGTTTCAAACTTGAAGTCAACATAATATTTTGTATCGTCATTTGCTTTCCACTTTGCATAAAGCATTGTGTCTTCGGTAAGTTTTACTGTGTCTGCATTTGTCACTTTGCTGTCAAGTGCAGATGTTGTAAACCAGCCTTCAAATGTGTAACCAGCTCTGTTTGGAGTTTCAAGCCCAACAACATTTGTCACTTCTCCAACATATGCGTTTGCGTAAGTGTCGTCATATGTCACTTTGATTTCATTGTTTGTCAAAGCGTTTGCAGGAGATGAGATGCTGTCATTCAAGTTGAAAGTCAAAGTGTAAGTGTTTGCCGTGTAAGTTACCAAATAGTTTGCACCAGTGATATCCATCACACCACTAATTTCTGAATGAGATGCTGTGTATCCAACAATAATAGGTGATGTCACACTGTAAGCTGTGTTGTAAACAATTTGTTGAATAACTGTGTCCGCAGCTTGGTCACCATTTGCATATACATAATCAATTCGAAGTGTGTAACTATTGATTTCCCACTTAGCAACAAGTGTGATGTTTCCATAGAACCCTGCGTCCAAAGTGAGTGAATCAAGAGTGTTGAAATTGATGTCCCCACTAAATACGCTCTTCCAGTTGCCTTCAATATTTTCACCTTCAAACGAGTATCCTGCAAGAGTATATCCTCTCATTGTGAGTTTGTCAGAAAGCAAAGTGATGTCATCTTCAATTGTGTAAGAAACAACGTAATTGCCATCTGTCAAATCAAGAGTGTTGTCAAATGTTCCACCATTTGCCTTGTATGTGATGGTGTAGGTGTGTGCTGTCCAAACTGCATAAAGTGTGACAACTGCGCCTTCTTCATTTGCAAGGTTCTTCACAACCTTTTCATCTTCATATTCAACTCCACCTGTTTGTGTTGTTGACCAACCTGCAAAGTCATATCCTGTCTTTGTGAAAGTGTTCTTTGTCAGAGTCACAGAGGTGTCGTATTCAATGTTTGTCATTGGTGTCATTTCGCCAACACCAGTGTTGTTGTTAAACGCAATCGTGTATGTTATTGGTGTCCAAATTGCACTGAGAACAACAATGTCGTCGTTTTCACTTCTAAGCATACTTACTTTTGTGCCAGCACTATATATTGTGCCAGTTTCAGTGTCTTTCCAACCTGCAAATGTGTAGCCAACAACTGTAAATCCAAGAGTAGCATCTGTGTTTGCTTTGATTGTCACTTCTTCAATGTAAGTGTAAGTTCCATCAGTAATTTCAACATCGGCAAGTTCAGTTATTGAAGAGTAATTTGAATTGTATTTCAATATATAACTGTTTACATTCCAAATAGCTCTCAAAGTAACCGTCTTGTTTGGTGTCGCTGTGAGATTGATTGCTGTGAGGTCAGTTGTTGGAATAACAACTGTCAAATCGTTGTCGTCAACATAAGACCAACCACCAAAGGTGTAACCAGTCTTTGTGAAGATCATCGTGCGGAGTGTGACTCTTTCGTCATACTTGACGCCAAAGTGTCCTTCCATTTCCTCGCCTTGTCCACCGTTTGCATCGTAAGCGATATTGTATGTTATCGGTGTCCATTGTGCGTAAAGATCAAGGTCGTTTGTAAGCAAATATGTGAATGTTGCACCTTGTTCATAATCTTCACCTTCGCCATTTGCAAGTGTGTTCCAACCAGCAAATACATAACCAATCTTTTCAAAAGCATTGTTATTAAGTGTCACTGCTCGATTGTATGTTGCTTGTTGAGTTTCCATTTCTCCACTCGTTGAAGTGTTGCCATAGTAAGTGATTGTGAATGTGTTATTTTCCGTTTGAGCAACAATTGTAACCGCCTCTTCTCCAACTTTGAGAGTATAAATTCCGTCTGTTTCAACCACGCCACCAGTAAATCCAACAAATTTATATCCATCATTGTTTTTGAGTGTGTAAGTGAATGTCACTGTTGCGTCAAATTTAACCAAAACTTTGCCATTTTCTGTCAATGTTTCGTTGACTGTGTAAGCACCTTCTTCTTCACTTGCTGTAAGTGTCACACTTGCAATTCCTTCTTGAAGTTCAACTGATATTTCTGTTGATTTTCTCAAATAGTAAACATTCAATGTTGTGGTTCCGTCACCAGAAATCTTTACACCACTTTCAAATGTTGAGTACTCAAATCCAGTGATTGTTTTCAGGCTCAATCCTTCAACATCTTCAATTTCACTGTCGGTGTAACCTTGTTCGACTTGGTCATAACTTGCTTTGTATTCGAAGTCATTAACAAGGTCAAGTTCTCCTGAACTTGCAAACTTCTCCAAATAATATTTGATTGTAAAGTTTACTTTCTTTGGTGTTGCCGTGATGTAAATTGTAAGGTCTTCGCTTGGGAATGCACCAATCTTGAATCCATTTGTTTCATCGCCTGTTACGAGGGTTGATGAGAAACTTTCAAAGTCATATCCAACTTTGATTGCATATTCAAGCACAACTTCTGCGCCATAAACAACGCTATATCGTTTGGTGTTTTCTGCAACGCCTTCTGTGATTTCTCTCACATACTGGCTCTCAACTGCTTCCAATCTTTCAACACCAGTTGTAAGTTGCAATGTCAAATCAAAACTATCTCTTGCAAGTTTAACAACAACGACTGTTGCTTCATCTGTTTCTTCAACAACTGGGGCAACACTCTTGCCTTCTTCAAATGAGAAGAACTTGTAACCTGCAAAGTTTGCAATTGCTTCTTCAACTCTTGTTTGAACCATATCATATGTGATAGGAGTGTCAACAAGTGCATTGAAGGTCAAATCTTTTGAAGAGTCCTCAGTGTAAGTTCCATTAAGTTCTTCAAAACTAAATCTTACATAATAGTCATAAGAATTTGCTGTGACATTGACTGTGATTGTCTTGTCAGAATCAATCTTGAATGAGAATGATGTTGTGTCAATCACAGTTTCACCCATTGTGAGATTGTTGAAAGTATAACCTTTCGCAATTTGCGCTTCAACTGTCACATTGCTGTTGAATTTGAACTTCTCGCCAACCATGTATGCAGATGAGGCACTGACATTTGTCACACCTTTTTCAATTGATTTAACAAAGTTGATGCTGTATGTGTTTCTTGTGTAGTAAAGTGTGAGAACCAATGTGTTGTTTCCATCAACAATACCACTTGTGAGCGTTCCAGCATGGCTCAAATCCAATGTAAATCCTGTATAAGATTTTTCTTCAATTGAAACACTTGTTCCAGTGATGCTGTTCACTGGTTTTGAATTTGCAGTAAATGTCAAACCTTCTTCTGCAAATATCTCATTGTTGTCAAGTTCAAATTGTCCGTCGAGAGTTTCAAGACGATATTCAAGCGTATAATATGCAAAACCTTCTTTCCAAATTGCATAGATTGTGATTTCGGCGTCTTGGTCTTCTTTGAGGTTGAATACATAATACTTATCTTCAAACTTATAAATACCGGAAAGTGCAGAAGTTTCAACAAGATATTCAGTCAGCGTAGCATAACCTGTTATGTCTTCAACCAAAGTGGCATCACTTTCTCTGCCATTTGAAACTGACCAGCCTTCAAAGTCATATCCCGCTTTTGTGAGTGTTCCAACAATTTCAACTGCTTCGTCATAGGTCGCCGTCAAGTCTGAAAGTGTTTCTTTTGCGTCATTTGTTTCAAGTTTTACTTTGTATGTGTTTGCTGTCCAAATTGCAAGAAGAGTAATTTCTCCATTGTTTTCAGTTGTCAAGTTTTGAACTGTTTTTGAAAGTTCATATGTCTTTTCACCATAACTCCAACCTGTGAGTGTGTAGCCAGTCTTTGTGAAACCTTTGCCATCGCTCAAAACAACATCACTATCGTATTCAGCATCTTGTGAAGAGATAAATCCATCGCCACCATTTGCATCGTAAACGATTGTGTAAGCATTTGGTGCAACATTTGCAGTGATTGTCAAATCTCCATCAGTTGCAAATAAATACTGTGTTGTTTCACTTGTTGCAAGTTCGTTTTCACCAATTGTCCAATTTACAAAGTGATATCCAGTTGAAGCAGTGACAGTAAGTGTGATTGTGCTGTCAAACACAACCTTGTACTTGTCTGCAATTTCTGTGGTGTCAACATTTTCAACTACAACAGAAACTTTATTCAAGTTCTTTGCAATGGTCAAATTGTATGTCTTTCCAGTCCAAATTGCATAAACAGTTCTTCCTGTTGTGATATTGCAAATTGTATTTACCAAGATTTCATCTGTTCCATTTCTGTTTGATGCAAGTTTGACAAAATTGTAACCTGTGCGTGTGATGTTTGCAATAGAAGCAAATGTAATGTAATCTGTGCCATCAAGTGATGTGTAGAGGATAGAATAGTTTGCATCATATTCTGCAAACAATGTCACAAGGCCATTTGCTTGAACAAGATTGTTCCCTTCGTTTGTCTCAACCACTGTTGCGTCAGCATAAGTTGAACCATTTGCAAAAGTCGCGTCATTCAAGTTGACAACAACTTCATAGCGGTTTGCTTTCCAGTTTGCAGTGATTGTGTCATCTCCTGCGCCAAACTTGTATGTCCATACGCCTTCTGCACTCTTTGAAAGTGTTCCGAAGTGAGTATCTGTTTCATCTTCTGGCATTATTGTCTTTTTGAGTGTCCAACCAGTGAAGGTGTATCCTGTGCGGATTGGGGTTTCAAGGTCAAGTGTGGTGTTGTAGTTTTGTGTAACTGTCACACTATGCTCGTCGCCGTAATAACCTTCGCCTGCATCTATTGTCAGTGTGTAACTATTTATGCTTGCTTGTGCTGTCAGAGTCCATGTGCCGTTTGACATATATACTGTCTGCTCTGCCATGTTGTCAAGTACAAAGCCTGTTGGCATTGTTCCTGCACTTGCATAACCTGCCCATGTGTATCCTTCGCTTACGCTTGCACTTACTTTTATCTCTGCTCCGTAGTAAACTTCGCTTCCGCTTGTTGCTTCTGCTCCGTTTACTTTGACCAAAATGTTTGCTCCCTCGGTTGCACTAAATGTAAATGCGTAGGTGTTTCTACTAAAGTATATTGCAACTCTTGTGCTTCCATCTGCTGCAACAACTACGTTTGAAATGTCACCTGTCTTTATCTTATCTACACTAAAGCCGGTGAAAGAGTATGTCACGTCATTGATTGTCACTGTTGTATCTGCAACTGTAATGTTCAATGCTTGTGCCGTTGTTCCGTCTGTTCTTTCTTCTGTTGTTGTTGCTTCTGCGTTCCAACTTCCGTCGTTGTTCATCTGGTAAATGTCAACGTAGTACTTGGTGTTGGTGTTTGCTTTCCATGTAGCTGTGAGTGTTACATCTCCATACATTCCTTCTGGAGCTGTTGTTTCTGTGTACAAGCTATCCTTTGTCCAGTTTCCTGTTACGCCCGTCTGTGTCTCGCTTGTCACAAGCCAGCCTGCAAATGTGTAACCTGTCTTTGTTACCATCTTAAAGGTTATTGGTGCCTTTATTGTGTAAGTCTCTGTAGATGTTTCTCCGTCCACATTGTAGGTTATTGTATATGTGTTTGCTGTGTAAATTACTGTAACTGTCACATCTTCTGCTGGCATTGTCACTTTAACTTCTGCCTTGTCTGGTGTGTAGCCGTAAATTGTTGGGCTTGTTACAGTTTCTTCACTTCTAAACTTAACTGTTCTTACTGCGTCTGCGTATGCTTCTGCTCCACTGTCATATTTATACTTAACTGTAAGTGTGTATGTGTTTATTGTCCAGTATGCGTAGATATTGAGTGGATCTGTGAAGTTTACGTCAGTAAGTGCTGTGTACTCTGTGTAATCTGTTGCGTCGCTAAGTCCGTCTGCACTTATTGCCTTTGAGTACCAGCCTGCAAATGTGTGACCTTCTCTTCTAAGGTTGAGAGAGTCAAGTTGTACGCTTTTTTCTCCTGTCTCACCAGTGTAGAGCTTTCCAAGTTTTGCGTCATATTCTGCATACAACGTCACTTTGCCATCTGTTACTGTTATGCCTGTGCCTGTTACTGTGTCACTGCCTGCATTCACATTCAAGATGACTGCATATCTGTTTGCTGTCGCATTTGCTGTGATTGTCACAGATCTGCTTGGCATTGTGTATGTTGCTGTGATTGTGTCTGTTCCAGCACCAGTGAAGTTCTCTCCTGCTGTGAAGGAAGACATTGAGTATCCTGTCTTTGCTGTTGCTGTAAGTGAAATTACTGCACCATATTCAACTGTGTATGTTCTTGCTATTACTCCTGTCTCATATGCGTTTGGTGTCACTCCTGTGCCTGTTGCACTTACACTTGCAACTCCCACTCCTGCTTCAAGTGCAAAAGTGTATGTCTGTCTTGTGTAAATGTAGTTGATTGTTATATCACCTTCCGCTGTTATTGTCACCGTCTGTTCACTTGGAGATACAAAGCCTTCATATGTCTTAACTGCTGGTGTAACTGTATGGTCTGTTACTCCGTTTGTGAAGGTCTCTGTCTCAACAACTGATTCTGCGGTTTCACCAGTCTGTCCAACTGCAACTCTTATGTGTCTTACTGTGTAGGACATATTGGTGTTGTAAGTCCAGTTTGCATAAATTACTGTGTTGTCATTTGCCGTTGTAAAGTCTCTTGTTGCTGTTACAAGTTCTCCTGCCAAATCTTTTGCAGTGAGAAGGTTTTTCTCTGTGTAGAATCCTGTGAAAGTGTAGCCACTGCGTTTGATTACACTGCTTGTGAACTCTGCTATGCTGTATGCTGTCTCATCTTCGGTCTCTGCCAAGTTCAAATACATACTGCCAAAGTTTGTACCATAAGTTATGTACATTTCAATTATTCCAGCATTGGCTGTTCCAATTGTGCTTGTAGCACTTGTTGTTCCGTTTGCAAAGTTGGAATCATTGAGGTTGAGTGTAACTTTGTATCTATTTACACTCCATGTTGCAGTTAACTTGCTATCAGATGCTCCAAATGTGAAAGTTGCTTTGTCCAAACTTCCTTTGCCTATCTCTGTTATATCCCAACCAGTGAAGGTGTATCCTGTGCGGGTTGGATTTGATATTGCAAGTGTTGTCTGGAAGTTTTGTGTGAAGGTCACAACATCTGTGCTTCCATTGAATGTTCCGTTTGCTGGGTCAACTGTGAGTGTGTAACTATTGATTGTCGCTGTTGCTGTCACTGTGAAGGTTGATGTGTATCCACTTGCTGTAACGCTGTAAACTCCGTCGTTTTCAGTAACTTCGCTAAGTGTTGCATTTCCGGAGGTTACAACAAATGTGATTCCGCTTCTGCCATATCCTTCGTTTGCTTTTGCGTAGAATGTTATGCTTGTTGCTGTTGCAACTGTCTTGCTTGCTGTTGTTGTGTATGTTGTTCCATCAACAGAAACTGTGGTGTTTTCGCCTGTGATATTTGCCAAATATTCATTTGCTGTTGATGTAATGATGATTTCAATGTCACCAACAACTTTTTCTCCATCTATTAAAATTGCACAAATTCCGTCTGTGATTGAAATGTTGTAGTCTGTTCCAGCAGTCATTGTCTTTGTGACGCCATTTATTGTCATCTTGACCACAATGTCAGATGTTGCTGGAAGTGAATAGCCTTCTTCTGCTCGGAATGTGCTTGTGAATTCCGTTCCACTGTTGATTGAGTCAACTCCTGTCAAGCGAATTGTGTGTGAAAGAGTATAGGTAACATCATTTGCTTTTGCTGTCCATTGTGCAAACAAGGTCAATGTGTCGCCTTCATTTTCTTTCAAACTAACAACTTCTTGTCCGTTGAGATATTTTGTTCCTGTGCCGTTGGCATTTGTGTTCCAACTGTCAAATGAGTATCCATCTTTTGAGTAGGAATTTGTTGTCAAGTTTGCTGGAACGCCATAAGTCATTGTGAGATTGTCCATATTGCCATCGGTTGAACCATTTCCATTGAAGATGATTGTGTAGGTGTTTGCTTTCCATTTTGCAAATACTTCTGTTGGATTTGGTCTTGTCCAAACACCATTTTCGTCTGTGTAGCCATCAACACCATGTGCCAAAGAGCCATCAACATTAATCACAATCACATCACCATTCATTGTTGTTGTCCAACCAAGGAATGTGTGACCAGTCTTTTGTGGATTTGTGATTATAAATTCGGTTGTTTGGTCATATACTGCTGTCACACTGAGAGGAGAAGATTCAACATCTGCACCATTTTGATTGAGAGTGATTGTGTATGAATTTGCTGTCCAATTTGCTGTAAGTTTAAGTTTTCCATAAGTGTTTGCAAGAATTGTCAACACTTTGTTGTCAATCGTTGGAAGTGTGCTTGTTTCATCTTCTGCAATTCCTGTATCTGAATTGTCACCATCTGCCCATGCAATTGTCCAACCGTTGAATGTGTAACCCGTCTTTGTTGGGTCAACAATATCAAAAGCTTTGTTGTTGATTGAAGTTTGATATTCTTCTGTGTTTCCTGCACCATTTGTGCCATTATCAAGAATGTATTCAACAGAATATATATTACCTTGGAATCCAAACAAAATTGTTGAATTGTATTGTGTCATGGTGTAATTAAATTCTGCAAAAATGTTCTCCAATGCGCCGTCATGTTTAACGTCTTCTTCACCAATCTTTTTGTTAATTGTCCAGCCTGTGTATGAATAGCCTGCATACAAGTCAAGAGATGTAACAACAATGTTTGAACCAAAATCAACCAAAGTGCTGTTTTGTGTCAAGGTTGTTCCATTGACTGTTATGACAACTTCATTCAAACCTGTTCCAATGATTGTTGTTTCGGTGTCATAAGCTTTGAAATTGCTCTTGATTTCCAATGTATATTGATTTCTTGTGTAGTAATAATTTACGACTGTGCTGCCGTCTGCGTTGACTGTCGCTGTCTTTGTCGCAGGTGCTGTGAATCCTGTGATTGTTCTTACATCTGGTGTTACTTCGCCGTCAGATGTTCCGTCCGTGAAGACTTCGGTTCCATTTTCAGCAAGTTCCCAGTGAGCTGAAACGCTTGTGTCCGGATTGTCGATGTCAAGTTTTTCAAGATAGTGATTTACTGTGTATTTAACATCACTCTTGCGTGTCCAGTATGCATAG
This sequence comes from Candidatus Caccovivens sp., assembly GCA_051888935.1. Classification (GTDB taxonomy): domain Bacteria; phylum Bacillota; class Clostridia; order Christensenellales; family UBA1242; genus Caccovivens. The sequence continues at coordinate 10,671 of JBJFCL010000023.1, read as the reverse complement.
ATAACTGTGTCATTGTTTGCAGTCTTAAATTCTGTCAAAGATGACACTGGTGTTGAATTTGTTGCACTTTCGCCCAACAGAACTCTGTCCGTGTAGAACCCTGCAAAGTCATAACCTTTTCTTGTGACATTTGCTGATGTGAAATCTGCAAATGATACACTCTTGCCATCTTCTGTATAAAGTGTGGCATATGTGCTGTCATATTGTGCGTAAAGTGTGATTGTTCCATTTGAAATTGTTACATTTTCAATATTTACACTTTCAACCGCTGTTGTTCCGTTTGCAAAGTTGGAATCATTGAGGTTGAGTGTAACTTTGTATCTATTTACACTCCATGTTGCAGTTAACTTGCTATCAGATGCTCCAAATGTGAAAGTTGCTTTGTCCAAACTTCCTTTGCCTATCTCTGTTATATCCCAACCAGTGAAGGTGTATCCTGTGCGGGTTGGATTTGATATTGCAAGTGTTGTCTGGAAGTTTTGTGTGAAGGTCACAACATCTGTGCTTCCATTGAATGTTCCGTTTGCTGGGTCAACTGTGAGTGTGTAACTATTGATTGTCGCTGTTGCTGTCACTGTGAAGGTTGATGTGTATCCACTTGCTGTAACGCTGTAAACTCCGTCGTTTTCAGTAACTTCGCTAAGTGTTGCATTTCCGGAGGTTACAACAAATGTGATTCCGCTTCTGCCATATCCTTCGTTTGCTTTTGCGTAGAATGTTATGCTTGTTGCTGTTGCAACTGTCTTGCTTGCTGTTGTTGTGTATGTTGTTCCATCAACAGAAACTGTGGTGTTTTCGCCTGTGATATTTGCCAAATATTCATTTGCTGTTGATGTAATGATGATTTCAATGTCACCAACAACTTTTTCTCCATCTATTAAAATTGCACAAATTCCGTCTGTGATTGAAATGTTGTAGTCTGTTCCAGCAGTCATTGTCTTTGTGACGCCATTTATTGTCATCTTGACCACAATGTCAGATGTTGCTGGAAGTGAATAGCCTTCTTCTGCTCGGAATGTGCCGTTGTAAGCTGTTCCACTTGCAAGTTTGTCTTGTCCACTAACTTTGATTGTGTTTGTCAGTGTGTAAGTCACATTGTTTGTGATTGGTTCCCAAACAGCCATCAATGTCACATTTCCATACATACCTTTATCAATTGAGGTTGTGTATCTTGTGCCCATTACAAAGTTTGTTTCTGTTGCAATCTCCGTCACTTCCCAAACCACGAATGTGTAACCATCGCGAGTTGGTTGAGGAAGAGTGACAATATCTTCAATAGTAAATGATTTTGAAATTGGTGTCACATTTCCTTGATTTGCATCAAAAGTGATTGTGTAAGTATTTGGTGTGTAGAACACGTCGATTGTCAAATCCTGTCCATCAATTTCCCAATCCACACTAAGTTTGTCAGCAGTGTATCCTGTGATAATTGGGGATACAACTGTTCCGCTTGCGCCATGCAAATAATCTTCCACAACGCTTGGAGCGATTGATGTGTATGGCTCGGTCTCTGACGCATAGTAATAATTGATTGTGAGTGTGTATGACATTCTTGTGTAGTAAACATTGACTGTTGCGTTGCCGTCACCAGTGATTGTAACTGATTTGTATGAAACTGGGTCTGTGGTGTTGTCCAAAAGACCAAAGTTTGCATATTCAAAACCTTTCACGTTCAAAATGTTGGTTGTGTCGTTTGCAGTCTTAATCATGTCGAGCGTGATTGTGCTTTCTGTTTCACCTGTGCCACTGCCAGCAAAGGTTGCAGAAAGAGTAGTGTCTTCTTCATATACACCTTTTTGGTCGGTTTCAAAGAGATACTTGATATAGTAATTTGTGTTTGGATTCTTTGTTGTGCTTGCAACAAAGTGCAAGTCTCCCGCAGGCATTGTGAATGTTGCACCATTTGTTGTGATGTCGGCTTGAAGAGTGCCGTTTGATGAAGCAAACTTCTCAAATGTGTAACCAGCATTGATTGTTGCTGTAAGAGTTACGCTTGCTCCATATTGATAGTCACCTGCACCAATGATTGTTCCAATGCCGTTGTCACCGCTCTTGACTGATGTTGTGACTGTGTATGTGTTTCTTGTGTACCAAAGATAAATTTCCAAACTGCCGTCTGCTTGAACAACTGTGCTGTAAGCATCTTCAACAGTCTTGTTTGTGGTAAATCCATCAAAAGTAAATCCTGTGCGTGGTGTTATAAATGTGTTTACGCTGATTGTTGCATCTGTAAGAGCACTTTGTGTTTCATTTTCAGATGTTGAAACTCTTGTATAGTTGTCTGTCGTGTAATCATTTGAGGTTGCAAGATTTTGTTCGTAAACAATCACTTTGTAATTTACTGTTGTTGCTGTCCAAATTGCATACAATGTGATGGAATCGTTTCCTGTTGTTCCATCTTTAAGTCCGCTAACTGTGTCAGTTGTAAGATATCTTGTTCCGCTTCCATTGGACTGCGTGTTCCATTCAACGAATGTGTAACCTGTGCGGTCATAAATTTCTCTAAGGTCAGCATTTTGTGTGTATTTCAAATTTTGTGTGTTTGTTGTCACACCACTCTTGAATGTTGCTGTGCCTTGGTGTCCGTCATCGTTGTTTCCGTCAAGAGTAAGAGTGTAGGAATTTTCACTCCAAATTGCATAGAGTATCATATCCCCAACCTTGTTGTATGTGAATGTTGCTTCATCTAAGAATGTTGCCACCTCTGCGTCAGCATCTTCGCTCCAACCAAGGAAAGTGTAACCTGTGCGTGTGATTGTTGTGTTCTTTGTGAGAGTTACTGGTTCGTCAAAGGTCACTTCCATACTTGCCATCACGCCGGTTCCGTTGTTTGCATTGAAAGAAATTGTGTACTTGATATTTGACCAAATTGCATAGAGGTCAAGGTCTCCAATCTTTTCATACTTAAATGTTGCTTTGTCATTGTAAACAATTGTTCCTGTTGAAGTCTCTGCCCAGCCTGCAAACACATATCCATCTCTTGCAAACTTGTCGAGCAAGGTCACATTTGATGCATAAGTCACAGGTTGTGACTTTGTTGTTTCTGGAATTGTTCCATCGTTGTAGTGATAAACGATGTTATAAACGTTTGCATCTGCTGTTGCAGTCAAAACAACTGCATTTGTTGGCATTGTGAATGTGTTTCCAGAAAGAGCCTCACCTGTAAGACCGCTGTTGATTGTCCACTTGTTGAAAGTGTATCCTTGACTTGTCAATGTGTGGTTCAATGTCACCGTGATATTATACATAATGTTGTATGTATTTGCCGCTGTGCCAGCAGAAATTCCTGTTGCAGGTGCAACGCTAACTGTTGCCACTCCGACACTTGTGTTGAGTGTGAGAGTGTAAGTCTCTCTTGAATAATAGAGATTGATTACAAGACTTCCATCTCCGTCAATGTTGAGGTTGCCGTTTGTAACTTCATTGAACACATCATCTGTCTTGCCATTTGTTGTTGAAGTTACAACATAGTAAGAATATTTCATTCCCAAAATTGAGATTGAGTTGTAAGTTGCAATAGGTGCAACAGTGTCTGTTGTTCCTTGAATATTGGTGGAATATGGATTTGTTTTTGAATGTCCACTTTCCCCATAAATGTCGTATTCAGTAAATGCACTATCAAGCACAAATGTTCCGTCTGCATTTTGAACATAGTAGTTCACTCTGTAAGCAGTGTCTGTGTTTGGTGTTGCATTTGCTGAGAGCATAACATTTCCAGCAGGCATGTTGAATTTGCCATTTGCAACTGTAACTTGGGTTGAACCAGTGTCAACAGTCCAAACTGTTGATGTGAGAGTATAACCAGCTTTTGCTGTCGCTACAAGTGTGATTTCTGCACCATAACGAACGGTGTAAACACCATTTGAACCAGTCAAGCTGTCACCTTGTGCGCTGACGCTTGCCACACCTTTATTTGCAGTGAGAGTGATTGTGTATGTGTTTCTTGTGTAGTAAAGTCTTACAACAAGGTTGCCCTCACCATTGATATTGAGTGAGCCATTTAGAGTTTCTGTTTCGCTTGTTGTGATTCCAACTGTGTAGTGGTCATATTTGAAACCATTTCTTGCAGTGTTGTGTTTTGCAATATCAACATTTGTGTCGGTTGTGCCTGTGAAGGTTGCTCGCGTTCCACTGATTGTGTAGTTGTCGTTTGCAACATTTTGTTCATAAACTTCAACATAGTAGTTTACTGTTTGTGGTGTTGCCGTTGCAGTCAAATAAACCCCATTTGTTGTTGAAGGCATATTGAATGTTGCTTCGCTTGCGTCATCATCATTTGCTGTTGATGTAGGTTCAACTTCTGTGTAACCTGCTTTGTTTACCCAAGCATTGAATGCATAACCCGCTTTCATTCCAGCAGAAATTGTCACCAAAGCATTATACTTAATGCTGTAAGTTCCGTCATGATTGTCGGTCACGCCAGTTCCACTTGCAGTAACACTTGCCACACCCTTGCTTGTGTCAAGAGTGAGAGTGTATTCTTGACGAGTGTAGAATGCGTAAATCTTGGATTTTCCGACATCTTGCTCGCCTTCTTTGTCTGCTTGAATTGTGTCACCAGTGTATTCATAATATTTATAAGTGAAGCCAGTGTAATTATATTTATAGATATAATTTTCAACTTTGTCCGCAATAAGTGCGTTGTTGTGAGTTTCCGACTTGATTTGAAGATAAGTCTTTGTGTTTCCGTCTTTGTCTGTATAGTTGATTGTGGTTGGGATTTCTGGATAATTTGTTCCACTTTGTGTGTAGTCAGCAAAGTTGTCAGCCAAACTATCAAATTCAATTTCTTCTAAGTAATAGTAAACAGTATATGATATATCCGTTCTTCCAATCCATGTTGCGTAGAGAGTAAGACCTGCATCTCCAATATCCCAAACTGTGTCGCTTGCTTTTACAAATGAAGCCTGAACAGTTGCAACTTCAATCAAAGTTGTGGAAGGTGTGTTGTCAGCATTTCTTTGAACATAAACATATTCAACAACATTTTCACCTTCGCCACGAGTGAAGATATACTTGGAGTCAACAGTTTCTTGTGCACCTTCAAGTGTATGATATTGTTCAAGTGAGAGTGCTCGATATAAATTGCTTGTTGACCAACCATCAAAGAAGTAACCGCCAAGTGAAGGTGTTGGCCACAATCCATCTTCGCCAAATGTTTGATTAAAGTAAACAGTTTTTGAAGTCTGAGAAATTGTGATACTGCTTCCGTCACTAGGTTTTGTCGTATCAGTGTCAAATGTCACAATGTATGGTTTTGCTGAATATTGTGCAAAGATGGACATTTCATTGTCTTCATCAGTATAAGCAAAGATATTGCCATCAGTTATTACATTTCCTATTGTGTCTGTAACTCCCGACATAATCTTGCCATCTTTGTCAATCCACATTGTTCCATCAGCAGTCGCAAACCCTGTAAGGTTGTAGCCAGTCTTATCATAAGAATTTAGATTTTCCACAAGAATTGCATCGTCACCTGTGTAAGATTTTCCATATACAAGAGTGAAGGTTGTGGTTGCAGTACTATCAGCAACATCTTTATAAACCTTAATTGTAATTGTCTCTGCTTCCCAAACTGCGTAGAGAGTGTATGTGCCATTTGCGTCACTTGTAAAGTTTGGTTTTGTGAGTGTTTGACCTGCATTGTAAATTGTTCCAGTTGCATTATCTTTCCAACCTTTGAAGATGTATCCAACAAGGTTGTAACCATTTGTTGCAAGTTGAACGTCTTGGTCATATGTTGCATTTGTTCCAGCGGTCGAGCCTGTTGCTTTGCCATAGAGAGCGTCGCCGTTCTTGTCAACAGTGTTTGCGCTGTAATTGATTGTGTAAGAATTTGCGCTCCAAACTGCATTCAAAGTTGTGTTGCCGTCAACTGTGTATTTAAACACATTGCCAGCAGTGTAGTCAGGTGTCGTTGCACTTGCACTTCTTGCCCAACCAATGAATGTGTATCCAGTCTTTGTCCAGCCCATTCCGTTTGCGGAAGTGTTGTCAAGAACTGTGTAATCGCTGTCAAATGTTGCAGACTTTTCAAATGTCTTGTCGTCTGCTGTGCCATTGTTTGCAGTGTATGTCACATCATATTTGTTTGCCGTCCACATTGCATAAAGGTTGAGGTTTTCTGTCTTGGTGTGAGTGTATTGTGTTCCCACAGCCATATTGTCTCCGTTTCCGTCAGCCATTGTGTTCCATGTGGAGAAAGTATAGCCGGTGCGTGTTACTGTGTCGCCTGCCATGATTGTTGTGCTTGCATCAAATCTAATCTTTTCTGTTTTTGTGCTTGCACCGTCAATAAGTCCGTTGTTGCCGTGATAGATGATTTCATATTCGATAGGTTCACTAACTGCCTTAATTGAAAGGTCTTGTGCCGGCATAGTGAATTCATTATCGGTGATGGTGACAGTTCCAAGAACAACTTGCCATTCTTTGAAACTATATCCTGTTGCGATTGCGTCGTATGAAAGTTCGATTGATGCTGTAACTTTTACTGTGTAGACATTGTTTGTTTCATCAGTGAGTGTTGCACCAACGCCTGTTGCTTTCACACCAGAAATCTTGCTGTCTGCGGACAGTGTGAGAGTGTATGTGTCAAGAGTGTAGTAAACATACAATTCCAAACTGCCATCGCCGGCAATATTTCCAGAGAGCACTGTTCCAGTCACACCTGCGTCATGAGTGTAGTTTGTGATGGTCTTGACAACCGCATTTGCTGTTGTGTCGGTTGTACCTTTCAAGTTTTCTGTGGTGTGGAGGTCATAACCGCCAGCCAGGTTTTCAGTGTAATGGTAAACTGTGTATGGTGTGTCAGTGTTTGGAGTTGCCGAAACGCTGATGGTTACATCATTGTCTGGCATATCAAAAATTGTCGCCGTGATGGAAGTTGAAGTTGCACCAATCAAAGTGATTGTTGCATTTGGAGCATAACCAACTTTCGTGATTGCACTAACTGTCAAATTTTCGCCATAGTAAACATCCACGCTTCCGTTTGCCGTAAATGTTTTGTTTGACTCTCTCGTTGAGTAAGCAATGTCAACACTTACAATTCCTTTTTCTGCAATTTCCACTGATACTGTTGAAGAATTTCTTGTGTAAAGCAAGTAAATTTCCAAACTGCCGTCAGCTTGAACGACAAGAGCGTTGCCAGAAAGGTTTGTGTACATATTGTTTGTCACAGTAAATCCTGTAAGCGTCTTGAATGCGTAAACAGCAGTGCTGTCAGTGAATGCTGTCTTGGTTTCCGTTTCAAGAACAGCATAGTTGTTTCTGTTTGCCACTGTGAATGTTGTTGCATTTGACAAAGCAGCTTCAATTGTTTGTCCATAATGAACAACTTTATATTCAACTTCACTTGCTGTCCAAACTGCATACAATGTTATGCTTCCGTTTGCAGTTGAAACAAGTCCGCTTGCAACACTTGATGTTGTGTAATCTGGTGTTGTTGCAGTTGCGTTTCTTGCCCAACCAGCAAAGGTGTAACCTGTGCGTGCATAGATGCTTTCAAAGTTTACATTTTGAGTGTATTTCAAAGTTTGAGTCTTGCTCTTTCCAGCAATAAGAGTTGCTGTGCCTTGATAGTTTGCATCGTTTGCGTCAAGAGTGAGTGTGTATGAGTTTTCACTCCAAACAGCTTTAAGAGCCATATCGTCAGGTTTGGTGTATTTGAATGTTGCTCCGTCTTCATAAGTTGCAGATATTGCACTTGCATCTTCGCTCCAACCGAGGAAGGTGTAACCTGTGCGTGTGATTGCACCATTGTTCATAGGCAAGGTAACATTTTCATTGAAGACAACATTTGTCATCTTGGCAATTGTGCCCTCGCCGTTGTTTGCATCAAATGTAATTTCATAAGAATTTGCTGACCAAATTGCATACAAGTTGAATACGCCAGAGGTTGCAAGTTTGACAACTTCTGCCCCGTCAGTCTTGAAGACTGTTGTACTGTCTTCTGAAATTCCCCAACCAGCAAAATAATAACCACTCTTGCTCCAACCAAGACTTGCGATACTTGGCAAGTTTTGAGGTGTTGCATAGAGAGCAGAAATATCCTTGCTCGTTTCTGCACCTTCTCCGCCGTTTAGGTTAAGTCTGATTGTGTAAGCATTTTCATTTGTTGTTGCTTTCACAGTTACATTTCCTGCAATCATTGTGAAGAGGTTGTCGGAAACTGTCACTTGTGCACTTTCGTATCCTTTGAAGTTGTATCCATCATTCAAAGTGTAAGAAAGTGTAACTGTTGAGCCATAAACAACTGTGTATGTGTCGTCTTTGTTGTCTGTTACATTTGCACCAGTTGCCACAAAAGTTTTGATTCCTTCGTCTTTTGTTAAAGTCAAGGTGTAAGAGAGGATTTGCCACTCTGCTGTCAAAGTGTCATTTCCTGCTTTGAATGTATAAACATTTGTGTCTGTGTCAAATATTCCAGCGCCCGTCAAAGTCCAACCAATGAAATCGTGACCTTCACGAACCACTGCTTCGACATTGTAAGTTGTTTCAAACAATCCCTTAACGGTTGTGTCTGTGGCTTTTCCGCTATAAACACCACCATTAGGTTTGATTGTCAAAGTGTATTCATTTCTAGAAAAGTAAATATCAATTTCAAGTGTTCCATCTGGGAGTATTGTCATGTTTGTTGCACTTGTAATTCCTGTCTTTGTCGCATCATAACTAAAACCAGTGTATTCATACTTCACACCGTCAATAGTGATTGCTGTGTCCGTTGTGACAAAAGTAAGTTTTGCATCACTTGTGCCAGTTCTGTCAAGCACTTGTGCAGTCACATCAGTGTATGTGCCACTTGTGTTTGCTTTGTAGACATTAACTTTGTATGGTGTGTTTGTGTTTGCTGACCATACTGCAAAGAGTTGGAAAGTTCCGCTTGTTGTGAGATTTACAACTTCCGCCTTATCCAAATATGCAACAGTTCCATTTTCGGTTGTTGCCCAGCCTTCGAATGTGTAACCTGAACGAACAAACTTGTTTTCTGGCAAGTTTGCCTTGACATCATAAGTAAGTTCAATTGAAGTCATTGTTCCACTTGTGTTGCCATTTCCATTGAAGGTTACAGTATATTTGTTTGCCGTCCAAATTGCATGGAGAGTTGTGTCTCCTGCAACATTATATGTGTATTGTGTTGAAGGTTCTGTAAATGTTCCTGCCAAAGCAGTTGCAGAAGTGCTCCAACCTGCAAAAGTGTAACCAGTGCGTGAGAATGTGTCACTTGCCTTGGTTGTAAATGTTTGATCAAATGTCACATCTTGAACGACATCAGCACCTGCTCCGCCGTTTGCTGTATATGTGATTGTGTAATCATTTGCTGTGTAACTTGCATAGAAAGTCTTATTTCCAGTTGTTCCAATTTCAATGATTATGATTGGCGTTCCAGAAAGTTCTGCATTATCGTACCAGCCAGCAAATGTATAGCCCATCTTTGTTACATTTGTCGCTATTGGAAGTGTCACGCTCTCAGTAATCTTGTAAGATGTTGGAGCAGTGTAACCATCTGCCCAAGTTGCGCCTGTGCCAAGAACATAATCGATTGTGTAATCAATTGCTGTAAACTTAGCGTACAATTTTACAGCACCATTTGAGCCAAATCTATGACTATATTCAACATTTGTTGAAAGGGCATCTCCTGTGCATGCAGAATTGTCAAACCAACCGTCAAAGCGATAGCCATTTTTAGCTGTCGCTGAAACAGGGAAAGTGCTTGATTCTCCATAATAAGCCGAATCGTAATTGTTTGTTGTTGCAGGTGTTTGAGAGTAAATGCTTACAAGTCCACCAACACCACTAATTTCTCCATCTGTCACCGCTGTGACACTAAGTTGAACAACATAGCAAACTCTAAATTCAATCACTTGTCCTGCATCAGTGTCGCTTGCAGTGATTGTGTAAGAAGTCACGCTTGTGTCGTTCCAATTTGTACCTTTAACATATTTATTGAAGACATACAATGCGTTTCCACTTGCATCAGTCTTTGCTGTGTGAGTGAAAATGATTGTGTCGCCTGTGTTGAACGTTCCAGTGTATGTGTATGAGTCTATGCCCATAACAGTACCTTCATTTGCCGTTCCAGACAAGTTTTGAATATGAACAGAAACACTCTTGGAATTCCATTTTGCATATAGTGTGTGATTCTCAGCCGTCTTTACGATTGTGTCTTCTGCAATTTGATTTGTCAATCCACTATCAAGATACCAACCACCAAAGATATATCCCTCTTTTGTTGCTGTTGCAAGAGTGCCATATGCAGAATCATATGTCACAACCTTGCTTGCAACGCTTGGAGTTCCGCCATTTGCTTCAAATGTAACTGTGTATGTGTTTGCGTTCCACTTTGCGTAAAGAGTTGTGTCTTGTGCTCTCTTCCAAACGCCATCTGCTGTGTAGCCGTCAACGTTGGCAAACACGCCTGCTGTGGTAATAACAACATCGTTGCCGTCTTTTGTTGCAGTCCAGCCAGCGAATGTGTATCCTGTGCGAAGTGGATTTGTAATGGTTTCAAGGGTGGCACTATCATAAACAGCAGTAACACTAGTTGTGCCTTCTGTTGTAGCACCATTGCCATTGAGTGTGATTACATATGAATTTGCAACCCCACTTACTGTGATTGCGATTGGAGCATTTATGTAACCTTGTTTAACTACAATTGTGGCTGTCTTGTTGCCA
>JBJFCL010000022.1:0-14118 GCA_051888935.1 Candidatus Caccovivens sp. | reverse complement strand
CAACTAATTTCGCCCTATTCAGACTCGCTTTCGCTTCGGCTCCGTGACATAATCACTTAACCTTGCTACATAACGTAACTCGCCGGTCCATTCTACAAAAGGTACGAGATCAAACTATTGCCTCATGGCAAGTCGTCCTTTCTCTGCTTGTAAGCATACAGTTTCAGGTTCTCTTTCACTCCCCTCCCGGGGTTCTTTTCACCGTTCCCTCACGGTACTATTCGCTATCGGTCACTAGGTCGTATTTAGCCTTACGAGATGGTCCTCGCATCTTCACCCCGGATTCCACGTGTCCTGGGCTACTCTGGTGGTATCTAAGGTAAATTCAATTTCGGTTACGGGACTATTACCCTATGTTGTGTAACTTTCCAGATATCTTCACCTATCGTCTTTACTCTATGATGATACTCCTAAACCCCAAAGGTATTTCTACCCTTGGTTTGGGCTCATGCAGTTTCGCTCGCCACTACTCCCACAATCGTTGTTTTACTTTCTTTTCCTTCACTTACTTAGATGTTTCAGTTCAGTGAGTTCCCCTCATTACACTATGTATTCGTGTAATGATAACACCGTATTAACAGTGCTGTGTTTCCACATTCGGACATCAACGGATCGCAGATTATGTGCATCTCCCCGTTGCTTATCGCAGCTTATCACGTCCTTCATCGGCGCCTAGTGCCAAGGCATCCCCTATATGCTCTTTGTAGCTTAATCTATTAGATTGGATTTTCTTAGCATTTTCGCTTGTCGCCTTCCTATATATAATAGGTAAGCAACAATCTCTTTACTCGACTTCAAATTAAGTATGCAAATATCGTATTACATAAAAACTATTAATAAATTAAAAGTTTAAACTCGTAATAATATTTGACTTTAATCTTCAAAATATGTAGTTGTCAAAGAACTTTTGTTGACGATTGAACTATCCGTTCAACCTCTCTTTGCGGTGTCAACATGCGTATTCTAACATAAACAAAAAATCTTTGTCAACACTTTTTTCAAAAAATTTTTACTTTTTTTTAAATTTTTTTTAAAAACTTTTTTGACCCCCTAGCGTCTTGCCGTGTGTTCGCAAAAAATGTCGAAAATTAGTCAAAAAATTTTTAAATTTTTTTGAAAAAGTTGAAAAACTTAAAAACTTTTTGAAAAATTTTTGACCTATAAAGAAAAAAATCGGCTTTCGCTGATTGAAAAATTTACATGATTGTCTGCTTTTGCAAACAACAACTTGCCCATTTATCAAAAAAAAGATTGACCTAAGACAAAGTCAACCTTTTTTCATGTTTACACTGCTCCCGCAAAACCTGCTATCAACGATGCGAATGTTGTAAAATAAACAATTATTAACACAACATACACAACTGCACAAATTCCAAATGTCCACCAAAAGCCTTTCATAAAGGTTTTGCGTTCGTATGTATAAGGTTTGAAACAACAAAAACCTATGATAAGACCTATTAGCCCCAAAAAGAGTGCGCAAACAACACCTATTGCGGTTTTGCTCTCACCGTGGAAACTAGTCTGAGAATATTTGTTTCCTTCCATAGTTCACCTCCAACCCAAGAATAGCACGGGGGGGAATTGTCAACTATTTTTTTACTAAAATTTTGTTTCTTGTTTTGGACACAAGAAAAAGAAACTATAATAGTCGCGCATTACGCGCATTATATATTATTATTAATATAAATTATCTTTCTTCTCTTGTGTCTAAGGTTATATTATAGAATTATTTATATAACATAATATACTATATGTTCGTTTTGCTTTAATTTAAGTTCTCATTTATGAAAGATATTGTGAGTTTGATAGTCTTTATCTTTTAAATATAGTAATTTTTGCAAATTGAATATTCCAAACATTAGCACAATAAATATTCCGACCACCGACAGCGTGTAAATCCAATTTATTGTAAACCAACCATACTGAGCTCTTTCTCCAATATATAAAAATTCAAAAGGAACTCCGTCTGAGTTGTATATGTAAAAATAATTGATATTGTAGCCAAGCACATCATTGAAATAGGAATTAAGCACAATAGCGGGAATAAGAAGGATTACCAAAACACCCAACCCAAGCAAAAATGATTTTAAATCAATTCTTACAATCTTCATCAGAACCGCATATAAACCACCAACAACAATAAACAGATGTCCCCAGATATACGCTTGCGCTCTTATACAGAATATTGTCGCATATCCTGTCAACGCATCTGCAAAAATTAAAGAAGCAAATGCCGCCAAAACATTTAATGTCCAAAGTATTGAAGTTGCGATTTTGCTTTTGAAGACAAGTGCAATTAACACCATTATGTTTCCAAAATGACAAACTTGCAACGGAATAATTTCTGGATCAAAACCAACCGTCAAATAAATATCCACATTTCGCATAATTAAAATGCCGATAGAAATCGTGCCTATTATTACCCCAACTATATACTTTGTCTTTTCTGACGCTTTTCTTAAAGAGAAGTATAAAATCAACATAACAATAATTGGTGAAAGAATATACAAAATATGCCAAATGGACCACAATTCAAATGTCATAAAATAAAACTCCTTATATTGATTGTATCATTAATAAGTTTAAATTTCAAACTTTTGTATATATTTTTCGACATTTTTTGCGTTTAAACATCCTTTTTATGTTTCCTATCCACAAAACAGAAATGTTGATTTTTGATTTTTATCCAACAATTGCTGTTCAGTTTCAATGTCCCTCGGTAGAAAAACTTTGCACTTTTGGTTTGAGCGTCCCCTTCTTCCAAATATTGAACATCATAAAAGTTGAATCCCAGAAGGTTGAGCAAAGGATTTATGTAGTAAAGAGAATTGTTTATATAAACAATCCCTATCATAATCAGCACAAGCACATAAACACAATAAGCACTCACAAGTGAAAGGTCAAGCGGAATGGCAAAAAACACAAACAATGAAAAGTATCCCAAAAAGTGTTGGTCCGTGATATTTTTTGCGGAAACAATTTCCACTCGTATTGCTTTTTCAGAAGAAAAATAGACATTCCAAATCAGCCCCCAAATGCCAAAGCCAATCAAGAGTAATAGCGTGACAAAGTTTAAGGTGTTTAAGATATTGAAAGTCAGATTGTGATTTATGATTTCCACAATAAGTTTCACAAACACCAAAACATACATTGGAACAAATGCACTTAAATACAAAAATAAATTTTTAAAAAAGTTTTTCATAAATTTATTTTGTTAAAAAATATTAAAAAAATAAATAAAAATCATAAAAAATGCGATTTTTTTAATATTTTTCTGCATTTTTTAATTTTTTAAGATATTTTTTTATTATTTTAAATATTCAAAATCCTAAATACACGCACCATTTTTATTTAGAATTAAAGCCTTTCTATAATGTAATGTATTAAATAATATATAATTATTTATAATAATAATATTCTTAATTTATTTTGAATTATTTTTCCTTTGTGATAAAATATATTTAAATTGGAGAGGAAACATGAAAAATAAAAACTATTTTAAAAATTTTATTTACATATTTTTTGCATTATGTTTGTTTGCAGTGGGCAGTGTTTTTGTTGACCACAAGCCTGAAACTGTCTCAGCAGAAAACACAGAGTCGGTTGAGATAAACAATCAAAACATTCCACAATACTTTTGGGCAAAAGAGTATTTGACAAATGGTTCTTCCAGCGAAGAAAATTCCAGCAGTTTGATTTCTGCTGATACTTTTTTGTATTATCAAGAAAGCGACACTTCCACAGAACTCCACCTCTCCCTTGCAACAAATGGAAACATAGTAAACAAAAACAGCGCATCTGATATATACAGTTTTTGTTATTATCCAGACGAAAACGACACCAGTTATTTCAATTTTTATAGTGTCCGCTCAGTCAGCCTTTATATCAACGGAGAGTATCAATCTTTGAATATGGGTAATTTCGCAAAACCAAGTGGATTGACATTCACAAATTACGATTCAGCACAACCTGATAGTTTTGAAATGGTTTTCAGTAAAAATGAAACGCAAGGAAACAATATCAATATTTTAAATTCAAGCGGACAGGTGATTGAAGGCGTTTACACTCTTTCACTGGAACTCACCTTATACACTTGCAATGATGGCAAAGCAGATGCCTCAGAAGATAGCACAAGTTTTTCAGACACAAACCCTCCCGCAATCAATTACAGTTTCTATGTATTGTCACGAGACAATTATTTTGACGCAAATCGTCCAAAAGTGCAAAATGGAAATTTTGACCATATAGTTCCTATTACTGGTGCCAGAAATCCAAACTATGCATACTATCTTTACAGCAATTATTCATCAAAAGGCACGAACGAAAGTGATGCTTACAAGACACCATACATTGAATATGATTACACTCGTTTTGAACTTGAAGTATCGAAAGAAATATCAGACGTCACAACTTCCAGCAAACTCGTATATGATATCGACTCTGAAAGTGTTGTTGATGATGGAGCAAATCTTGTCGAATTTAAACTATCCGACAACAAATGTAGAGTTTACTTCATAAATGTTGGCGATTACACTTTGTCTTTTTCTCCTATCAAATTGGTGAATTATAGTGATGGCATGAAAAAATACTCTCTTGATGGCGTGGCAAATATCACAAAAAAGATGATGGCATATATGTATGGCTATCAAGCAAATTACACCGACATGGACAAACCTCTCGACGAAAACAACATTCGACAAACCAGCGAGTTTAAAGCATTTGACAAAGAAAATGAAGTTTTTGTTAATGGTGCAGATATAACAAGTGGATTTTTGAATTCAAAAGAAAATTATTCTCAATCCGCTTCCAACACGACATTCCTTATTGGAAATATCTTGAATTACATAAATAATGCTGGCGAAAAGGGAAAAGTCCTGACACCAGCGAAAACAAATCAAACACCAATTAAATTTAGTGCAAATGCAAACTTATATCAAAGTCAAAATGCATATAGTTACATTTATTCAACAACCAAAATTTCAAGTGCTTATTCAGAAACAAGCGCAGAACTCAATGGTCAAAAACTCTATCGAACAGCATATGCAGGAAGAACAGAAAGCACGGCAGGCACATATATTTACATCATTCCATACACTTTTGACAACTACTATGACACCGAAACTTCAAATCGTTCTGACTTAATTTTCTTCCAAGTGTTCTATTTTGAAATAACGAAAGAACTTCCAAGCATTTCAATCAAGACAGAATCAAACAAAACTGTTTACAGTCAAACATATGTAAATGAAAATGTCAATATTGAAGATGACACAGCACAAGAAATCTACAACAAAGATGTCACTGTAAGAATTTATGCCCAAGAATTTGGCAACAATGGTTATTTGGAGGGATTTGGCGGAGCAAACGGAATTACTCTTGATAGTTTAAGCGGAAATGCACTATCTGCAAATGCTCATTACACAGTGAGACTTTATTTCACAAATGAAATGACAGATTCAAATATTGTGCTTTCTTCAAAAAGTGGTTATTTTAGAGAACAATCATTCACAATCGACAAAACTCCAATAAACAACATAACAGGAACAAATGTCACAGAATTAACCAATTCAACAGCCTACAAAGTTGGCAATGTCATGGAAAATTTTGCCACAAATCAAAGCATCGTGTTATCTTGGGACAATAAGGCAAGTGGTGCACAAACTTATGCCTATTACAGATATTTCCCATTGGTTCAAGCGCAATATTACAGCAAACAAGACTCAACACTCTCCACAACAATCAACAGAATGATAAACAACACCTCAGCATTTCTTCCTGTTAATTATGTTTTGAATATGAGCACAGACAACAACAACTGGTTGAGTTACTATGGCAACACGGACACCTCAAAAGAGGAAGTTTCAGCAGAATATGTCCTTTCAGACAGCGGATTCTATTTGGTTGATGTTTATGATGAAGCGGGCAATCACAGCGTGGAAGTCTTCTTAATCGACAACTCAACTCCATTGTTTGCAATAAACGACGGAAGCAAATATTCTTTGACCAGCCCATCAATGTATATAACATCAGCTTCCACACTCTATTGGGCAAATTACAAAGCAATTTACATTGCAAACTGGAAAACAGTCGCATACAATTCTAGTTATAACGCCAACAACATCACAGAATCTGTTTTGAAAGAATATGAATTCTACAAAACATATTCCGGTGATACTAGCGTAGATATTTTCAAAATAATATACTCAAAACTTAAACAAAACAATTACCTCCAATCTATATCTTGCAATGTGTCAATCGACAGAGAAAATGATGGAATTTCTAGTCTAATCTCATCATACAGCGGAAACTATCTTACAATTCCGATCAACAGCGTATCTTATTACACACAAGGCACAAATGGATATGTTCAGCAACAAAATGTTTACAGTCAAGTTATTTCCGCATTAAACGAATTGACATACAGAGTGCTCATTCGTGACTTATCAAACACCAAACTTGACCCAATCTTTGCCACCGACCCAAATGCAATCGTTCATTACACAAATTATTACAGCGCAAGACAAACGATTATAGTAAGTTTTGACTCCTCAGAATTTGCTATTAAATATGAAAACAAACAAGGGATTTTATCTGACCTATCTGAAAACATAAACAATTCAGTTGTTGACACTGTGACCATTGGTGAAACAGTTCACAACACCAAAACAACATACCTTGCTCCAACAAAAATGGAAAAAGCATTTACCCTTTCCTTCTTGCCAACAACGAGTGATGGTGAACTTCTTATTCAAGTTGAAAGCGTGATAATCAAATATTATCCTTATATCCAAAAAAGTGAAACAAAAGACTTTGTAGACGCCCTAGGAAACACTCAAACCATAACTTATTTCTATATGGAACTTTCTGAAAGTGCCACAGAAATAGTTGTATATTCATACAATGACGAAACAGACGCCCAAACATCTGTAAAACAAGAACCTATCAAACTTAACTCAGAAGGTTTCACTACCTCAGGAAAGTATGAAATAAAACGAACTTATCTTGTGGACGGTTCGCATTCATATAACCAAAATGACTATTATGAACGCACATTCGTTTTATATGTAGACAGAAATGAAGTGATAACCAACGCTGAACGCGTGACAGACTCTAACGGCAATTCACACACTGAAAGTTTGGTCGGCGGAGATGTGTTTGTGGCAATGTATGACAACAAGCAAAACGCCAATCTTGTGGTTACATTCCCGAACAGTCCTGATGGCAACACAAATGGCGCTTCTCTATACAACAACGGCAATGTAAAATCAATTTTGACAACAAATATGCTCCCGGTTTATGTTTATGTTCCTCAAACAAAGTACACAATTAATGCACAAAAAAATGAAACCATCGATGGTTATAATTTTGAAGTAATTTCAAATGACAAAATGAACAACTATTCCGAAAACAACAACATACTTGAATATTATCTGTATGCCGAAGTTTTCAAAGATGGCAGAGATGTACGAAACTTAATCGCCAAATCTTCATCAGATTATAGCAACCTTGCACAAACAAATGGTTTCTTGACTTTCTACAAAAATGACGGACAACCACTTGAATATCTTTCAGAAGCTGGCCTATATTATGTCAACATCTATCAAGGTCGTTTTGGATTGGAAGTTGATGAAAATAGATATGAGCAATGCATGACTTTCTGTTTTAAAATTGAAAGGTCAAATCCAGATTTCATCATTCAATCAACAACAGGAATGACTTTGAATAGCAAATCTTCCACCTTTACAACTTATTACACAAATCAAACAAGTGTAAATCTTCTTTGGAATGCTGGAAGCACATATATGGCTGAAATTGACATCGACTCCATCACACTCAAAACTTCCAATAGAGCAACTCCTTACAGCATCAATGACGATGTTTTGGACAAACCTATCACACTTTCAAATGGTGTCTACATTGCTCAACTAAATTTGGAAAAATTGGGAATATATCAAAATGATGCCTATGTTGACATCACTATGCAATACAAAAATCATAACGACGATTTCTATCAAAAAATAACAAAGAGACTCTTTGTTGACCTTTCTGCTCCAAGCACAAATGTACAATCTTTGGTAGAAAAATCAACAGCAAGTGGACTTATTGCACCGCTTACAAACAATGCACTCCGCACATATTACACTGCACAAATGAATCCAACCGCAGACCTCAACAACACAAGTTACAATGTGAGCGGGACAAACTTGTTTGCATACTATTCATACAGTGTAACAAACGACTTTGAAAACATTCTCAAAAGTTCAGATTCTTATCGAATCTACACCCGTGCTTTTGTCGACAGCGATGGCAACAACACAAAATATAAAGCAGGTTTCGAACAAGAAACCAGTCCAGCAGATTTCTTATCTTCCAACTTTATAGAAATAAATTCTGCTGATTTTAAAGGTTTTGAGAAAAACAAATACTATGAAATTATTGAAACTGACATGGCAGGCAATATGTCAATTTACACCATTTACATTGTAGATTATTCAAATGCAGATATTATTACATACATAGATGCAAATGGTTTGACTCATTCTTATGGTGAAGAAGACTATCAACTTGCAAATTCTTATCCAAACGCTATACACAACATATATTCAAGAACAGGTTTTGTTTTGCAGGACATCAACTATTTTGGTGATGCATGGGCACAAATAAGACTTGAAAATGTCAATGTTAATGGTTTCTCCAACACAATGTATCTCATGTTGTCGCCTTGGAAACAAGGTTATGCGTATGCGTTTGTTGGTTCAAACATGACAGAAATTGCAATTCCTGAACTTTTAAACGGTTTAATCAGTTCCAGATATAAGAGTGCTTTACACATCTTTAACAGAGAAAAAGGAAATGCAGATAGTTTTGACGATTTCTATATAAACATCAGAAACACTGACTTTACTGCAACACTTACAGACAATAAAACAAGAGAATATATCAAATTTACCATGCCTTCGGACCAAAGCATAAGAGATAAGACATTTGCATCAACATATGCAACCAGTCTGAAAATTTGGGCAAATGGTGACTTGCTATATGAACAAACCAACAAACTTGGATTTGCATCATTATGGCAAGGTTCAGACAAAATTATTGTTTCTACTGACAGCACTACTGGCACAATCACTTTTGAGATAAATCCAACACTCAATTTAGATGCCGACACCCGAATCGTCTATGAGTTTACAGACAACTATGGACAATCTTATAAAGAAATTCACTTATACAAAGAAAATATAATAACTCAGGAAATATCATCAATCAACGATTTGTATGCTTATTATAATAGTACAACGGGCAAATTGTTTTACATAACAAAAGATGGATTCAAATTTGCTTACAATCCAAATAAATATGTTGTTCATGCTTATGATTTTATCGGCGAAGAAAAATCTGACACTTTGACAAATGCAAACTTTGTTGATGACAAAGGTGTGATAACCTTCACAACCAACCGTACCGAAGAATTTTACAACGATAGTTTTGTTTTGGAAATTGTGGATTTTGTAGACAACACAAATTTGGTAAAAACCATCTACTTCACACTTTACAATCAACTACCAAAAGCTAATTATCCGCAAAATGAAGGTGACAAAGATAGAAATAATCAACCAGGAGAATTTAAACTTCTGGACGCCAGTCGAAACAATATCACGCAAACAATAATGTCTGGTTCCAATGAAAGCGGATATTTCTCAGAAGTAACAGTTATGTACTCCACACAAGAAACATTCATTCCAATCAAATATTCAATCAGCAGAAATGGAATAGATTGGGAAGAAATTGCTTCTGGCACTCGCCTAAGATGCACATCAAACGAGATGGAAAAATACTATCTCAAAATTTGGTATGATGAAAGTTATTTGAAAAACGAAACAGGATTCTCGACTTATGTGTTTGAAAAAGTTCCTAAGTCACAAATTTTTGAATTTAACCTTTCATCACTTACTTCAACATTCTGGATAGAAAAAACCGTTAATGGCATAACTGAAATTGTAACAAAAAGCAACACAATTTATACAAGTCCAAGCGGAACACAATCAGCAAATCATTACATAGTAAACTTAGATTATAATGACAGAGATTCAATTGAAATCAAGACAAACAAGGAACAGAACATCGTTTATACTCTTATAGAAGAACAAGTTCAGTCAATTTATAGCAAAGATGTTTATTCAGATATTTACTTGATATCAAACGGAACAAACTTCAAAGCAAATGTTGTTATAACCTATATTCCAACTTCAAACAACTTTGTTGACGGATTCTATACTTACAACACAAACGGAATTATCGATAAATCAGAAAACTTAATCAACTTAACTTCAAAGAGCTTTGTCATCTCTGAAACTTATGCTTCTCTTGATAGAATTGAACTGCAATGGTCAAAATACTATGGAATTCCACAAAATGAAATCAATATAAGTTTAGTAAAAGACGGCGTTGAATTATCTCCTATCATTTATACCAAGAAAGACGGTGATAAAACCTATAATTATCTTTACCTAACCTATTCGGGAAAATATACAATAAAACTTTTTGACAATGCAGGAAATATTCAAAAATTCAACTATGGAAATGCAGGACAAACTGAATCATTCAATTTTGTATTCCTAAAAGATGTTCCATTCACAGTGACATACACAAATGTGGAAACTGAACAAGAAGAGACAAGTCTACCTATCAAACAAGCTGTTTACAACGGAAATGTCACAATAAACATTGACAAAAACAGTCGTTCAGAGTTCTATGCAAGCAATGGTTATCCAATCATTTCAGTTAAGAAAAATGGGCAAGAATTATCCGAAGAACAAATAAAAGAATTGACAGTAGAACAAACTTCCACAACAAAATACAACTTTACTGAATCTGGATACTACGAAATTTACTTCACAGCAACCAGCAACATTCCAGAAATTGGCGTAATTAGGCAAGAAATTTATCAGTTCACAATATTGAACGCAAATGAATATAGATATGCTTATGTTTATAATCGCTATTCAAATTACTATATTGAAACCGTCAAGAAGAATGACAAAGACATAACAGAAAGTCTGCTTCAAACCCTTGATGTATCAACAATAAGTGTAAATAAAAAGATTTACTTAGCAGAACTTCCATTGTCATACTTAGACGAAAAAACTGGTGCTGGAACTTATCTAATCACAATAAATTCAAACAACACAACTTTAAATTCTTCAAGTATACCAACCAAATTAACTTTTAAAGTGATTATACAGGTTGGCTCTGCACCAATTAAGGTTTCTCTCCCAGAAGGAGAAAAAACAACTGGAAGTGTGACAATCACCTTCAATTCTGCAAATATCTATCAGGAAATGGGCGAATGTACATTTAGAATCGTAAAATATAGTGATACAGGAGTGAAAACATTTGCAAAATACAGCATTGATTCTGCATCTTCAAATGAAATAACAGAAACTTTGAGCAGTAGCGACATTGGAACTTATTACATTCAAATAGTATCTCCAAGTGGAAACCTCTTATATAGTTACAAAGTGCTTAAACAAGAACCAATGAATCCTGCTTCAATAATTGCAATTGTAATCTCAGTTGTATTGGTTGTTGTAATAGTTTTGATTGTGATAAAACTAAGAAAGCGTATTTCAGTAAAATAATACCAAGGTTTGTGTTATAAACAACTTTAATAATTCTCGTTTATATATGTTAATTTTGACAAAATATCGGGAATTTTAGGCATTACGAATGAATTAGAAGAAAATCCATAAACAATAAAAAAAGACTGATTAAATCAGTCTTTTTTATTCACAAAAAGTTGTTATTACTTTTTCAATTCTTTATCGAGTTTAACTTTTGAAACAATGAAGTAAACAATAACTCCAACAAGAACGAGAACAGAAATTACAATCAAGATGATTCCAACAACTTTATAAGTCATAACTGGGTCTGTTGATTTTTCTGAAACTTCAATTGTGAATCCAGGGTGTGTGGACTTGTGTCCAACAGCATCTTCAACTTCGATTGTAAGTTTGTAAGTTCCAACTTGTGTGAATTCTTCAAATTCATAGTAGTCGCCCACAATTTCATATGCAACTTCTTTGTTTGTTGCTGTGTTAACAAGTTTAATGGTTGGAGTTGTTCCTTCTGGGAATTCTCTACCATGGTCGTCCCAATGAATTAATCTTCTGTCAATTTTGAGTTTTGAACCAATTTCATAACTTTCTTCAACAAAGTCTTCATCAAATGTCAATGTAGGTTCTTCTGTGTCTCCAACTGAGATTGTGTAAACATCAGTTGTCACATTTCCCTTTTTGTCATAAACTTTGTATGTGATAGTGTAAACACCATCAAGCACTTTGCCATTGTCGTTATAAAGAGTGAATTCATTGTTTTGGAATGCTTTTGCACCCTTATATTCATGGTCACCTGGATTGCTGTTTGCAAGTTTTGCAGAAATAGTAATCTTTGAATTTTCTTCATCAAGTTCACCACTAACATCGCTTGCTTGAATTCCATAAATTGTCAATTTTGTAGTGTCAGTGTCAAGTGTTGGTTCATAGTCATATTTGTTTCCACCATTGAGCACAGGACCTGTTGTATCATTTACAATGATTGTATATGTGTCACTTACAAGATTGTAAACATTGAGGTTTCCAAACCAATTTGCAAGAGCATCAACATCGGTAAGAACTCCACTCATTACGCTTGCGTCAATTGTTTCATTGTGTTTGTAAACATGAACACCATCGTCTTCTTTTACAACATCAAATGTGCCTTCTGCTGTGGTTGCAACAAATTTATCTCCAACTTTGTTAATTTGGATATTCTCGTCGCTTCCTGTAAGTTTGTAATATCCACCTTCAATGTTATTTGTCAAATCCATTTCAACATATTTAAAAATGTTGTGGTTGTAAACTTCAAGGTCAACAGAATATGTGATTGGATACTCTCCTGTTGTCTTTGGAGTAAATGAACCTTTTTGTCCAAATGTCACATCGTAATTTGGAGCTTTGCCGTTTGCATCAACGCCTCTTACAATAAACTTTGTTTCAGCATCAGCACCATTTTCAACAAATTCATCATAAACCATGCTATTTGGAATATCATAGCTTATTGAAGGAGTTGGAAGTTCAACAGTTTCTCCAAGTTCAATTGTCTTGTTTTCAAGAGATGTTTTAATCACTGGTGGTTGAACAATATTTCTTCCAGCGACATCATAACTTACAAATGAAACAATTGTATTGTTTTTGAAATCTTTAATTGCAATGCTTGCTTCGTATCTTCCAGCGAATGGAGCAACGAATTTTCCAGCATTAACAGTGTAAGTTCCTTCACCTTTTGAATTCAAAACTTTTCTTGAAGTTGAGAAATCATAAGTTGAAATTTTGGTCTTTGTTTCGCCATTTACATAATAAACATTGATTTCATAGTCCATAAAGTCGATGGCGTCATCAGTAACAGTAAAGGAAGGAAGTTCAATTTCTGCACCTTGTTCATAATCTTTGACAAACTCATTTTCAGTGTCAAGTTTTTTGAATATAGGAGCAATATTGTCAACAACATTCAAAATGTTGATTGTTTCACCGTAGATGTTTGCATTGCCTGCATCATCATAAACAAATGTCACAATTTGAAGATAAGTTGCTTTGTCTGTTCCTTCTTTCAAGTTGATTGAATATGAAGAAGCATCAGCATCTGTAATTTCAATGTAACCATCTGTTGTATAGGTTGATGTGATATCTTTGTGATAATCTTTATATTTTTCTGTCAAAAGTTTTCCATCAGAACCTCTTGTTCCTTCTTCGGTAGTTCCAAGGTCAGCCCAAAGTTCTGTAAGGTCAACATTTGAAAGCACTTTGTCGCCGTCTTTAACTTCAACAACTTTCTTTTCTGCGTCCAAATATCTGTACATAACTCTTTCTTGCATATAGTTGTCAGAGTTGTCGCTAGGTGATGGGGCATCAAAAGTTACTGTTGCAGTTGGAAGATAAGAATCAGCAAGATTTGTTGGGAACTTAATTGTTGGGATTTCATTGTCAACAAGTGAAGATGTGATATACATCGATTGTGAGAAATCCTTTTCGTTTCCAGCGGCATCTTTTGCAACATAGTGAATGTAGTATGTTCCAATTCCCATTC
>JBJFCL010000021.1:0-14211 GCA_051888935.1 Candidatus Caccovivens sp. | reverse complement strand
ACGCAACTAAAACTGTTACTATCATATCGCTTATAATCGTCAGCCAAAAGGGCGTGGAAACGCAATACAAGGTTATTGCGGGAGAAACAATAAATTTAACGGCAGAAACGGCAGAAAATGGCTACCATTTCAAAGAATGGTCGGTATCAGGCGCAGGAACGTTTGTGAATAAAACTGCCAAACAAACCGAGTTCACCGTGCCTTGCGAAAATGTAACGATTGCATCAGTTTACGAATTGCATACAGCAAGCAGTGCGGAATGGTTGAGCGATTCGACAAAGCATTATCACGTTTGTTCTTGTGGTGAGAAAGTGGACATTGCACCTCACACACCTGACCGTGAGGAGGCAACCGAAACCGAAGCAGTCAAATGCACGATATGTGGATATGTCATTACTCCTGCACTAGGTCATATCACCCATACACCTGGGGAAGAATGGCTTTCGGACGGAGAGAATCATTGGCACAAGTGTACGGGTTGTAGCGAAAAACTTGGCGTTGCAACACATACTTTCGGAGAATGGTCGGTTACCATTCAACCGCAAGTGGGAGTTGCAGGCGAAAAAGAGCGCGAATGCTCCGTTTGCAGATATAAAGAAATTGCGTCGGTAGACGCTCTTGTAGAACAGATTACAGTGACGGTAGTTGGCGGAAGTATAAACGGCGACGAAAGTGTAACGATTGACAGAAACGGCGTTGTTACAGTTGTTGCGGACGAAGCTCCCGCAGGAAAAACGTTCAAGGGTTGGAGTATTGACGGCGGACAGACTATTGTAAGCGAAGATGAAACATATTCGTTTAGCGTAACCGAAAACGTTACACTTACCGCAGTTTATGATGATATAGAGCAATCCGAAAAGAAAGGACTTTCAGGCGGTGCGATTGCCGGCATAGTAATTGCTTGCGTTGTCGTTGTGGGCTTTGGCGGATTTGTAATCTTCTGGTTTGTCATAAAGAAAAAGAAGTTTGCAGACCTCATTGCCATATTCAAAAAGAAGTAAAATGAGTGCAATCAAGAAACTGATTATCAGTCTTATCGTGTTAAAAGCAACGGGTGGTGGGCAGTTTCGGATTTGTGACATTTTGAAAACGATGGCAAGCAGATAAATACATCAGTGTTTTAACAAAAAAGAGCTGTTCTTCTCAAAAGACGGCTCTTTTTTAAAAAATATGTTCTTAAAAGAATTCAAATTACAAATAAATATGCTATAATAGATTTATGAAAAAACTATTTTGCAAAAAGAATTTGATTTTTGGCAGTGTTTTCTTGTGCGTTGTGACAATTCTTGTTTTATGCCTTGTTTTTGGAAAGAAATGTGATTTCAGCGGTTCAAGAAAAACTGACATTTTGATTTATTCTCTGGTTGCAATTTTCTCATCTTTGGTTATGTTCAATTGCATAACAAAAATTTTGGACAAAAAGATTAAGTATTTATTCTTCGTGCTTTTTTGTTTGTTTTTGTTTTGGTTGTCGCTAAAAATATTTGATAAAGTTGCCACTTTTGATGACAATAACGATTTTATTTGGTATTTATTGTATCTTCCTTTGCTTTTCGTTCCAAATCTATGGTTTTTGATTAACAATCAAATTTATTTGAGAAATAAAAAACTTCAAAAAATTCTTGCAATAGTTTCTCTTTCAATATCCTCGTTGTTGTTCTTCCTTGTGCTTACAAATGATTTACATCAACTTGTATTTATTTTTCCAGATGGTTTGGATGGTGCTCATTATAGTGATTATAAATACAACTTTGGATACTTTTTTATCTATGCTTTTATTTTTATTGAAATATTGACAACAGTTGTGTTGTTTTATGTTTTTTCCGTCAAAAAATCTAATATTAAGCAAAAAGTTTTGCCAAGTATAATCATTTTGCTGATTTTGATTTACAGTGTTCTTTATATTTCTGTGAAAATCAAAATTCCTTATCTTAATGATATGACACTGATGTATGTGATCTTGGGAACATTGCTTGCTTATGTGTCATTCAAGAGTGGACTTATCAAAAACAGCGGAAACTATCTTGAATTTTTTGAAAATTGTGTAAATCCACTTGTGATAACAAACAAAGATGAGGAGATTGTATATCAAAACACAAAGTTTGGACAGTTGAAAGAAGAAAAGAATTACATTTTGGAAAAACAATCAATCACAAATGGAACACTATTGACTTTGGAAGATGTTGGAACGCTTAAATCATTGCAAGAAGAACTTAAAAATGAAATTAAAAATTTGACTTATTCAAACAAAATCTTGGAGAAGAAAAAAGAGATACTTCAAAATGAAAAGCGTATGGAACAACATACAAAACTTTTAAAGAAGGTTGAACAACATATTTCAAACAAAAAGATTGAACTTGAAAATTTGCTTCCTTATTTGACAAACAACAAACCAGGGGACAAAAATGAGATTAAAGAAATTTTAAATCAAATTAAACTTGTTGTTGGCTATTTAAAGAGGAAAACAAGCTTGTTTTTGCAAGCAGAACAAAAAGATACAATAGCAAAAAGTGAACTTAATTTAATTTTTCGTGAAAGTTTTGAAGACTTGAAATTTTTTGATGTCAATGCGGGTATTGGAATTGGAGAAGAGGAAATTTCTGCTAATATTGCAATCAAATTTTATGATGTATACAACGAATTAATGACCATTTTATTAAACAAAAATTTTGATGTTTGGATAACCTTAAACAAGAGAAAAACTTGGGAGTTTAAGTTTATTTTTGAAAATATCAAAATTGACGAAGTAGATTTGAAATTGCCAAAAGAGTATGGGCTCAAATGTTCGTTTATTTATGATGATGACAGCACAATTGTATGTTTTGAAGGAGGCGAATTATGAATTATTTGTCCGTTCTAAACAATGAAACACAAACCGCCATTCTGATGTTGATATTTATTTCCATCATTCTCTTGACAATAACGACTTTATGTGAATTTTTTGGTAAACTCAAACTTAAATTGGACCTTTTTATTGTGTGTAGAATTTTAAATATTGTACTCTTGGTTGTTTGGGCATATATTTTCTTTAATATTTCAAAATTTTCCATCATTGGCGAGATTGTAGTTGAGATTTTGGCTTATTATAGTGCAGTTGTGCTTGTGTTTGAAATAGCTTTAATGTGCACAAATAAAAAATGGATTTTCTTTGTCGATTTTGTTTTTTTGATTATGCTTCTGCCATTTTGGAAATATGCGAATGATACGCTTTCAATTGCTTTGATTGTCATTGCTGTGGTTTATTTGTTTATGAAGTCTGTTGTATTGTTTTACGACTCTTTGCAAAAACTTAAAAATAATATAAATTATTATTCGCTTAAAGAGGCTCTTGATGGTTCAAAAAACGGCATTCTTTTTGAAGACAAATTTAAGGCTGTTTATGAAAACCTTGCGATGCGCCATATTCTTGAAAAATTGAACATTAGTCGCAAACTTAATGCGTTGCAAATATGGAAAGAATTAAATTCTCAAAAATCTGCAAATATTATAGACGAACAAAATCTTTTGATTTTTATTGACAATCGTGTGTATTCATTTTCAATGATGAAAGGGAAAAAGACTCAAATTGTTGCTTTTGATATAACACAAGAATATTTAACTACTCTTGAAATTCAAAAAACACAAAAGGAACTTCAATCAAAACAAAAAGAAATTCTTCAAATGATTGACAATATTGAAGAAATTGAAAAACAAAAAGAAGTTTTGTCTTTAAAAAGTAAATTGCACGATATTTTGGGACAAAGATTGTTTATTTTGCATCATATCTTGAACACTATTGATGAGCAGAATTTTGATTTGGAACATATAAAACAACTTTTGACTTCTATGCTGTCTGAAATTGACAACGATGAAATTGCCGAAATCCAAAGTATGCAAAATTCCATTGTTTCTGCATTTGAAATGATAGGATTTGAAATAAAATTTATTGGCGATTTGCCAAAGGATACAAAAAAGGCAAAGGCTATAATCAAGATTGTTAGAGAGTGTGCAACAAATGCTATTAGGCACGCAAACGCAACAGCATTATTTGTAAATGTAAATGAAAATAGAATTGAAATTACAGACAATGGAAGGAAGCCGTTTAAGTTTTTTGAAGAAGGCACAGGAATTAAAGGAATGCGTTTGTCAATTGAAAGTATTGGCGGAAAACTTGAAATAGACATGGCAAATCAATTTAAAATAATCTTAAAATTGAGTTGTTGACATTATAATGATAATATTGACGGATTGATTTATGTTGGAAATTTATATATTTTTAACTTTTTATCTTGCATTTCTGCAATTCTTACAAACATTATAATGTTCTCTTTTAAAACTCAAAGCAACTTTGCTATCTTTTGCACATTAAACACAACTCTACCAAATCCATGGTACAGAAGTGATGACTTTTTTATCAGTTTTGCCGTTTGGGTAAAATTTGAAAGCTATTAATCGAAATAAGCCATAATTACATATCCTGTAATTTTAAATAATAGATAAATACTTTTTGCATCATCATGAGATACCGAAGCAAACATACCATAAGCAAATGGTTTCATACCAGGGATTGTTCCTTGACGATCGTTAATGCTTTTATATGATGATATATCATACAATTTTCCTTCGTGAACAAATTTACTTCGATGATTATAAGTTTCTACAATTAAATCAATAATCTTTTGTTTGTTATACTTGAATTTCTTTTCTTGAAGAAAATTTGAAAGTTCTTCAGCCAACAACATTTTCTTGTTACCAGTATTTTTAAGAAATAATGATTCTAATATAGTTAATAAAGTAATGATTGTTACATCATACTTTTCTTTTGATGCCAATTCATATGCAGAGTTATAAAGTAATACAGCATTCATCCATTTGTCTAATTGCTTTAATTCGCTATCTGAGAACTGTGTTCTATTTATAAAGCAGTATGATACAAATTTATTTATCAGGAATTTGAATCTCTCTATTCTTTCGAAGAATTCGGAAGAATTTATATCTAAAATAGGTTCGAATTTAAATATAAAAGAATGGCCGTAACCATTATCATAGGGAGGTTTAGAAGATTTGTTTGGGGAATTATAATAAACTCCATAAGTTGAAGCAGGTTGTTTAAGTCCATTTAAAACACCCCAGCCGAAATCTTCCATGTCGGAGTCAAAATCAATCATTCGTATAAAACTGTACACAGCTTCTGTGATTCTAGATGCTTCATGTTCTACTTTAAAATCGACGTTTCTAATTAAAACTGTCATAATTGGATTATTAAAAAAATAATGATCTTTTGCTAAAATAATATGTTCTTTAAGAAGTCTTGCATAAACATTTTGTTCAAAATATTCGCTAAGTTTATCTTTTTTTATCACACCTTCTTTAAAAGGTTTAAGTTTACTATACTCAATATTTGTTGGGGTGTAAATTCTAATATTTTCTGCGATTTCGAAATAATCTTTATTATTTAAATTTAGTTTAAGATTGTTTAGTGGAATTAATACAATATTTGGCACGACAAGTTGTTCAAATTCAAGATAGATCAAATCTAAAAATCTTTTATAATAATTTTCTTTGATATCAAAAACAAAGTTATTAGTAACTTTAATAAGAATATCTTGAAATTTACCACTAAGAGTGAAAATATCAAACTTTTGAACATCTTGATGAATTGTATGTAAAAGGTCTTCATATTTACCAAAGAATTCTGGATCATATAGTATTCGATTATCTTTTTTGGAATCAGTTATAAATTTCTTAAAGAATTCGTTATTCATACCGCTCTCCTTAAAAGAGTATATCATAATCTACATGTAAATGGAAGCAATAAACTACGCATAAATAATTCTTTATATATCACATATAATCTCAATCACATGGTCAATTTGCTGGTTTATGAGTGACCTTTTTCTATGTCTAAATTGAAGTATTCTTTCTTTGAAAAGCCTTTAACAAACTTGTATTCAAATTCGCAAACCTTATTTAACTGCATTGTTCTTCGGCAGTTCTTTTTTCATTTTCTAGTATATCTCTGACTAGTTGTAAAACGTGGTTCAACTTTTTCACCTCCATTTGAAAACTTCTAAGCAATCTAGCGTAGGCGATAAATACAATGCAACTATTGGTAGAATTTTACAAAAACGATAGAAGACATAAAGGTGCATACTTGATTTAGAAGGACAGAATATTGCATAGTAAAAAATATAATGATAAACATAGAAAATGGAATCTGAAAAAGACGGCTTTAATTAGCCGTCTTTTTCTTTGGAAATTGGTGTGAATAGGCAGATTTGAACTGCCGACCTATCGCTTAGGAGGCGATCGCTCTATCCAGCTGAGCTATATCCACAAAATAAAATTTTTACAACATTTTTAGTGAAGAATGAAAAAAATGATGGTGGCATTTGTCCTTCGATGAACTTTTTTGGTAAACTTTGGTTTTGTGTGGGGTTTGATAACTAGCAAATTGTCAGTGTTTTGGGGGCAAATTGAGGTTTTAATTTTGTTTAAGTGGCGAGGTAATATCCTGTTTTACTACGAGGTCGGCATATGAAATTATTGCATATTTTTTGATGAAATGCAATAATTTACACTTAAAATTATAATACATAATCTTCCAATTTGTCTATAAAATTCAAATATTCTTTCATATTTATTTTTGTTGGTGGTTTATTATATTCTTTTATACACACTGAGTATTTGTTTTTTGGCTTGACACAACTTTTAGCAAATTTGACTTGGTGTTCTGCTTGCCATTTGACTGCATCTTTTATGCTGGAAAACTTATGTATGCCTTTATTAAAGAAATCGGAGTGCTCAAATATATTCCAAGAACCATTTTCTTTATATATCAAATATGTGTGGCTAAAACCAGAGTTTTGAATTTCTTTTTGATAAGCGGAAATCCAAAAAGTTTTTATTTCATATCCATTTTTTTCAAACCATTCTCTTTCAATTTCAACTTGATCGTAACAATGCCCTATTCCATCTCTTAACATTTCTTTGATAGTGCGCAATTTCCATTGAAAATTGCAAACCATTTGAAATTCGTGGGAATTACTATCATAAAATTTGTTTCCATTGTTGTCGATTACGCCATAACGAAAGTTTTTATCTAAAAAATCCATCAACTGATTTGGCGTTTTTACTGATTCAAATGACATTTAAACTCCTTTTCTTTTTGTATATAAATTATAACATATTTCTTTGATTTTTAAAATATTTGTTTTCTTTTAATTATTTCTCAAATCAATCATTGTGGCGTTTTGTTGGGTTAATTTTGAGGGACTAAGAAGTTCAAAATAACAATTTGCGATTTTTGTGCGTCTTAAAGTGAATTTTTGTCCGTCTTGGGCGGCGAGAGAAAGTTTGCCATCGAATTTGCAGTTTTTACAATCGTCATATTCATAGGTTGTTTTGTATGGACAATGAGTGAAGGTCATAAGTGCTGGGCGACCGCTAAAATCGAGTCCGTCATTCAAGTTTTCGCTTAAATTTTCAATGCTTATTACTGCGTCGACAACTCCAATTTCTTTTAAAACTTGTAAAGTGAGAGAGTTTGTGGCATTTATTGGATAATTTGCCACAATTTTGAAACCTTTTTTGAGATAATAAAGTCCATAGATATTGTTTATGACAAGTCCATCTGTTTGAGTGTTTAGATGAGAAATTATTTCATCAACAACTTTGCTGTCTTGTCCGCGTTTTATCATTGGAAGCATGACAAAAATTTTGTGAGTGCTATACTGCTGTTTCAATTTGTTAATTGTTGCAATGTTGAAGTTGTTTGGCGAAAGCACAACATTTGAGTTGTTTGGGATTTCATATTTTTGATTTTCGTCAACAATATAATATTTCTCATGATTTTTAAAGATTTTCTCACAAAAATTATAATTTTTTGCAACGAATTTGATGTTTGGAAGATTTTTTTCATATTTTTCAATTATTTTTTCTTCCAAAAGTTCGACGCATTTACGGCGCATTTCGTTTATGACGCTTTTTGCAATAAAAACATTGTCAAACTCGCAATCAAAGTGAGATATTTCAAAATGAGTGTCATTGAGTTTGTTTATGTTTTTGAAAATATCTTCTTTTGAAATTGGTGCATTTTTTGCTTGCTGTAAAATTTGAGAAGAAGAGAATTGTGCTTCAATTTCACCAAA
The DNA here is from genome assembly GCA_051888935.1 of Candidatus Caccovivens sp. Taxonomy (GTDB): domain Bacteria; phylum Bacillota; class Clostridia; order Christensenellales; family UBA1242; genus Caccovivens. The sequence goes on along the minus strand of JBJFCL010000021.1, from coordinate 6,082 downwards.
TTTCATTGAAAGTGTGGCAAAATCCCCAATTTTTGCAACGAAAACGGCTTTGATTTTCAATTTCTTTTGCAAACTTGTCAACTTTTTTTCGTTCTCACTGTCTAGTGTGAGATAAACTTCGCTTCCAACATTTGCAGGTATTTTGCTAAAAACTTCAAAAATATTTTTTGATACATTGTTGACATTCCCAACTCCCATACTGTTCTCTTTTCCGTCTTTTATAAATTTTAGACCATCGCCAGAGCGAATTGGTGTCCCATCAGTTTGAACGGTGATTTTGTGAAGTTGTTTGAATGGAACAACTTTGATTATTTTTCCAATCTTTATTCCACGATGATTTTGAAAATCGGGATTTATTATGTTTTTGCTTATTACGTTATCGAGATAATATCCCTCGTTGTATTTTCCACGTGAAAAAACTTTGGAAAGTTTGTGCTTTTCTTGATTTAAATTGGCATTTATGTTGTCAATGGCATTTCTGTAACTTTGAACTGCTTGTGCAACATATGCAGGTCTGCGCATACGGCCTTCTATTTTGAAAGAACATATGCCGGAATCAATCAATTCTTTCAGGCGCGAGATATGACACAAATCGTTTGGGGAGAGCAAATATCCATTTTTGAGGTTTTGGTTGCTTGAAGATGCCGTGTATGGAAGACGACAAAGTTGCAGGCATCTTCCACGATTTCCACTTTCTCCAAAACCAAGACTTGATAGGTAACAGTTGCCAGAAAAAGCAACACAAAGCGCACCTTGAACAAAATATTCCATTTCTATATCGCAGTTTTCGTGGATTTTTTTGATGTCTTCCATTGTGGTTTCGCGAGCAAGCACGATTCTAGAAAAGCCCATATCTTTTGCCACCAGTGCACCTTCCAAATTGTGTATTCCCATTTGAGTGCTGGCGTGAAGCACAATGTTTGGAAATGTTTCTTTGAGAAGTTTTGCCACTCCCAAATCTTGCACCAAATAGGCGTCCACTTTTGCACTGACTGCAATTTTGACAAGGTCGACTAAATCTTTTAATTCGTCATTTCGAACTAATGTGTTGATTGTCAGATAAACTTTGACGCCGTACAGATGTGCAAACTTTACATATTCTCTGATGTTTTGCTCGTTGAAGTTTTCCGCTTTGTTGCGGGCGTTAAAAGACTGCATACCCAAGTACACAGCATCTGCTCCATGATTTATTGCCACAATCAAACTTTCCACACTTCCGGCGGGGGCCAAGAGTTCCACTTTCTTGTTCATAATGTTTATTATATATAAAATTAAACAAATTGTAAAGAATGCACAGCGTTTTGAAGATTTTTTATTTATCTGTTTTGATGAAGATTGTGTTTTGTGATATACTATTTCCATAGAGGCTGACATGAAAATAGAAAAACAATGCGAGAAAATGATTGAGGAATTTGTTCCGCTGGCAAAACTTAAAAGTGGAGATATTTTGATTGTGGGGTGTTCCACGAGTGAAGTTTTGGGAGACAAAATTGGCACAAATTCAAGTTTGGAAACTGCAAAAGAAATTTTTGATGGACTGTATTTGACACTCAAAAAGTATGGAGTGTTTTTGGCAATACAGTGCTGTGAACATTTGAATCGTGCTGTTCTGATTGAAAAAGAGGCTGTGCTAAACGCAACGATTGTCAACGCAGTTCCACAACAACATGCGGGAGGCTCGCTGGCAACAGTGGCATATCAAAATATGAAAGAACCTGTGATGTTGGAAAAGATTCAAGCAGACGCTGGCATTGACATTGGCGACACACTTATTGGAATGCACTTGAAAGAGGTGGCAGTGCCTGTCAGATTAAGTTTCAACAAAATCGGCAAAGCTCATCTTGTTTGTGCCCGCACAAGACCAAAATTTGTGGGCGGAGCAAGGGCGGTTTATGATGAACATCTTTTGTAAAATAAAAAATCCACGACTTATCGTGGATTTAGTTTGTGCTTTTATTATCATTAACGATTTAAATTTGCTGTCAAATCACCGGTTTTTTCAACAACTTGTCCAGCCATCATTTTTGCTTCTTTCATATCTTTTGCACTGTTAACTTCATTTAAAGCAGGATAGAATTCTTTTCCTTTTAAAATTGTGGAAGCAACTTTTGCCTCATCAATAACAAAGTTTTTGTCAACCAAATTGTTTTCTTTAAAGAAAACTTTTGTTTCTTTCAAATAAGCACTTTTTAATTTGTCTTTATTTACTTCCAAGCCAATATCATTGAGGATAGGTTCCAAAAACAACAAATCTGCTGTTGCTTCTTTCCAGCCAATCATTTCCAAAGGCAAGTGTTGATATTTTTTTGCTTCACGACCTTCTTTTACAAATTTCTTTGCGTTGTCAACAACCCAACCATCATGTATGCATTTCAGTGCATAAATTGTCATGTCAGCAACATCAACATCGCGTGCTTTTTTTGCCACTTCATTTAAAACATTTTCTTGTTTGTCTGTCATTTCAGGATTGTCTTGTCCCAAAACTGCTGATTCAAATTCTGCACCATTGTTTAGATTTAAATAAGCTGATATTGCAAAAACTGCACTTTTGATTGAAGTTTTTGCCCAAACTTGATTTTCAAGATTTTCAAAGTTTGAATTTTCAACAACTTGTGATGCTTCTTCTTCTGACAAACCATTCCAGCTCATTAAAGCATTTTTGGCAATTGTTCTATAAGTTGAAATTTTCATATTTTTCTCCTCCTTGCTAATTTCATACTATATTTTACTATACAAAAAATGCTTTGTCAATGGGCCTTTTAAAATTTAAAAAAAAGTTGGCAAAATTTGTTGACTTTTATTTTTTTTGTGCATATAATAATGCTAGCACTTGAAAGTCGAGAGTGCTAGCAAACATAAAACAAGGATTGAAAATATGGAACTTTCCGAAAGAAAAATCAAAATTTTAAGTATTGCTGTTGAAGAGTTTATCAAAGACTCCGCACCAATCACCAGCGGTTCGGTGAAAGACAGAACTTCTCTTGATGTGTCAACTGCCACGCTGAGAGCAGAACTTAACGCTTTGGAGGCGATGGGATTTTTGAAACAGTTGCACACCTCTGGTGGGAGAATCCCGACCGCACAAGGATATCGCTTCTATGTGGAAAATCTTTTGAAAAACATCAAGGCGACAAATGGTGAACTGGAAGAAGTAAGAAAACTTATTGAAAATCGAACACAAAGCTTGACCGATATTGTGGCAGGAATTGCAAAGATAATCAGCAAGGCGACAAACTATCCGACAGTGGTGCTTGTCAATGGCATTGAGAATTTGATTTTGCAAGAATTTAAGATAGTTCCTCTTCTGGGCGACAAATGCATGGTTTTGATTGGGACAAATTATGGATACATCACAAACACCATGGACATTTCCGCAACAGCACAAAATTGCGAGGACGCTTCAAACTATCTGACCAAATACTTTAAAGGCGAGACGATGGGATTCATGATTGAAAACATCTCTGGACTGAAAAAGGGTATGAATGGTGAGATTAAAGCGTTTCAAAATGTTGTTGACAACATTGTGCTTGGACTTTCCAAAATGAACAAACAAAAACTTTTGAATGTTCAAGCGGAAAGTGTGGTTGACCTTATGGACAAAGAAAAGTTGGAAGAAGCCAAGAAGGTTTTAAAGACTCTCAATGACAAAGATGAACTCATTGAAGTGTTGGATGACGACGAAAGCGAAATTTCTGCGGTTGTGGCTGACGATAATGCAGATGGTTGTTCGGTTGTGAAAGCGCCAATTATCGTTGGAGGGAACAAAGTTGCGTCCATAGGAGTGTTTGGACCGCAGAAGATGGACTATATGGGCATCGCTTCCGCGTTGAAGGTGGTTGTTGATGAACTTCGGAAAGAAAAAGGAGAATAAATGAAAGAGGAAGAAAACAAAAAACATTGCGATTGTGATGAATCCTGCGATTGTGGTTGTCAAGAAGGAAAAGAATGCACTTGTGGCGGTGATTGTTCATGTGAACAAAACAGCGAAGAACATTGCGAGTGCCAAGACCATGAAAATCATTCTTGCTGTGACCATGAACACCATCACAAACACAAACATAAACATGAAGAGTGCGATGACGAATGTTGTTGTCATGGACACGACGAAACAGATTTGGCTGGTCAATATCTTCAAATGGCACAGCGCTTGCAGGCGGATTTTGACAACTATCGCAAACATGTTGCAGAACAGTTGGATTATCAGCGTGAAGAAGGAAAGAAGAGTGTGATTGAAGCGTTTTTGCCATGCTTGGATACTTTTAAAGAGGCGAAAAAGAGCATCAACGATGAAAGTGTGCTGGCAGGAATAAAAATGATTGAAGACAAGATTTTGAGCACTCTTAAAAATTTGAAAGTCGAAAAAATCGACGCTGTTGGAAAACTTTATGACCACAATTTCCATGAAGTTATTGCAGTCATGAAGGACGAATCCAAAGAAAACGATATCATCTTGGACGAATTCCAAGCAGGATATACATTAAATGGAAAAGTTATAAGATATTCAAAAGTTATCGTGAATAAATTATAAGTTTTTCAAAAAAATTACATACATAGGATAACAAAAATTTATCAAAAAAAAGTCAAAACAAAAAATTAAGGGAGGCAAATTAAAATGAGTAAAATTATTGGAATTGACTTAGGAACAACAAATTCTTGCGTGGCAGTTATGGAAGGTGGAAAACCTACTGTCATTGCAAATGCAGAAGGAGATAGAACAACTCCATCTGTTGTCGCTTACACCAAAGACGGCGAAAGACTTGTCGGAAAAGTGGCAAAGCGTCAGGCGATTGTCAACCACGACAACACCGTTATCTCCATTAAGAGAGAAATGGGAACAAACTATAAAGCAAAACTCAATGGCAAAGAATACACACCACAAGAAATTTCTGCTATGATTCTTTCAAAACTTAAAGCCGATGCAGAAAGTTATCTTGGCGAAAAGATTACACAGGCAGTTATCACTGTTCCTGCATACTTCAATGACAGCCAGCGTCAAGCAACAAAAGATGCCGGCAAAATTGCAGGATTGGATGTGTTGAGAATTATCAACGAACCAACTGCTGCCGCTCTTGCCTATGGACTTGACAAAGGCGAAAATGCCAACCAAAAGATTTTGGTCTATGACCTTGGTGGCGGAACATTCGACGTTTCCATTCTTGAAATTGGCGACAATGTGTTTGAAGTTTTGTCCACAAATGGAAACACTCGTCTTGGTGGAGACGACTTCGACAACCGCATAATCGACTTCTTGGTTGAAGAATTTAAGAAGGCAAATGGTGGCATGGATTTGTCAAAAGACAAACTTGCAATGCAAAGACTTAAAGAGGCTGCTGAAAAGGCAAAAATTGACTTGTCTGCAACTCCTATGACAACAATTTCTCTTCCATTTATCACTGCTGATGCAAATGGTCCAAAACACTTGGAAGTTGAACTCTCACGCGCTAAATTTGATGCACTCACAGAAGATTTGGTAAAAGAAACCATCACTTGCTGTGAAAAAGCACTTAAAGATGCAAAACTCACCACTTCAAAAATTGATAAAGTGATTTTGGTCGGCGGTTCAACTCGTATTCCTGCTGTTGTGGAAGCGGTTAAATCATATACTGGCAAAGACCCATTCAAGGGAATCAACCCAGACGAATGTGTTGCAGTTGGTGCTGCAATTCAAGCAGGCGTGCTTGCAGGAGATGTGAAAGATGTGCTTCTTCTTGATGTAACTCCACTTTCACTTGGAATTGAAACTTTGGGCGGAGTGTTCACAAAACTCATTGAAAGAAACACCACAATCCCAACAAAGAAGAGCCAAATCTTCTCAACTGCTGTTGACAACCAACCTGGTGTTGACATTCATGTTTTGCAAGGTGAACGCGAATTTGCTGCTCAAAACAAAACTCTTGGCAGATTCCAACTTTCTGACATTCCACCAGCACCAAGAGGAGTTCCTCAAATCGAAGTTACATTTGATATTGACGCAAACGGAATTGTTAAAGTTTCTGCAAAAGACCTTGGCACAAATAAGGAACAAAACATCACAATCACAGCATCATCAAATTTGAGTGAAGCAGACATTGACAAAGCCATC
>JBJFCL010000020.1:20997-55458 GCA_051888935.1 Candidatus Caccovivens sp. | reverse complement strand
AACAAGAATGCTATTATTGGTATTGTGGATATGATGCCAGCAGATCCTTACATTTTCTTCAAAAAATTTGAGAAAGATGGAAAACTTTTTTTGGCAATGTATTCGAATGAAAAATACAAAAACAAAAAGGATGAGAGAGAGTTTTTGTCATATCCGTTTACAGATTTTCTTGTGAAATATCTTGAAGATTTTACTTTTAACAAAAAATATTATGGAATTGTGATAAATGCAGGAAGTAAAGCAGAATTTGTGTTAACAAATGAAGATTTTGTCGAATTTGTAGACGAAACAATGATAGAGAAAGTAAATTTAATTATGGAAAGAAGTAAAGACATAGTAATATAAAATGAAAGAAAAACAATTGAATTTGTTTCAAGAAAATAAAGGGGCAACCTATGAAATTTAGATTTAAGGTACAAGAATATCAAACGGAAGCGGTGAATGCGGTTGTTAATGTTTTTAAGGGACAACCTTTTTCTGATATGGTTAAATACACAAGAGATTTGGGAATAAAGAAAAGGCGTTCCGACGGACAGGGCTCTATGTGGGATTCGGAATACGCGGGGCGAACATATAATGAAAATGATGATGGTTTTGAAAATGCCAACATTGTTCTTTCTGATGAACAACTGCTTGAAAACATACAAAAAATACAGCAAGACAATAATATTAAGGTGCAAGATAAATTAGTGGAGCACCTTGGCAGATGTTCGCTCAACATTGAAATGGAAACTGGGACAGGAAAAACATATGTTTATATCAAAACCATTTTTGAGCTAAATCAAAGATATGGGTGGAGCAAATTCATTATTGTTGTTCCAAGTATTGCAATTCGTGAAGGTGTTAAGAAGTCATTTGATCAAATGGAAGAACATTTCATGGAGCATTATGGCAAAAAGGCTAGATATTTTATTTATGACAGTGATAATTTGACTCGGATCGATGCCTTTGCTAGCGCCAATGATATTCAAGTTATGATTATCAATGCGCAAGCATTTAATGCGGTTGGAAAGATTAATTGGAACACTTCGCTGGAAAAAATTTATGAACAACTTGAAAATACTGCCAGAGGGAAACAAAACAGAAGAATTTATGCAGAGTTAGATGAGTTTCAAAGCAGAAGACCAATTAGCGTTATTTCAAAAAATAGACCAATTCTAATTCTGGACGAACCTCAAAAGTTGGGAGGAGAAGCAACACAAAACAGTTTAAGGCTTTTTAACCCGTTATTCTGTTTATCTTATTCTGCTACACACAAAAAGCAAAACAATTTGGTTTATGTGCTTGATGCACTTGATGCATATAACAAGAAACTTGTAAAAAAGATTGAAGTTAAGGGATTTGAAGTCAAAAATTTGCGGGGAACTGACAGTTATATGTTTCTTGAAAAGATTATTGTTTCAAAAGATAAACCTCCAATGGCAAAACTGGAATTTGAAATTGACTACAATAAATCAATCAACCGAGAAACAAAATTGGTTAAGAAAAATGATGACTTATTCTATCGTTCAAAAGAAATGCAACAATACAAGGGATACCTCATCACAGACATAAATCCATTCAATAACACAATCTCATTTATGAATGGTGTGGTTATCAAAGCAGGTGAAGTGATTGGAGATGTTTCCGAAAGTGATCTTCGCAGAATTCAAATAAGAGAAACGATACTTTCCCACTTTGAAAAGGAAAGGAAGTTATTCAAAAAGAAAATTAAATGTCTTTCATTATTCTTTATTGATGAGGTTGCAAAATATCGTGATTATTCTCGTGAAGATGAGCAAGGCGAATATGCCAGAATTTTTGAAGAAGAATATAATAAACTTCTCAATGATTACATTCGCATTGATGAACCTGAATATGCTAAATATTTGCAAAGCATTAATGTGAAAGATACCCACAAGGGTTATTTTTCAATTGATAAAAAATCTGGAAAGATGATTGATTCAAAAGAAAAAGGCGAAGAAGGAAGCGATGATATTTCAGCATATGAACTCATTTTGAAAAATAAAGAAAGGTTGTTGTCTTTTGATGAACCAACAAGATTTATTTTTTCGCATTCGGCATTGCGCGAGGGGTGGGACAATCCAAATATATTCCAAATTTGCACATTGAAACATAGCAATAGTTCAGTTGCAAAAAGACAAGAAGTTGGAAGAGGTCTTCGAATTTGCGTAAATTTTATGGGTGAACGGGTTGATAAATCATATCCAGCGACAAACTTCCATGATGTCAACAAATTGACGGTTATTGCGACAGACAGTTATGCCGAATTTGTTGGCGACTTGCAAAAAGAAATCAAGGAAGCTTTATACGATGGCAGGCCAACAAAAGCAACGATTGATTATTTCAAAGGCAAAAATATTTCAGATGGTGTCAATACGATTGTAATTGACAATGATATGGCAAGCGACATTCAAAGTTATTTGAGGTTTAGTGGCTATATTGACAGAGATAACAAGTTGACAGAGGAATATTTCGCAGACAGAGATAATAATTCATTTAAAGAGATGCCAAAAATTCTTGCACCTTATGAAGAGAGTATTCACAAAATTGTTCAAGGAATATTTGATGAAAAAGCACTTGCAGGAATGGTTGAGAATGGAAATAGTGCAGAAATAAAAAATAATAGCTTAAATGATAACTTTTATAAAAAGGAATTCCAAAATTTGTGGAATTACATAAATCATAAGTATTCATATACAGTGGATTTTAATAGTGAAGAATTGATTGATAAAGCAATTTCAGAAATAAACAATTGTTTGAATGTTAATGAATTGCAATATGTGGTGACCGTTGGGGAACAGAAACGCGAGATGGAACGCAATCAGTTAAATCGCGGAGATTCTTTTCAAGGTTCAAAAACAAGGAACGAAAGTTTGTCATTTGTTAATTCGGGCGAAGTAAAATATGACCTCGTCGGGAAACTTGCGAGAAATACAACTTTAACTAGAAAAACTATTGTAAAAATTTTGAAAGGTTTAGAAGAAAAGAAATTTGAAATGTTTAAAATTAATCCAGAAGAATTTATAAAAAAAGTTTCAAAGATGATTAATGAGCAAAAAGCTACTATGATAGTTGACCACATAACTTACAATAAAACTAATGGGAGATATGACAACGACATTTTTACGAATAATCAATCAAAAATAGATTTTAAAAAGGCATTCAAAACTAAAAAACATATTGAAGATTTTGTAATAACCGATGGTATTGCTGAAAATAGTATCGAGATTCGATTTGCTGATGACCTCGAAAAAGCCGAGGAAGTTTGTGTTTATGCAAAACTTCCAAAAGGATTCAAAATTCCTACTCCAGTTGGAGATTATGCACCAGACTGGGCTATAGCATTTAAAGAAGGATCGGTAAAACATATTTATTTTGTTGCGGAAACAAAGGGCTCAATGGATAGTCTTGAACTTCGTGGTATAGAAAAGGCAAAGACGGCTTGTGTAAGAAGATTATTTAATGTTTTGCAAGAAGCTGGCGATGTTAGATACGAAGTGGTTGACAATTATCAAAATTTATTAAATATCATAAACAACATAGATTAATGGTTCTAAAATTTCTTCGCAATGAGAAATATGAAGTGTTGTTTAAATAACAATTCCAAACCAGTCTTTACCAAAAAATAAAACGAACTCTTGAGAATTGTCTCTCGGGTTCGTTTTATTCTTCTCTGGTGCGGATAACAGGAGTTGAACCTGCACCCTTTCGGACTGGAACCTAAATCCAGCGTGTCTGCCATTCCACCATATCCGCATGAGAACATTCTAACATAAAGTTTGGATTTTTTCAAGTTTATACGCTTTGAATTGTGAAAAATTTTTTGTTTGTAAAAAAATTAAAAAATTTTAAATATTTTATTTGTAAAAATGTGTCGAACTATGTTAGAATTTGTTTATCAAGGAGAAAAGTGATGATTGTTAACAATTTAGTGATTCCTATGTGCATAACGCTGGCGGTTATTATCGCATATGTCACAGTCTTTACAATTTTGTTTCGCAATGCTGATGAAAAGAAGAAATTGTTGCCAGTAAGGATTGTGTTTTATCTTTTGATTGTGCTTGAAGTGGCAAAGATTTTCTATTTGATTGCAAAAGATGGGGCTTACTATCCAAATCGTTACCCAATTGTATTTTGTTCAATGGTGATGTATGCATATCCGATTTTTTGCTTCAAACAAAACAAATTGTCTGATGTTGCAAAGGGATTTTCAGTAATTCCAAGCATTTTGGCATTTATTATGTTTGCTTCTATTCAATGGAAATATAATATGTCACTTATTCAAGTTCACAGTTATATTTATCATGGCTCAATGCTCGCAGTTGCGATTTATCTTCTCACGTCAAAATTGTACAAATTTGAATTTAAAAAGTTTTATGGTCAATTTTTGGCTGTAAGCATTTACCTCGTTTCTGCAAGTAGTATAAGTTTGTTGATTGGTGGACCAATTTCTGTGTTTGCACCAACTGACCCATATCTTGCTTTCCTATATAATGTTTCAGGCTTTGGAGTGGGAATTTGTCTGATGATTTTGGCTGTTTTCGTGGCTTATTTTGCAGTCTATGGAATTATTGAACTTTGCAGTCGTCACAGGAGGGCGAAAGTAAAAGCCAAAACTGAGATAGTTGAAAAAGTGGAGGGAAATGTCAATGTTTGATAAATTGTTTCTCGTTTTAATAAGTGTGTTTGTTCCAATTATAATTTTTGCAGGTTGCAAAGTTTATAATTGTAAAAGTTATAAAAAATTACTCACAATTTTAACTCTAGTTCTACTGGGCGGGGAGTTGATTCGATTCTTCTGCAACGCCACTTTGTACACCAAAGCAGTGACACCAAGTGAAGACATCAAATTTCATTTTATAACCATTTTGTGTATCATCTCACTTTTTGCAACTTTCAACAAAGGAAAACTTGGGAACTTTTTTAAGAATGTCTTTTGCCTAACGGCACTTGCTCCAATTATTTATGGACTTTTTAATTCACAGATTTTTATAAATGCTTTGGATTCAAACGCTGTTTGCAAAGTGCTTTATATGATTGAATGTGGTTTAGTGCTTGCAATTGCATTGTTCTATACTCTTGAATTTGGGCTCAAAATAAACGCTTGGCATATTCTTTGGTCGGCGCTTGTCATTTTGGCTTTTGCAGGTATTGACGCTCTTACTATTTATTACTGGGAAATTGCAATTTCATTTGACTTGATTTGGTATCTTGCTCATGCGATTGCAGTTGTTGCAGTTCCAATTTGTTTTGCATTAAATAGATTGTATTTTTACATTAAAGCCAAGAAACAAAGGCCAAATGAAAAAATTGCAGAAAACACAAAAGAAAAAGAATAAGCACAATTTGCTTATTCTTTTTTTATGCTATTTCACATTGTGAAGAATGCTTTATAACATTTGTAGGTTTCAAAAACATCGACCTTGCTGACAATCTCCCATGGCGCGTGCATATTCAGCACTGGAACACCAGCATCGATGACATTCATTCCATATTTTGCCATAATATACGCAATTGTTCCTCCACCACCTTGGTCGACTTTTCCCATTTCTGTTGCTTGATATGTTACATCGTTTTTGTCTAGGCAAGCACGCAGGCGGGCTATGAATTCTGGATTGGCATCGTTTGCACCAGACTTTCCACGACTTCCAGTAAATTTGTTGAAACTGATTCCTTTTGCAAAGTGTGCGTCTGTTGCAACATTAAATGGGTCAACATAGTTTGGGTCAACGGCGGCAGTTACATCACTGGAAAGCATATTTGAACGGTTGAGCGTTCTTCGAAGTGCAAGTTCGCTGTATTGACCGCAAAGGTTCATTATTTCTGCAAGGCAATTTTCAAAATACTTGCTTTCCATTCCAGTTGCTCCGACGCTACCAATTTCTTCTTTGTCAACAAGCAAATTCATTACTGACACTTCTGGATTTTTTACATCAAAAATGGCACGCATGCCAGTGTAAGCACAAACGCGGTCATCGTGACCATAACCGATAATCATACTCTTGTCAAGTCCGCAGTCACGAGCATTTCCTGCTGGCACAACTTCGATTTCCGCAGAGAAGAAATCGTCTTCTGAAATATTTTTTTGTTTCAAAATGTTTAGAACAAAGGATTTGAATTTGTCTTTCTTTGCTTTTTCATCGGCGATGTTCCCTGCCAGAAGGTTGAGGTCTTCGCCTTTGATTTCTTTCTTAACTTCTCGGTCAAGATGTGGAAGAAGGTCAGAAATAGCCAAAACAGCGTCGTCGTTTTCACCAAATACAATGTCTTCTTTTGTTCCATCTTTTCGGCAAACAACGCCATGCAATGCAAGTGGAATGGTTGTCCATTGATATTTTTTTATTCCGCCATAGTAGTGTGTGTCAAGCATACAAAAACCCTGACTTTCATAAAGTGGTTTTGCTTTTAAGTCTAGACGAGGGGAGTCAATGTGTGCACCGACTATGTTGATTCCTTCTTCAATTGGTCTTTTTCCGACAACAAACAACACAAGTGCTTTGTCCATGTTGACAGCATACACTTTGTCCCCAGCTTTCAAACGACCATTCTGTTTCATAAGTTCATCAAGAGACTGGAATCCGTTTTCTTGTGCTTTTTTGACTGCAAACTTAATACATTCTCTTTCTGTTTTACAAGTGCTCAAAAATTTTTTGTAATCTTCGCAAAAGTCGTTTACTTCTGCATTGTCTTTATATCTTTCCCAAAGATTTGTGTTCATTTTTTACCTCTTGAAAGAATTTTACAACAAAATAAAAAAATAAAGAAACAAAATTATCAAAATTGTTGTCATTTTTTAATTTTTTTTGATTTTAATTTTTGTTTTTCGTTTTTAATTTTTTTTACGAATTATTTGGTGCTTTTTTGTAATGATGTTATCATAGAATATAGAATCTTAATAATGCAGTATGAAGGAGTGTCATTATGTTAAGGAACGAAATTGTTTGTGTTGATGTTTTTGATAACGAACTGGAAACAATCACCAAAAATCAAGCACATTCAAAACCAATTTTGCATAGAGCGTTTAGTGTTTTTCTAATCAATGACAAAAAAGAAATTTTAATACAAAAGAGAGCGGATAACAAATATCATAGCGGTGGACTATGGGCAAATGCTTGTTGTTCACACCCAAAATCACAAGAGAGTGTTGTGATATCAGCGGAACATAGACTGATGGAAGAGTTAAACATCAGCACAACTTTGCAAGAACTATTCTCTTTCATATATTTACACAAATTCAATGACAATTTGTATGAATATGAACTGGACCATGTTTTGCTGGGGGAGTACTCTGGTGAAGTTGAATTAAACTTGGAAGAAGCGAGTGCTTATAGATGGATAAGCATTGACGCTTTGGCACAGGAACTTTTGAATGAGCCACAAAAATTTGCGAGTTGGTTTTTGATTTGTGCTCCAAGAGTTTTAAAATATCTTTTAAATTCATAAAATTATACAAAACGCCAAGAACAATGTTCTTGGCGTTTAACTTTGTGCTAAGGTTTCAAAAATATTTAATTATATTGCTGTCTTCTTTTATTTCGAGAATTCATCCTTCTCATTTATTTGACAAAATCTTGATGCGTATTCCACCAATGTTTTTCCATTTTTGTCTTGTTGAAGACTTGCATCTTTATTAAGCAATGCCTTCATTGTTGCTTGTTTTAATATACTACCAGCAGCATACATGCCAATGTTTTTCCCATAAATATCTCGTTGTAGACTTGCAAAATCATCATCTAACGCTTTTATTGTTGCTTGTTCTAAACAATTATAGGCTGCATACATGCCAATATTTCTTCTTTCATCATCTAGTTGGCAACTTGCATTTTTATTGTCTAATGCCTTCATCGTTGCTTGCTCCAAATCGTTATAAGCTGCATGCATACCAATATTTCTTCCATATTTATCTTTTTGTATACTTGCTTCTTCATTATCCAACGCCTTCATTGTTGATTGTTCTAATCTACTATCAGCAGCTTGCATTCCTAAATTCCATCCATCTTTGTCTTGAATTGTCAAAATTTCTGGATTATTAGCAAAGATTTCTACGACTTTATTATCTATTTCTGATAATTTTTCCTCATCGAATATGTTTTCTGCTGAAATTATTAATTCTAATGTTTTATTAAACAAATCTTTTTCTTTTAAATTTTCCATAGATTATTCCATTCCTTATTTATTTGATTATAGTTGATTTTTTATAAATTGTCAATATCAAATAATCATAAAAAGCATTTTTTGTTTTTATGTTGCAAAAAAATAAGGCCAACTTTTGAGTTCGCCTTATTTCATTTTTCGCATCTTTATACATTTTCTATTTGATTGTCTTTAATAAAAAGATTAAAAATATCGCACAATTTTATGCAAATCAATATTTATCATTAAAATGATGACGAATATTATTTTCGTCTTTATAGGCAATTATTGTGGCAAGATTTACATTTTCCACGCTTTTGAAAATGTTGCCTTCAATTTGAGGGTCCTCTTCTTTTAATTGTGCAATCAATTGTTTGACTTTTCTTCTTTTAGAACCAGTATTGTTCAATTTGCAACCTTCTGATGAACAATTATCTGTAAATTTGCAGGCACATTGGATGAAATGAAGGTCGTTGTAATCTCTCCAATGCTTGATATCTTCTTCTCTAATAAGATACATTGGCCTAATCAATTCCATGCCTTCAAAATGAGAACTATGAAGTTTTGGCATCATAGTCTGAATTTGTGCACCATATAACATTCCCATAAGTATTGTTTCAATTACATCGTCATAGTGGTGACCAAGGGCGATTTTATTGCAACCAAGTTCTTTTGCCTTATTGTATAAGTGACCTCTTCTCATTCGTGCGCAAATATAACAAGGATATTTTTCGATGTTGAAAACATTTTCAAAGATGTTTGTTTCAAAAATTGTTATTGGAACATTGAGCATTTGTGCGTTTCGTTCAATAATTTCTCTGTTTTCTTTGCTGTACCCAGGATCCATAACCAAAAATACCAATTCAAATGGAAATTTGTTGTGTCGTTTTAATTCTTGGAAAAGTTTAGCCATTAGCATTGAATCTTTCCCGCCAGAAATACAAACGGCAATTTTATCATTTGGCTGAATAAGGTCATATTCATTGATAGCCTTGCAAAATTTAGAAAAAATACTTTTGTGGAATCGCTTTCTAATACTTTCTTCCACTTTGTTTGCGTTTTCATTGTCCATTAAATCTGAAACATGGTTGCGTAACCAACCAAAGTATCCGTCTTTTAGATTGTAAGCAAGATATCCTTGTTCCCTTAGTTTTTTTACAATTTCTTCGCTTATGCGTCCACTTTTACAATAAATATAGAGTTCTTTATCCTTTGAAAAATCTTTAATTTTATCATCAATGACGCCAGTAGGTATATTAATTGCACCAGTTATATGGCCAAACTTAAACGATTCTTCATCTCTAACATCAATAATCTCAAAAGTGTCTTTTTCTAAACTTGACAAATCTTCATAAGTTGCTTCGTAATCCATAAATTTTCTCCGTGGAAGAATTATAACACATTTAAAAAGATATATAAAGTTTATTTAAAAAATCACTAAAAAAAGATTTTCAATCTAAAATGTGAATGTTTTTTTTGGAAACGATTGAACTCAATACATGAAAGGTTTGTTTTTTTAAATTTTTCAATAGCAAATCTTTTTATTTGAATATATAGAAAATAATTGTTATAATAAAACAAAGGAAGAAAATTGTATGTATGAATGGTTTAGATGTGCAAAAACAGGATTGATAATTCATCTTGGACTATATTCGATTCTTGGTGGAGAATATTCAGGAAAAAAGATGTCTTCTTATTGTGAATGGATTCAATCCTTTGCTAGAATACAAAAAAATGAATATGAAAAACTTGTAAACATATTTAATCCATGTCAATTTAATTGCGAAGAACTTGCCCAATTTGCTTGTAAAAATGGGTATAAATACATAATTATTACAGCAAAACACCACGATGGTTTTTGTCTGTTTAATAGCAGTTACGATAGTTTCAATATAATGAACACTCCTTATGGCAAAGATTTAGTTAAAGAATTATCTGTTGCTTGCAAAAAATATGATATTAAATTTGGAGTTTATTATTCGCAAGACTTGGATTGGCACGAGTTTAATGGGGGTGGATATAATTCGCCAAATACAGATTGCGCTGGAACAAGTTGGTGCAATGATTGGGATTTTTTTGATAATTCAAAAAAGGACTTTAATCAATATTTTAGAGAAAAAGCATTATTACAAATAAAAGAACTTTGCGAAAATTATGGAAAAATAGATATTTTTTGGTTTGATACTCCAAAAACTATTGAAATATCACAAAGTAAAGAAATTTATAATTTAGTTAAGAAATATCAACCAGAATGCTTAATAAATTCGAGATTGGGAAATGGCAGTTATGATTATGTAACCCTTGGAGATAATGAAATACCACAAGAAATACCAAAAGAATTTAAAACGAGCGACTTAAACAAACTTAATGGTTTTAAGTACTCCGAGAATAGTGTTTATGAATCAGTTTGCACATTAAATAATTCATGGGGATATTCAAAAAATGATTGCAATTTTAAATCCTTAGACGAAATAAAAAAAATAAAAACTAAATTAAATAACTTAGGAATTAACTACACAATAAACATTGGTCCTGATGGAAATGGGAAAATCCCGCCTCAAAGTTTATATTTGCTTGAAATGTTAAATAAGTAAAAGATGTTATATATAGGGAAATATATGTAATTTAAAAACACTTCAAATTCATAAAATTGAAGTGTTTTTATTTTTTATCTATTGGCATATGGCATAACAATACTAAAACAGACTTGTAAAAAGAAAATGCGAAACATTTATCTCTAAATGTTTCGTATGACTCTCTCTTGATGGAAAAATTTGAATCCATAAAAAATTCAGCCCGAACTCGCAAATTGATGACGGGCGACTTTTAACCTCAGTTGAACCAACTTAATATACCTCTTTTTAATTTTTATTTTTCTAAGCTGTCGTTTTGTAATTTGTGATGTTCTTTTTTATAAAATAAATAGAAAACAACAAAAGCTATTATAGAAGCAATCAATCCACATATTGAAATTGTGGTGAATAGATTTAAACATAATAAAATAATAAACACAACACTAAAAACTGAACAAGTTATAATCTCTATAAAATTAGTAATCATATTTCTTTTCACATATATATATGTTTCTACTGGCCAGAGCAAAGATTGTCCATTGCTTACATATCCTGTTGGTTCATAATGATCTCCTAAGAAAAATAAACCTATTGAACCAGAAACACCATGTATTGAACAACATAAACAAAATTCAAATAATAACAACATAGCACCAATCATTTCAGAGCCAACAGAAATGACTACTATTATTGGACTCGCTATAAGTCCAGACGCCGTTAAGGCAACAAGACTAAAACCAAAAATTTTTGCAATCCAAATTAATATGTTTTCATATTTATTCATTTGTTTCTCCTAAAAAAAACAAAACTTAGTCAACTATTTAGAGTTCAACTGAGTTCTACTTGGCGGAGACGGTGGGATTCGAACCCACGTGCCGATTCCTCGACAACCGCATTTCGAGTGCGGCTCAGTGCGACCTCTTTGATACGTCTCCATTTCGTTATATATTAGCATTTTTCTCTTTATTTTGCAAGTAAATATTGAAAATGACTTTATCGCGTATTTAAAATCATGAATAAATTTTGAAAAATTTTAAATTTTTTTGTAAATATTTTGTAAAATATTGAAAAAATATTTTGCGATTTGCAATTTTAGTGATATAATTTGAGGAGTATAATTCACATATAAGGAGAAAATGCTATGGCAAAAGAAATTGAAAAGATTGTAAAATTGACTTTAATTCGTATCGGTGTAAAATGTGACCTTATTGGATTTTCTTATCTTGCAAAGGCGATTGAATATGCTATTGCTGAACCTATGCAAGTTTACAATCTAAAAGGACTGTTTGCAGATGTAGCAAAATTTTATGGTGTAAAGAATCCGTTCCGTGTGGAGGCCAATATTCAAAACGCCATAACTTTTACATATAACAACAAAGGTTTTGATGTCCTTAACAAACTCTTTGGAATGGAAGTTGTAAAAAAGGGGTACAAGCCGACAAGTGCAGAGGTTATTAAACTGGTTGCAGAGTATTATGAGATGGGACTATATAAAAACGTTGTATAATTTTTTTCGTTTTAATAAAAATTTCTTGTTTAAAGTTAATGATTTATTGGAAATTGTCTTATTTTTGCACTAAATTTTGGGGGCTTGTGCAATAAGTGATGATTTTCTTATTTTTTTTCATTATTTTTCTTGACTTTTGTTTGGGCTCGTGATAAACTATTAGAGCATTTGCAGGTGTAGTTCAGTGGTAGAACACTAGCCTTCCAAGCTGGTTGCGAGGGTCCGATTCCCTTCACCTGCTCCATCTGCTTCCATAGCTCAGCTGGATAGAGCAACGCCCTTCTAAGGCGGAGGTCGGAGGTTCGAATCCTCCTGGGAGCACCATGTGGTGGTCGTAGTTCAGTTGGCAGAACGCCAGATTGTGGCTCTGGAGGTCAAGGGTTCGACCCCCTTCGATCACCCCATATAAATTTCCGCTTTTCGCGGACGATGGGGTGTCGCCAAGCGGTAAGGCATTGGACTCTGACTCCAACATTGCGTAGGTTCGAATCCTACCACCCCAGCCAAAGTGAAAATTGCACCAATCTCAACTTGCTATTCGCAAGCAATTGGCTAGCACTATTTCACTTTTGAATAAAACACAAAACACACTCCGTTTGCAAATGCAGAATAAATTTTTATGGTTCGCTAGCTCAGCCGGTAGAGCACTTGACTTTTAATCAAGGGGTCCCGGGTTCGAATCCCGGGCGAGCCACCAAGGGGTGTAGCCAAGCGGTAAGGCACAAGACTTTGACTCTTGCATGCGTAGGTTCAAATCCTGCCACCCCTGCCAAAAATAACTTAGTATGCAAGTGCTTTGTGGTGATTTAAATTTGGCAGTGAAGAAAGTCGAAGGCAGGATTAAAAAGGTCTTCGACTTTTTTTGCGAATTCCGTTCGCATGAACCTACTCTGCGTAGGCTCGACCGCAAGGCTACAACACAAATCTGACAATTTTGATGAAGTCGGCGACTGACTTGCCGAAAAATAAATTTCTCGTCAGTCTGGGGCAAATCCCGTCGCACCTGTCACGATGAAAAAACTATGCTTTTTGGTTCATTTCCATACAAGCGTGAAAAGTTCATTTTTACGCTTGTTTTTTCATTTTCGCCACTAAACGAAAATGCGGAATGCTTTTTGGCGATTTGTGAGGTGGAAAATTAAAATGGTCGAAGGTGGGATTAAATAAAAATACAAAAAATTGACATTTTGGGATATGTTTTGCAAAATTTGTGATTTTGTGTTAATCTATTAGCGAAATGATCACCAAAGAGAAAAAATTATTTCATTTTAGACCACTTTTTTATGGTTTTTTAGCACTTCTTTTGGCAATCTCCTCGACGAGATATCTTTTTGCTGGCAATGTTAAATATATCGTTTTAATATCAGTTGTTTTGCTTGCTTTTGTGGTTTATTGTGTATGGTCAAAACATTTCGTCCAACTTATTACAATTTGTTGTATTTTTTTGTTTGGAATTGGCTGGTACTTTGTGGGAATATCCTCTTTTGAGGCAACAGAGTATAATCAAATTTGTCAAGTGGAAGGTCGAATCGCTGATGATTTGACTGATTATGGTTGGCGTTATGCTGTAACTTTAAAAGATGTCAAAATTGATGGGAAAGAGCAAAGAAATATCAGTTTGTCAATAACAAACTATGATGAATTAGAACTATCGGCAGGAGATGTTATATCTTTTGAGGGATATGTTTCAAATGTGAAGATGTTTGAATTGGAAAACTTTAAAAATTATTATTATCGCAAAAATACGCCATATATTTGCGATATAAAATCAAATGCAGTGAGTATTGAAGGCAGTAAACTGACGCTTGATGAAAAATTTAGATTAAAAGTTAAAGATGTTCTGTATACAAGTATGGGTGACGATAACGGAGCGGTTGCTTACGCGGTCTTATTTGGAGATAAGTCGGATGTAGATGTTGAAATTAAAAACACTTATAATTCTGCTGGAATAATACATTTGCTCACTGTGAGTGGGTTGCATATCAGTTTTTTGATTATTCTTTTGGGTTTTGTTTTGAAGAAATGTCGCGTGCGTGGCATTTGGAATTTTCTCGTTTGTGCAATTGTTCTCTTTGGATATGCATATCTTTGTGGTTTTACACCATCGGTTGTAAGAGCGGGAATAATGGGTTTGGTGCTTCTCGCCACAAACCTTTCTGGCAAATGTTACGACAATCTGAATTCCGTTGGACTTGCAGGTTCTGTTATCTTGTTGTTTTCACCACTGTCGGCGATGGATATTGGCTTTTTGATGAGTTTCTTTTGTGTTATGAACATAATTGTTTTTGCACCAACTCTATCAAAAATGTTTAACAAATTTTTACCTAAAATTATTTCTGAAAGTTTTGCAGTGTCTATATCTGCCAATTTGGGCATAGTGCCTTTTGGTGCTAAGATTTTTGCCGTTGAAAATCTATTATCCTTCTTTGTCAATTTGATAGTAGTGCCGTTTTTTGGTTTGCTATATCCACTTTTGTTTGTAAGTGCGCTTACTTCTTGCGTTTTGCCTTTTATGAGTTTTTTGCTGAAAATTTGTGGGTGGGGATTTGATTTTATATACAAAACTGCTGACTTTTTTGGTAACACACATCTAGTTTTTACCCTTGAACCTTTTAACATATTTTTGGTAGCAATTTTCTTTGTGCTGTTGTATTTGACTAGCAGATTTTTCATGGTTTCAAAACGCACAAAAGTGATTTGCTGTTCATGCACTTTGTCGCTATTTTTTGCTGTTGCAATAATTTTGCAAATTCCACTGCCACAAACTGCTTCAATTTCGTATTGTTATAATTATGGGCAAGTGGTGTTGTTGAAAGATAATACTGGACAAAGTGTTTTGGTGGATATGGGAGATTGTTCGTTCTCAAAAAATTTGATGCACTGTCAAAACACACAAACAGAATATCTATTTTTGTTAAATTCGAAATTGAATATTGAGCAAGTGCAATCTTGCGATATAAAAAATGTTATTTGTTGCGATAATGAAATTAAATTTGACGAAGAAATTGCTGTTCAACCAAATCAGCAAGGAAAAGTTGGAAATTTTTCATTTACATATAAATTTTTTAATGATAATTTGCTTGGAATTGAAATAGAGTTTGATGAAATTAAAGTACTTGTGCTTTCCGATAATGCTGAATCTGCACTCAATAGTGGGGCGGAAATAAGCGTTTATGATTTTGTCATACTTGGTGAAAATACGAATCTCGCTGACTATTTTATCGAAAGTAATATTTTACTGAGCGTGTATGATGAAAGTTGTGTAAGTTCAAGTTATCAAAAATATGGCAATATATGTTATGATATAAATGGCAAAGATTTTAAATGGAGGTGTTTAGATTGAAAACATTAAAGGCAAGACTGCAAAAAAAGATTGAACCATGTTACTTGGTGCAAGGAGAAGATATTCTTCTATATGACAAAGCGCTGGAATTGATTAAAAAATCAAGTAATCTTCAATTGGAAGAATTCAACCTGGTTATTTTTGATGATGATTCTTTTGAAGGGGACAGTGTGATTGATGCGTGTCAAACCCTTCCAATGGGCAGCGAGAAAAAATTGGTACTTTTGAAAAATATCACAAAAATCACAGAGAATTTCAAAAAAAAGTTAAAAGATTATTTAAAAAGCCCTGTTGAAAGTACTTGTTTGGTCATTTTTGATTTCTTTAACAAATTTGATTTTATTATCAGCGAGAAAGTTAGCGCAAAACGCCTTGACGATAAGAGTTTGCAAGAACTCATTGTGAGTGCCTTAAAATCACATCAAAAGACAATCACGACAGATGCTTGTCAAAATTTGATTGAGTCATGTTGCAACTATTATTCGTTGATAAAAAATGAAATTGACAAGCTTGTTGCGTGTGACGACCATGAAATTACATCAAAAATTGTCGAAGATTTAGTTTGTAAGGAGACAGAATTTACTGTTTTTGAATTGACAGATGCCCTCTCAAAGCGTGATGCTGACAAAGCAGTCGCTCTTTTGAATTTGATGGAGAAAGACACAAAGACATTTTCACTCATATTGAATCATTTTAGACGACTCTTCTTTGTCGCGGTTTCTGATATGACTGACAAAGAACTTGCTGAACTTTTGTCTGTCAAAGAATATGCCGTTACAAAGGCGCGCACGCTTTCGAAAAATTTTACCAAACTTCAACTTAAAAACATTTATGAAATGTTGAATGATGTTGATTTTTATATAAAAAATGGACAAATGCAAATTGAAAATGCACTATATTATTTGATTTTTGGAATTCTTTATTGTTAAAATATAAGAAAAAAGGGAAGGAAAAATGGATTTGGACGAAATTAAACATGAATTTTTGGAAATTTATTATGATATTGAGCGTGAAGGTAGTGAAGAACTTTTGAAATATCTCGAAAAAACAGATTTTTTTACTGCACCAGCGTCATCAAAAAATCATTCGAATTTTGAAGGTGGTCTTTGTTTACATAGTATAAATGTCTACAAAAGATTTGTAAAACTGATTACGAGCGAATATGGTGAAAATTGGGAAGAAAAAATTTCACCAGAAAGTGTGGCAATAATTGCTCTTTTGCATGATATTTGTAAAGTAAATTTCTATAAACAAGAAATGCGTAATGTAAAAATTGATGGTGAATGGGTGCAAAGACCATTTTACAAAGTGGAAGACACTCTTCCATATGGACATGGTGAAAAATCAGTGTATATGATTTCAGGATTTATGAAATTGACACGCGAAGAAGCGATGGCAATAAATTGGCATATGGGTGCTTTTGATGAAAGAGTCAAAAACAATCCATATATGCTCAAAAATGTCTTTGGACGTTATCCTATTGCATTTTTGTTTCACCTGGCAGATTATATGGCAACATATTTGGACGAAAAGACGATTGACGATTAGGTTTTAGTTTTGATTTTTTTACAAGTTTTTTAAGAGAATATCATATAATATGACGATATTTTCTTATTTTTTTTAAATATGTTTAAAAATACATTTTTTTTTGCGCAAAGGGTATTGACACCTAAAAAAAATTATAGTAAAATTAAACAAAATAACGGAGGTGGTTATTATGATATTTAAAGTTAAGAGTAAAGAACACAAAATTGATTTATTGGATGTATCAAAAGAAATTTTTGAAGAAATTGATAGAAATACACCAAAATTTGATAAAAAGACTGGACTTGGAAAAATGACTGTTGAAGGTTATGAGTTTCTTTTTCTTAAAGATGAAGAATCAGGTTGCAAAACTTGTTTTGGAAGGAAAGTTAGGGATAATTGCGATTGGCATTTTATTCGTAAAGTCATAAACAAGGAAGGCGATGGTCTTGTTTTTAAATTTAATAATGGTACATCATTGTCAAGTGAATCTTTTACTATTAAGAATAATATAAAAAAGTTTGATAGAGTTGTTGAATCTGTTGAAAAAGTTATAAAACAACCAGGATTTGAAAATCTTTACAAAAAATTAGCCGAAGCCTGTGGAAAATCTTATGATATGTTAGGTTCTTTACCTAAAACAAGGTTCTCACTTAAAGATGTTTCATCATATGATGCCGCTGAATTTGTTGATACAAAAACGCCTGCATACTTTGTGGTTGCACCACATTGGAATAAAGGAAGCAGAGATCTCGATGGTAAAGATGGAAAGACTCTTTATATGGTGAGAGAATCTGATTTGAGAGCAAAAGATTTGACTATTAAAGGTTTAATTAATGGTTCAAAGGATGTAAACGAATTTGTAGACAAATTAAAAGATGTCGGTGCGGTTGCTGTCAAAAATGTAGTTGAAGACAAAACTAATGGTAAAACAGTAGTTACTTATTATGATTATGACGAAGTTGTTAAAGAACTTAAAGATGACCTTATGACTACAATCATGGACAAGAACTTTGCTGCGGAATTAAATCTTAAAGATTTTATTGATAAAAAGTATGATAAAAGAAAGTGTACTTATAAAAGTTCTCTTCCTGTGAAATATTATGAAGGTGCTGAACTGAATGATGCAACAAAAGATCAAGTTTATTTTGTGGTTGCACCACATTGGAAAGAAGAAAACAGAGGACTTGATGGCAAAGATGGAAAGACTCTTTATATGGTAAAAGCATCTGATTTGCAGAAAGAAAAATTGACTATTAAAGATTTAGACCTGCTCAGTAGTTCTCCAAAAGCCATGAACGAATTTACAGACAAATTAAAAAATGTCGGGGCAGTTGCAGTTAAAGAAATTGTTGAAAACAAATATAATGGCAATGCAGTTGTGACTTATTATGACGAAATAGACGGAGTTGTTAAAAACAATTTAACTCTCAAAATAAAAGATACGAAATCTAATGATAGTTCTAATCTCAAAACTTGGATAGATAACAATTATGGTAATGGCAAAGTTTCTTACTCAAAATCAAGTTCTATTTTTGTTAAGGCTCTCAAACATAAAGTGGCACTTGGACTTACCACGATTGCTATTGCAGCTTTGGCTATTGCACATTTTACTGTTTCGTCATATGTCAAAAATGCTAGGTCAGAAGAAGAAGCTCGACAAACCGAAGTTGCAAAACAAGAAGAAACCAAGAGTAATAAAGAACAAGCAATTGCAAGCATTAAAGATGAAACAGCTCTTGCCAAAATGAATGGTGCGGAACAAATGGCACAACTTGTAAATGATCAAGATTTGTTTCGTGTGATTACAAATGCTGATGGTTCAAAATCAATCGAAATGGGACAAATTTCAGAAATTGTAAAAAATGAAATCTTAACTTATACTCAATCAAGTTGGCCAGTTTATTTAGATGCAGATGGTAATGCTTATCAAGTTTCTGCTAGTGACCTCACAGAAGCACAATTAAAGAAAATTGATTACACAAAAGCAACGATAGAAGGTGCTTACGAATACCTCGGAAGAGTTGCAATTGACGAACTTACAGGAGAAGGTTACACTGTTGCAAATCGTGACCTTGAAGGGAAATACAATCCTAACTTCGTATATGTTGTTGGAACTGTTGATGTTGCCCCAAATGCATATGCTTATAAAACAGAAATGACACAATATATCTCCGAATATGTTGCTGACAAAGAAGCAGCTGTGAATGCATATATTTCTGGTTATACAGCAGAATTTGAAGCACTTAGAGCGAATGGAAAGATTACAGAAGAAAATATTTATATTCAAAGTACCCCAGTTAAAGAACCAATTGGATATAATGATGCACAAGTCAGAACGATTCTTGCCAAAGTAACAGGAGATGCTTCAACATTGTTCTATGTTGATGAGAATGTTGCATTTGCTATGTCTGATGCAGGTTCAAAGATAGGATTGGGAAATGCTATTTACAAAATTGAATTCCAAAGTGGTTCAGATATTGAAACCACAGACGGACTTGCAAACGCACTCGAATCTGCAACGGTTACAAGGGCACGTTCCGCAAATTATTTATTTGATGGTAAAGGCTATGATACTTTGATTGGAGATTATGAATCTAATTTTGCAAAGGCAAACAATTTTAAAACTTCCAATATGTTTATTTTCAATGAAAACCCTTCCAATAAAGGCGGAAAGTTGACAGTTGACCCTGATGTTATCATGGTTTGTAACGAGGGAAAGACTGTTATTGTTATTGACAATGCTGTTAAAGTTAGCGTTGAAAATGACGCTCAAAGAAACCAATATGATCAACTTGCAATTGCTTTGTTTGGTGACCAAGTTATAAACACAAATTATGATGTTGAAAATGGAACAAAAACATCTAAAACATATGATTCCAACGATATAACAATTGGAGATGGTACAAAAACGTTGTCATTTACTGATAAACAAAAAAATGCATAAACAAAAAACAGGTTTAAACAACCTGTTTTTTGAACTGCTAGTATGCTCTAAAAGATTTTTACATTTTTTAGTCAAAAATATAATCGTTTAATGGAAACAAAAACCTACATCACCGATATTATCTAGATGTAGGTTTAATGTTTTGGTGCACCACTTTAAGTCTAAATCGAACACCTTATCAAAGGTGGGGAGATTTAGACTTTGTTATTAAAATTTTATCAAATATCCTTTAACATCAAAAATATCAGTTTTGATTGCATCGACAGGTTTAATTTGTTTATAGTTTCGAAAATTACTTTCATCATTTTCATAAATTAAAACTTCGTTTGTTTTTGTCAGAGATTTGATTGTCTCTACCGATTTATCAAAATTCGTTTTGTCATCATAAATAATGTTTTGAAAAATTTTATTTAATTCAAATTGTTTCACAATTGAACTTGCTCTTTCCTTACTTGCTTTTGTCCATAAAAAGCAATTATGTTTTCCGTTTCGCTTTAATTTTTGAAAAAGGACATAATTTAAAACCAGTCTATATTTCATCCAGTTTAAACAAAAATATCGTTGCTTTTCTTCTATGATTTTGTCTAAAGTTTGCAACGATGTTTTATTTAAGTTGTTTCGTGTTATTCGGTTGTGGGTTTCAATTCTTTTATATCCAAATTTCTCCAAAGCAAAATTATAGGCATCATTGTTTAAAACTGTTGAGCTTACCAAAGTGTCATCTAAATCCGAAATTAATATCATTATTGTTTTATCAGTTCCTTTATCGAGTTTTGAGTGAGGAGGGTTGACCCATTCTCCAAAAATTGCACATTGAGTCGGAAAATCGATTTTTCTTTATCGGTCTTTTCATTAAACATAACATATCGCTTATGTCCATATTCTTTTGCTTTGTTCATTGCGTGCCTTGAGCCACTGTCTCCTTCGCCTTTCTGGAAACTTGCAATCAAAATAACTGCCTTGCTGAACATTGCTTGCAATCGGTCTCTTTCAATAAATCTTTTGATGCCTTCATTGCGACTTTTTGACTTTGCAACATATTCAGTGATGACAAGCCCTCCATTTTTTACAATTTCATTTGCTAATTCGATGTTGTTGTAAGGATAAATACTGTCCAAAACTGTTGGAAGAAATGCAACAGTCTTTCCACCACTCTCAACGCAAGTCTTATGAGCGATCGTATCACAGCCATTCGCCAGTCCACTGACAATTGTTATATCGTTTTTAATAAGTTCATCAACAATTTTTCTTTCTCTTTTCTCAATATCTTCGTCAGGTGTCAAACAGCCAATGACAGCAACATTTTTGTTAATGTCTTTCAACAAATTAATGTCGCCACGATAGACAAATAAAAAAGGTTTTTCGCTTTGCTTAATATTGTTCTTTATTTGCGGGAATTCCTCATCAAAGCAACAAATCACATCAAAATTTGCATTTTTTAAGGTTTTTTCGTATTTTTCAACGCCAATTTTAATTTCTTCCACTTTTTCAGGCGAAGAAAAACTCTTCCAAAACATTGAATTGGATTTTATAATGCCCTCGCACACCGCAGCATAAAGTTTGAGTGCCAAGTTAGAATACATTTTAACTCCTTGTTTTTGCTATTACATAAAGTATAACATCTTTTGCGCCAAAATCAAACAAAGTTTGAATACAATCCTCCGCAACATACACACCTTCAGTGTAAATATCATCAACAAGAATTATATTAGCATTGTTTATTGCACTTTTGTTTATTTCGCAAGTATCCTTTGTTATGCCAACATACGGTTCATCTCCAGTATTGTTTTCAAGCCTCCAGTTGTGCGTTGTTTTTGTGTTTTTAATTCTTTTAATTGCATTTGTGCCATTTTTAAATCCAAGACTGTCAGCAACACTTGAAACTGCCTTTTTAAACATCAGTTGACTTTGAGAATAACTTTTGTCTGTTTTAGATCTCGGAACTGTGCAGATTGTATATTTAGAATGTTTTTGCGTCCCTACGATAATTTTTAAATCAGCAGTAAGTTTTTCAGCCACATTCACAAAATCCTCAACCAAGTCCGTTTCACTATATTGTTTACTCATGTTTTTAAGATGATTGATAAAATCAGGATTTCCATGTTTTTGATATCCAATATAATCGCAATGATAATATCCTTCTACTTCCCTATCTAAATATTTGTTCGCTTTGATTATAAACTTTTTCATTTTAATTTTCTCCTTCTAAAAAATTTACTTAGATTTTAATGCATTAAAATTTAGATTGCAAGATTTACTGCCACAATTTTACTTTTGTTTGAGTGGCGGTTTATGCCGTGAAAGGTACTTGACATGAGGTGGAATGGACCAATAGTAATACAAGGCAAAGGACAAACAGCATTTTGCTGGTTTCCTTTGGCTTGATTGCCCAAAAGTTTCCTCCATTCCAGAGCCCTCATGTCAAGTACACCATGGAATAAATAGCCACGATTTTTTGCTTTATATGTAAAATTCAATTTCGATATAAATCAGTTTAAATTGCTTATGTGGTAAGATTTTTCTCATTGGTTTGTTTATTGTTAAAAAAGAAAAGTCCGTATTTGGACCTCTCAATGTTGGACTATTAAATGTGATTTCAATCCTTTCATTAAACATTTTGATTTGTTTAATCAAATAGTTTATAAGCATCATTGGCTCTTGTTTCAAAGCATCTGTATAAAACTTTCGTATTTCTTCTTCACTTATTTTTGCATTCATTTTACTTCTTTCAATAAGCATTTGGGATTCTAAATCTTCAATTTGCTGTTCAAGTTCTTTCATTCTTGCGTTGGTTGTTTTGTTTATTACGCCTTGCTCGATTGCTGTCAAAATATTATTAAGTGCTGTTTCTGCTTGCTTTTTACTTTTTGCGAGTATGTTTAAAGCGGAGTTGTTGTTTGGATTGCTCTGCATTTCAAACAAATTCCTAACAATTTTATTCATAATGCTTTCTTTGTGCAATTCAGTGATGATTGTATCGAGTATAAATTCTTCTAAAATATCTTGCCTTATTGTTTCTTTTACACATCCATTTCTATATTTCTTTATTCCTTTGCATTTGTAATAGCTGACTGGTTTGCCATTTTTGCTCGTTCCTTTCTCTGCACTTATTGGCTTGCCACAATATCCACAAACAAGTTTGTTCCTAAGCAAATATATTGTTTTGACTGCATTTTTACCATAATGATTAACTTTTCTTTTGGATTTTGCACTGTCGAATAAATCTTTGTCTATGATTTGTGGATACATATTTTCAAATACTTCGCCATCTTTTCTGTAAATACCTGTATATTTTTCGTTTTTCAGTATGTGATAAATCATATTTTCTTGAAATGGTTTGCTGTTATGCAATATACCTTTGGATGTCAAATTCCTTATTATTTCATTCACAAATATTCCTTTTGAATATTGATTGAAAATATATTTCACAATCTCTGCTTTTGTTTCGTCAATCACGATTTTTCTTCCGTCAACTTTGTATCCATATGGAAGTGTTCCACCTTGAAAATTACCTTTCAATCTTGTTTCGTGCATGCCTCGTTTTACTTTCTGTGCAAGTTCTGCTGAATAATATTCTGCCATACCTTCAAGTAAACTTTCAAGTATTATGCCTTCTGGTGTATCTGGTATATTTTCCATTGCAGACAATAGTTTAACACCATTGTCTTTTAAAATCTTTTTGTTTTTTGCTGTTTCGTACTTGTTCCTTGAAAATCTATCTATTTTATAAACCAAAACATAGTTCCATTCTTTCTTGCTACTATCTTTAATCATTCTTTGAAAATCTGGTCGATTATCGTTTGTTCCTGTCATTGCTCGGTCAATATATGTGTCAAGTATAAGAATATCATTTCTTTGTGCATATTCTTGACATACTCTTAATTGCCCATCAATAGACTGTTCAGTTTGGTTATCACTGCTGTATCTTGCGTATATCACTGCTGTTTTCACTTTTTATTCTCCTTTATTTTTTTTATTTTGTCTTTCGACAAGGGGCGTAAAAACGAAACTGCTTATATGTTTTATATTTTCAATGTTTGTTTTATTTGCTGTCAAGGGTTGACAAAGTCAATGCACTTTACCATTGACGGCAAATGCGGTTTCGTTTACGCTCAACCGGCGAAAAGACAAATATCTTTTCTCAATTCAACTTTGGCATCTTTTGTATAACTTCTGGGCTAACTTTTCCCATACACTCGTCATCTACTATGCAGTAAAAATCGTCAAATAACAATAACTTTCGGTTTTCATTTCCAATAGTGCAGACAATGTCTTGCTCGATAATTGCACTCACGAAATAAGTTGGCAAATCTTTTGAATAAACCACTTTTTCTCCTGTCTTTTGAATGTATTTCATCATATAGACAATGGCTTGTCCCAATTCGTTTTTGACAATCACTTTGAAATCATTTCTTCCAAATCTTTCCATGAAAAATGTGTTTTGAATTGTCACTTGCATTTTATGTTTCGTCGTTGAATAATCTTTCTTTTCAATCAACTCGCCAACCATTTGCGGTATATAAAACAATCCGTGAAAATGCAATCTTTCGTTCTTTGGTGACTTTTCCCAAACGCCTACATATTTCCAACCTTTGCGGTTGCTTAAATGTTTCAAACAATTACTCAATTTCTTTCTAAATTCATATTCGCTTAACTTGCTATCGTCATATGTGAATGTGCAAAAATAATCCCATTTTTGCAAATACACTTTGCGACTCATTCTTGTTTTTCTTACAATCGCATTTCGTGTCATGCGTGCCAAATTTGACATTACAATTTCTGTTGACTTTTCAATATTTCCAATCTCTTTGTTTATTTCGTTTATCGTTGCTTTAATCTTTTCTTTTCTATCTCCGTCACTTTCTTTGTAAATTTTCTCAACTTTTTTATTCAATTCATTTGTTTTTGTGCTATGCGTTTTCTTTCGCTTTGTGCAATTTTGTTCTTCATATGGTATGGCAATAAAATGACTTCCATCTGTGTAAACTTTTGCTTTTGGATAATTCATGACTTTTTTTCCTTTTTCCTTTGGAGGTCAACAATGCGTGCGAAAAGCAACTGATAAAAATCTTTATCTAACACACTTATATCTAAATTGTTTGTAAAAACGACTTTTAATTTTTCTTCCATAGCGGTTGCAAACCTCCTTGATTTTTGCAATCAAAAAAGGCATAGAGTGAGAACTCGACAATTCTCCATTTTCTACACCCTTAAAATGCAACCACTGTTTCTATACGAAAATCTCGGCTTATCATTTTGCGTGTCTTTTTCAATTACGCTGTAAATGTATCACAAACAATTTTCAAATAGAATGATGTCTATTGACGGTTAGTCATCATTTTTTGACTCTTGCTTGCTAACACTTGATACTATGTTAGCAACTCTTGTTTGAGAATAGCACAAAGTTAACCTAAACTAAATCTCAATAAAAACCAAAACTTTTCTAAACAAAAGTTTAATTTTTATGTGTTTGTGAATATTTACAAGCAAAATATTACACAAAACAATCGGATTTGCAATATGCTTTATGCTGACTTTTGTAGGATAAAATACTGCTTTAATTTGCTTAAAGTGGAATTTGACGACAAAAAACTGCAAAACAAGAAAGAAAGTGGGCGAAGAAAAAAACGGAGGTGTGATTGGCTTGCCCGCACTCCGTTTTTGCCCACTTTCGTTTTGCGAAAGAGTTGAGTTTAAGTTTATGCTTTGTTTATTTTTTCAGTTCAGTTTGTTAGGCGTGTGCTTGTCGATCGGCGAACGCAGTGAGCCGACTTGTATCAAGACAAGCACACGCCTCAGTGCCATTTTGAAAAATTTTTGTTTTGATGCGAATTTGCTTGACTTTTTTAAATTAAATGTTTTAATATATTAGAGTAGAGTGAATAACAGCACTCCAACAAAAATACACTTTTTAAGAAAGGAGAAAATTTTATAAGAATTTGATTTTTATAAAAACAATATAAATAAAAGATCCCGAACTTAAAAAGTCGGGATTTTTGTTTGAATTGAAATGAATTGCATCCGGGAAGATCATAATTCATTTCTTATGTAAATGACCAACAACGATCATTAAGTTAATTATACTATTTTTAATGATCGTTGTCAATAAATTTACACAAAATTTAACATTTTGTTAGTTTTATTGGTAGCGATTTTTTCAATTCAGTTTCTGTTAAATTTTACAAAAGGAGGAATTTTAATGGCAACAACATCAAAAAGGGTTGGAACAAAAGCTTCCAAAGCCCTTAGTGACGGCAGAAGCAGCGAAAGAACAAAAAGTATTTCTGGATCAGCCCTTAGGCAACGCAGAAAGTAAAATGGAGTAATAAAATGAAGAATAATTATAGCAAAAATATAAGATTGTATTGCCCTATTTGTGGAAGTGATATGTTTGATACCAGCAATGAAGACCAATATATTTGCATAAAGTGTGGGGCAAATTTTTCCAAAGAAGAAATTATGGAAGGAAACCAATATGTTATTAATGAAAATGTTAATGACTTAAAGAATGAAATTATAAAAGACTTTACGAAAGATTTAAAAAATAAACTAAAAGGATCGAAGAATATAAAATGGAAGTTATGAACATTATACTATCGTGTATTTCTATAGTTCTATCAGTTATTGCTTTCGGTTTTTCTTTAAAGAATCAAAAATTACAAAATAATGTTAATGAATTAGAAATTCAAATTAAGCAAGATGAAATTGAGAAAATAAAGAAGCAACATGAACATGAAAAATGTTCAAAAGTAGAAAGTCGAGTAATTAAGATTTCTCAAAACAACTATAGGTTAAAGATATATAATTTAAGCGAAGTTGCTGTCTATAATGTTGATGTAAAAATGATAGAAAGCAAAGGTTTTGCATTGCTAAAAGAGGGCTTGACTCCATATGAGATATTAGAACCAAAACACAGCTTTGATATGCTAATAGCTTATTCATTCGAATTGACCAGAAAATTTAAAGTGCTAACAACATGGCAAGATAAAGATGGAAAAGATTATTCGAAAGAGCAATTGTTCTCTTTAAATTAGTGAAAAGGCATTCTAATTTTGAATGCCTTTTTACTTTAAAGACTTGACAATAAAGAATTTAAAAAATTATAATTGTTATTATGATAAACAATGTAAAGTTAGAAATAGAATGGAACAAAATTAAGGATTATAACATTTGTTCCTATGAAGAATTTAAGGAAATCTTTAATAAAAATCCTTTTGGAAGATGTTTTAAAAAATACACTAATTACGATTGGTGTAAAGACAATTTTTTCTTTGGAGATTATGAAGATCTATTAAAATATTATAAAACAACAAGTGAAGTTCCTTTCTATCTTAAAAATAAAATTGATACAAAATATGGACAACTAACGATTAAAGACTTCTCATACAATGATAAACACGAACTCGTTGCACATTGTCTTTGTGATTGTGGAAATGCAAAAAATATTCTTTGGACGAAAATTCAAAAAGGAAAGGCAAAATCTTGTGGTTGCAAATCAAAAAAGAAAAAAGGATTCTCTAACACTTCAATCATGGCAGTGTTCCCAAAAATAGTTAAAGAAAATTGGGATTATGAAAAGAATTCTACACCACCAGAGCAAGTTGAAATAAATAGCAAAGAGAGTTATTGGTGGAAAGGTTATAATGAAAGTTATCTAATGCCTGTTAGTGCATTAAAGGCCAATGTTGTTGGGACTTCATTCCCCGAACAAGCAATTTTATATTTCTTAAAAAAGAATGGTATAAATGCTTTAAGCAGACAAAAGATAGATTACGATAACAAAAAATATGAAGTAGATATCTTGATTCCTGACTTGAAAGTTGCAATAGAATATGATGGTGTTGTATGGCATAAAAACAAGAAAAACTTAGAAGACGAAAAAAATAATGCTGTTAATAAAAATGGGATCTTTTTGATTCGTATTAGAGAAAATGGACTTAAAGAAACAAGAATTGATAATGGATTAGAAATTATAAATGATAGCAACATTGATGATATTCAGTTTCTTTCAGAAGCTATAACAGAAATTTTTTTTACATTGCACAAGATTGATAACAATATACATACAAAAGTTATTTTAAAAAGAGATATTTTAGAAGAGAGAAAACATATTCTTTTTCAATATATTTGCGGATTTGTAGAAAATAATATTAATAAGTCGTGGTTAAATAAATTTTGGTGTAAAGAGAATGAGGTCCCCTCATATTTAGTGAGTGATAATTCGATTGATAAATTTTGGTTTAAATGTAATAGTTCAAAAATATTTATAAGTCCTTGTGAGTTAAATGTTGCACTAAGATATAGTGAACAAGAAAATGAAAA
Organism: Candidatus Caccovivens sp.; assembly: GCA_051888935.1. Lineage (GTDB taxonomy): Bacteria > Bacillota > Clostridia > Christensenellales > UBA1242 > Caccovivens. The sequence goes on along the minus strand of JBJFCL010000020.1, from coordinate 27,106 downwards.
AGAAGAATATAAAGATAGATTATTGGTAAAGAATGTTTGCCCTTTTAGTCATTTATCTTGTTGTCCAAGAAACTGTTATTGCTTTTCAAAAGAATATATAAATCACTGTAATTTTTATACAGGCTCAAGAACTGAGATTAATAATAAAATAATTAATTTTGTAAATAACTCGGTTGATATAGATTTAAAAAGATTTAGAGATAATATAATAACAATATTGGAGAATGAACCAAGTCACATATCAGATATATTGTCTTTATATTTAAATAAATCTTGTTTAGACGAAGAAAAAAGCTTCTCTTTTATGTATGAAAGTTTTTGTTATCCACATGTGAGAGGTTATAAGTGCCTAAGTCTTTTATTTGAAAATGATCAGTTGTTGAATTTTTATTTTAGCCACTACGATTATAAAAAACTTTACAAGCATACCACGCCATTTTTAAACTTAGACCATTCAGAAAATATTTTTTCAATTTGTTATAGTATGATTTATAGAAAAGAGTTCTATAAATTGGAAAAAGCATTAGACATTATTCATAAATTTTCAACACAAACAAATTTTGATAACTTTATAAGGAATCTATTTTTGCAGTATTATACCAGAAAAAGCGAAACGCTATATAGTTCTACTTTTAAAAATAAAAAGAATATCTCAGTATTTTTTGAAACTCTTACATCAAAGTGTAGTTATGATTTAAAGATGGAAATAACTAAAATGCTTAATGAAGATAGAGAAAGTTTTAGACTGAATTTTTTAATAGAGCATATGCTGGATCTTTATGTTTCTGGAGATCTTAATATAGAAAAGTTAGAAACGATAGTGAGTAGACTTGATGAGTCAATAACTCGGTTCAGACCAATATTTATGTATATTAGGAAAAGATTGTGGAGCGTTCAAACAATTTCAGAAAAAGTTCGAATGAACGATAGGAAGAAGTTGCAAGAGATATTACATCAAAATAAACTAATTTCGGATGATATACACAAGTATATTAAGCTGCCATCTGTTCAAGAGAGAAGATATAAAGAAATACAAGACAATTTATTAAAATATTATAACAAATTAAATTGTGAGGTAATGTTTATTGATCAATCTGATTATCAAGGGATAGATGTGATTGTAGTAAAAGGGAAAACTAAACTTGGCATACAAATGAAGTATATCCTTAAGTATAATTTTGTTGAATCTATGGCAATTTCAGAAGCTGTCAATGGTGCAAAGAAATTATTATGTGACAAATGTATTGTGGTTTTTGATAGATTAAGCAAAGATTCTATAGCGCTTGCAACAAGAAATGGCATAATGATTTTTGATCAATATGAGTTTATGAAAAAACTGACTCTTGATTAAAACTTAAATAATAAATTCTATAAAGACACAATTGGTTCAACTTAGCTTGTAAGTTGCCTGCTCATAAAGAACTGAACACTCAAGTTTTCTAGTGTTCGATTTAGTTTTTAAGTGGTGCAGGAGATGGGAGTTGAACCCACACAGTGTTGCCACCACAGGTACCTGAAACCTGCGCGTCTGCCATTCCGCCACCCCTGCAAGTATTCTTATTATAAACTTGTACTGTTTGTTTTGTCAAGATTTTTATGGCTTGCTTATTGGATTTGGTTTTTGTTTCTGAAAAAGATTGCTTAATCTTGGTAAAAGGAGCTTTTATAATAGAATTTACTTTAACTTATATTGGTGTTTGTGATATAATGTTTTTATGAAAAAAGAAATAAAAATTTTTGATGTAAGTTATGAAGGTGCTGGTGTCGGGAAGATTGATGGGAAAGTGGTTTTTGTTCCAAAAACCCTTCCTGATGAAATTGCCCTTGTTGAAGTTCCGCAAAATTCCAAGAAGTATGTAACAGGAACTCTTTTGCAAGTTGTTAATCCAAGTGAGAGGCGTGTTGATGCTTTTTGTCCTTATTTTGATATTTGTGGTGGCTGTGCCTTTCAACATTGTGACTATGAATATGAAAAATTGTTAAAAGTTCAAATATTGAAAAACGAATTAAAGAAAACGGGATATGATGGCGACATATCTTTTTGTGAAAGTAAAGATAGATATTTTTATAGAAACAAAATCAAACTTAGTGTACATAATGGCCGACTTGGATATTTCAAAGCGAGAAGTCGAAACTTTTTTGAGGTTGATTTTTGTCCAATTGCCAGCAAAGAGATAAATGAAGCAATCGGTGTGATAAAACAATTTGTTGAAACCAATTGTTTTGCAGACTTGAAAAGTGTGTATGTAAAACAAGTTGACCAAGCTATTTCAGTTTGTTTCCTTTTTGCTCAAAAATCAAAAATTAACGCAAAAAAGTGCAAAAATTTGCAAATTTTATCCACTTTTTCTGTATTTTTTGCTTATGGAGATGTTTTGGAGAGTAATGACACAAAAATTTTTTGTGTTTGCGGAAAAGAAAAGTTTATGCAAAAAGTTGGAGACGATACGATTGAAGTTGATGTTTCGGGTTTTAATCAAGTGAATGATGATGTGGCAAAAAAGTTGTATGATTATCTTTGTCAATTTTGTTTGAATAAGAGAGTGATAAATGCTTATTCTGGACAAGGTCTATTGACATTCTTGCTTGCAAAACAAGCAAAATTTGTCTATGGCATTGAATATCAAATTTCGGCACATCAAAGTGCCGTCAAATTGGAAGAAAAATGTGACAGATATTGCATGAAAAATATTTGTGGAAAAGTTGAAGATGAACTTGCGCGCGTTCTTGCCAGTGACAGAATTGATGTGATGATTGTTGACCCTGCCAGAGAAGGTTGTAAAATTCAGGTTTTGGAAGCAGTAAAAAACAGTAAAATTCCCGAATTTGTATATGTGTCTTGCGACTTTTCGACACTGGTGCGAGATTTGAAGGTTTTACGTGATTTTTACACTATTCAAAGTGTAAAAATTTTTGATATGTTTCCTTGTACTGCACGCATGGAAACTGTTGTGGTTTTGAAAAGAAGTGTTTAAAATAGGAGAGTGTGAATATTTAGTTTTAAAATTTTAAGTAGTCTAATATAAATATTTAAAAATCTTTAACTATTTTTATTGACTAATTTTGACAATTATGTTATGATATTTATATCAATCACAAAGGGGAATTTTGCCGTCTTTGTGAGTTGCATTTAAATTAGGAGTTGTCAGTGACATCTTTATCAATAAGAAAAATCATAAGCGTTGTGTTGATTGTGGCTGTGGCGTTGGTCACAGGTCTTTCTGTTGGTAAAATTTATGTTGACACAATTGAACCTGAACAAAAAATTGTTGGCTCGGAAGTTGATTTTAGAGAGAGTGAAGATGATATTTTGTCTTGGGTAAATCGTGCAAAAGCAGGAACTGCACCATCATCTTTTTCACCTATGCAACTCTATAATATTGCAGAGTATAATCTCTATCATTCCGACGGCTTTTACAAACTTATGACTGGAAATGTGCTTGCAAATGCGGGAGTTGTTAAAGTCAATCAGCCAATGAAGAGTGAAAAACTTTTTAGAGATGGGAAACTTATTTTCAATAAATATAGTCCTTCAACAAGTTCAATGGCACCTGCCATCTGCACAAGAATGATTTATGACAGCAATACCAATGAAATCAAGGTTAATCAAAATGGTGTTTTCAATGACAATCCTTCGGGCAAATCAGAGGATATCACAGCAACTTTTGATTCAAACGGATTCAAACAAATGACCTTGGAAGAATATCAGGAAATATTTTTTACTAATCCAAGCAATGTCATGCCTTATATTATTTCGGAAAAAACTTGCGCTCAACATAAATATTCTCCTATAACAAAAAATTCGGACGGAACCTACACTTTTACAATTTTGATTGATGGAAGTTATTTGAGTGCTGCTGCTCTTTGTTATTCCTATGAAATTGCTTTTTCAAGTGGAAGAGGAAAGCCTACTTGGGTATCTCTTTCAATGGAAGTTACAATTGACAGCGATTTCAATTTTGTAAAAATCGAATATGTTGAACAATACAAAGTTAGGCAAGAAGGGATTGGAAATATTCCAATCACTGACACATTCACTGATACATACAGATTTGTTGATTTACCTTCTATTGAGTATGTTACTGGTGAAAAGGAGGTTGCATGAACGAAGAAATAAAACGCCCTCGAAATTTTCTTCCAAAAATGTTTAAAGTGTTTACATTATATATTATTGTGACACTTTCTGTTTTTTTTGGTTATGTTGAATTTTTTGGAGATGTTCCTCCTGTTTTAATAAATCTTATTCAAGATGATGCTGGCGCGGAAGATGACAATCCTTTCAGCGGATTTTTGGTTAGTCTTGGTAATTTCCAAAATGTACACGCAGAAGGAATAAATTTAACTTTTGAAAACAAGGATATGCTTTTAAATGTTGTTGGAGATGTCACTGTTGATATGCAAAACAACATAATGTCTTTTGATGTTGATATGACTTATAATGGCAATATCTTTGATGTTGGCGCTGTTTACACACAACCATACCTATATTTGACGATTGAAAACAGCACATACAAGTTTGACACGACAACAAATTCTTCTGGAACTTTGGATATTACGGGTCTTTTGGATTTTGTTGCGAAAAATATAAATATTGACCTGAGTTTTTTGAATGACATTGGCAACGCTCTTGGTATTGATTTTGAAAATTTAGATGTCTCCAACTTACAGAGTATGCTTGATGTTAGCGATTCAAAAGAATTGGAAGATGGTGGATTTGAAATTATTGTAAGGCTTGGAAATGTTATCTCCGCGCAGATTTTGTGTGATGAAAATTATAGTGTTACATCTGCAAGATTGAAAGATAACATTGTGATTAAAGGTAATGCGATAAAATTTAATGCTCCAAATGTGCAGATGAATTCTCAGAGTGTTGCGGATAAAATCGTTGTTCCTGATGAAGAAAGTGTTATTGACATGACTGGGGCAACACAATTTGTGACTTTTGGACAAAACCTCTTTGCAAATGATTTTGTAAGCGGTCAAGTCGATATAAATGCAAACGGACAAAACTACACAATCCATCTTTTGTTTGATAACGAAGAGACATTCAAAGTTAAGGCGTTTGCAAACATCGATGGCATTGATTTGTCCATAACTTACACTGACAACACTGTTTATGTTGATGCTGAAAAACTTAAACTTAAATTTGGCATTGAAGACTATAATAAATGGGACACAGAAATAAACCTTCTTGTGGAGAAGTATACTGGAAAAACTGTTTCTGAAATTTTGCAAGAATATTTGTCTAAAATCACGGAAGTTGATGAAGAAAATTTGTATTCCAATTTCTTGAATATTTTTGATGAAGCATTTAGCAATTCTGAAAAGATAAATTCTTATCTTCCAGACAGCACCTCTTATGCAGAGCATGAATTCGTGATGCTTTGGGAAAACGGATTGCAAGTTGCTATGACAGAGCAAAATCAAATGCTATCAAATGTGACCGCTCAATATCTCGACATTGAAATTGTTGCAAATTTTGTTGTCGCAGAAAATGGTGTAAGTGTTGTTGGAGAGTATTATGATGTAACCAATTTGCTTTCGCTTTCAAGCTTTGTTGACAAAGTTTTGGAAATAAGACAAATTGGTGGCACTGCTTCTATTTATTACCAAGACAATTCAATTGATGTGACTTTTGCAATAGATTTCTCTGAGGAGTTGGCTGCAAAGATTGCTTTCAACCTTTTGGGAGAAGATGTAGAATGCTATTTGCAAGGTGACAGGGTTTTGCTTTGTGTTGGTGATGTGGTTGTTGAAGGAAATTTTGCCCAACTTGATGAATATTTGAACAGAATCAATGAAATTTTTGCATTTGAACTTAATGTTGATGGTGTTTCAACTGAAACGATTCTTTTAGTTGTGACAAATATTTTGCAAAATATCAATCTTGCTTCAAATCAAGACGAATTTATGTTTGTGGAATATTTGACTCATAACATTGGATTTGCTGTCGATGGGGACATCTTGAATGTAAATTATAATTATGACTCTTGGACAGTTTCTGCTTCAATTGAAGCAATGGAAGTCGAGATCGTTGTTCCAAATGTAACAGACGAAACACTTGACCTTTTGGAGAAAGTGGCAAATGTAAAAGAATTTGCAGAGTGCA